>NZ_AEWG01000157.1 GCF_000190375.1 Rubrivivax benzoatilyticus JA2 = ATCC BAA-35
CTGCGCGTCGAGGTCGTGCCCGGCCGGCTGGACCCGCGGCTGCGGCTGGCGCCCTGCAACCGCGTCGAGCCCTATCTGCCGACAGGCGTGCGCCCCTGGGGCCGCGCGCGCGTGGGCCTGCGCTGCCGCGACGGCGCCGTGCCCTGGAACGTCTTCCTGCCGATCACCGTCGAGGTCTGGGGCCCGGGCGTCGTCGCCGTCACGGCGCTGGCCCCCGGCACCGTGCTGGCCCCCGGCCAGCTGGCGCTGGGCGAGGTCGACTGGGCCGCGGCGGCGACACCGCCGCTGGCCTCGGTGCAGGCGCTGGAGGGCCGCACGCTGGCGCGGCCGCTGGCGCCCGGCCAGGCGCTGCGCCTGGACGCGCTGAAGCCGCGCGAGTGGTTCGCCGCCGGCGAGGTGGTCAGCGTCGTGGCACGCGGCGACGGCTACGCCGTCAGCACCCGCGGCGAGGCGCTGATGCGCGGCGTCGAAGGCCGGCTGGTGCGCGTGCGCACCGAGGCCGGGCGCATCGTCACCGGCTGGCCCACGGCCGAGGGGCGTGTCGATGTCGCCCGCTGAGCGCGATTCCCCCCGCATTCAGGGGACCGATGAAAAATCATCCCGCCGGGCCCTAAAGTTGGCTCTCCACGCTCCGATACAGCGATCATGTCATGGGAGGCTGCCCCGCCGGGACGGCTCCTGCTGGAGTTCAACATGAAGATCGGTCACCTCGATTCCACGTCGCCCGCCTCGGCGGTGAACGGCGACCGCAAGACGGGTTCGCAGGCACGCACGTCCGGCGCCACGGCCGAGCCGAGCGCCAAGGTCGAGCTGTCGTCGGCGGCCCTGGCCGCCAGCGACGCCGCCGACGGCAGCTTCGACGCCGCCAAGGTCGACCGCATCGCCCAGGCGATCCGCGAAGGCGGCTACCAGGTCGACGCCGAGAAGATCGCCGACAAGCTGATCGCCAATGCCCAGGAGCTCCTGGGCAGAACCTACAACCGCTGAACTACGCCGAAGCGTCCATGCTGACGACTGCCGCCGAAATGCGGGCGCTGCAACGCGCCACCGAACTGGAAGCCCCGCTGGACACGCTCGAGCAGCGCCTGGCCGAGCTCGGCGCCGCGCTGGCGGCCAGCGACGCCGCCGGCATCGAGTCCGCCGCCGGCGAGCTGCACGGCGCGCTTGCCGCCGCCGTCGAGCACTTCGCCCGCGCCGCACGCGAAGGCGGCGTGCCGATGCCGCTGCGCCAGCGCCTGGCCGTCGCCGGGGGGCAGGTGGCCGCGCAGCGCGAAGCGCTGGCCCGCGCCACCGCCGCGCTCGACCGCGCGATCGACGTCCTGCTGCCCAACATCGGCAGCGGCGGCTACGGCGCCGCCGGTGCCAGCACCCGCACCAGCCACGGCGGCTCGCTGCTGGCCTGATCACGCGGCGGCTCGCGCCGCCCTCGCCCCATTCCCGGACGGCCGGGTCGCGTCAGCGGCCCGGCCGTCGTCGTTTCGGCGGCCGCGGCGCGGCACGCCGGGGTCCGCGTCAGGAATGGGGTGACAATGGCCTCCTGACAAACCCGAGGGGCGCGGCCACGACTGCGGCCCCCGCCCCATCACCCGGGCGCCGTCACGAGCGGCGTCCTGATCGATCAGTCTGCGTTGGGAAACACCGATACCGCCTGGACGTCCGCAGCGCCAGGCTCTGCCTCCAGCGGCGCCGAAGCCGCCCGCACCCTGCTGGAACGCCTGCGGGGCTGTGCCGACAACCGCTGGCTGCTGCTGCTCGCCGGCCCGGTGTGCGCGGCGGCCCTCGTCATCGCGCTGCTGCAGCAGCGCCCGGACACCACGCTGGCCGACGCGGCCGACGGCCTCGGCACCGCCACCGCCCGTCTGGGCTGGACCGTCGCCGATGGCGCCGAAGACGAGACGCAGCGCGAGCTCGCCTTGCTGCGCCAGCGGCTGGCGACGCTGCGCGGCGCCGCCGCCAGCGGCGGCCTCGTGCTGCACGAGCTGGACCTGCTCGAGTCGCGGCTGGCCGGCCTGGGGCCGCGCGCCGGCCGCGCCGAGCTGCGCGCCGTTGCCGACCTCGCCGAGCGCGTCACCGCCCAGGCGCGCCAGGAGATGCTGCAGCGCCAGGCCCGCCTGGGGCTGTGGCTGCAGCTGCTGTCGGCGACGCTGGCGCTGACGCTGCTGCTCCCGGCCCACGGCCTGTGGCGCCAGCGCCGGCGCATGCGCCGCGCGCTGCGCGAGTTCTCCGACACGCTGGCGCGCGGCGCGGAAAGCCCGCCCGCCGACACCGCCGAGGCCGGGGTCTCCGCGCGCCGCTGGCGCGCGCTGGCCGACCTGTCGGCCGACTGGTACTGGGAGAGCGACGAGCAGATGCGCCTGTCGTGGTCGTCGGGCTCGTCGCCGCTGACGACGCAGCTGGGCTGGACGCTCGACGAGCTGATCGGCCGGCGCCGCGACGAGCTGCCGGCCTTCGAGCCGCCGGCGCTGGGCTGGGACTGGCTGAACGAGCGCATGGCGCGCCGGCAGCCGTTCCGCGACGTCGAGCTGCGGGCACGCTCGCGCCGCGGCGACCACGCGCTGTGGATCGCGCTCAGCGGCCGCCCGCGCCACGACGCCGAGGGCCGCTTCACCGGCTACGAAGGCGTGGGCCGCGACATCACCGAACGCAAGCTGGGCTACGAGCGCCAGCGCGAGAACGAACAGCGCTGGGCGCTGATGGTCGACCTGGCCTCCGACTGGTACTGGGAGACCGACGCCGCGCACCGGCTGCAGCCGGTGGGGCGCGCCGTCTACCGCAGCGCCGTCGACTACCTGGAGCCGGGCGACGGCCGCACGCGCTGGGAGCTGCACACGGCGACGCCGCCCGAACTCTGGGAGCGCCACCGCGCCGACCTCGACACGCGCCGGCCCTTCCGCTCCTTCGAGTTCCCGACCGAGGCCCGCGACGGCGGCACACGCTGGGTGTCGCTCAGCGGCATCGCGCGTTTCGACGGCCAGGGCCGCTTCCTCGGCTACCGCGGCGTCGGCCGCGACATCACGGTGCGCAAGCAGGCCGAAGCCGTGCTGCGCCGCGACAACGAGGCGCTGCAGCAGGCAGTGGCCGAGCGCACGCGCGAGCTGCAGCAGATCAACCGCGACCTCGACGCGTTCTCGCGCCAGCTGGCGCACGAGCTGCGCACGCCGATCGGCCACGTCGAGGGCATCGCCCAGCTGCTGTCGCACCGCGCCGCGGCGCGGCTGGACAAGGCCGACCGCGAGCTGCTGGCGATGCAGGAGCAGGCGGCGCGCACGATGCGCGAGACGCTGGACGCGCTGATGCTGCTGGCGCGCTCGACGGTGCAGGCGATGCCGATGGACAGCGTGGACCTGAGCGCGCTGGCGCAGGACGCCGCGACGGGGCTGCCGGCGCTGGAGCGGCGCGCGCCGCTGCACTGGGAGATCGAGCCCGGCCTGCGCGTGCACGGCTGCGCGCCGGCGCTGCGCATCGTGCTCGCCAACCTGCTCGGCAACGCAGCCAAGTTCACGCGCCGCGTCGAGGCGCCGACGGTGCGCGTGGCCGCCGCGCCCGACGCCGACGGCCGGCTGCGCGTGACCGTCGAGGACAACGGCGCCGGCTTCGACCCGGCGCTCGCCGACCGGCTGTTCGTGCCCTTCAACCGGCTGCACGCCGGCGAGGACTACGCCGGCACCGGCGTCGGCCTGAGCATCGTGCAGCGCATCGTCGAGCGCCACGGCGGCACGGTGGCCGCGCACGGCGCGCCGGGCCGCGGCGCGCGTTTCGAGTTCACGCTCGCCGCCGCGGCGGACTGATCAGAAGTTGAACGCCAGCCGCAGCCCGCCCCAGTGGCGGCCGCCGACGGTGATCGGCGCGGCGGCTTCCTTCAGCACGACGAAGCGGCCGCCGCCCATGTCGCGGCGGTAGGTCTGCAGCAGGAACGGGCGCTCGTTGCGCGCCGAGGCCAGGCCGGTGCGGTCGTTGAAGATGCGGCGCCAGCGACTGTTGGCGGTGTTCCACAGCAGGTCACCGGGGCGCTGCGGCTGGTTGTAGCGCCGGTTGTGGCAGGCGACGTAGCCGTTGCGGTCGACGGCGATGCAGAACACGACCTTGTCCGACAGCTGCAGCGCCGCCTCCTGGACCTGCGGGAACAGCTGCTCGGCCAGCGCCGAGAAGCGCGCCGTGTGCTGCGCCGGCTCGGTGCCGGCGATCGGCTGGTAGCGCTCGTCGAACAGGTCCTCCAGCGTCGCGCGGCCGGCGGCGAGCGCGTCCTCGAGCAGCGCCGCGACCTGCCCGGCGGCCTGCTGCGCGGCGCGGATGTACGGCGAGTCCTCGGTCTCCAGGCCGCTGGCGGCGAAGGCCTCGATCAGCTGCTCGGAGATGCGCAGGAAGTTCTCGGTGCGGCCGGCGGCGCCGTCCAGCGCCCGCGTCGTCTGGCGCACCTCGCCCTCGATGCCGGCCATCTGGGCCTCGAGCACGGCGCAGACCTCGGAGCTGCGCCGGCTGGCCTCGTGGATGCGGCCGACGCCCTCGACGACGCCGTCGAGCGCGCGGTGCACGCCGCCGGCGGGGCTGCCTTCGCTGCGCTGGATCTCGCGCGCCAGCGCGGCGATGCGCTCGTCGAGCCGGCCGACGGTGGTCAGGATCTCCTTGGACGAGACCTCGACCTTGGCCGCCAGATCCTTGACCGCGTCGGCGACGACGCCGAAGCCGCGCCCGGCCTCGCCGGCGCGCTTGGCCTCGACCGAGGCGTTGAAGGCGACGAGCCGCGTCTGCAGCGCGATCTGGGTGATCTGGCCGGCCGCGCCGGAGACCTGGCGCAGCGTGTCGACGATGCCGCCGACCTCGGCGCCGACGGCCTGCACCGCCTCGCCGACCTCGGCCACGGCGCGCAGGCCGTTGTCGGTCTCGCCGGCGATCGCGGCCTGCGCCGCGACCACGTCCTGGAGCTGGCTGGCCAGCGCCTGCAGCGCCGCGGCCTGGGCGGTGGCGATGCGCTGGGTGTCGGCGATGACGCCGCAGACCTCGGCGGCCTCGCGGCCCAGGCCCGAGGCACGTTCGTTGATCTGGCGAAGCGCCGTCTCGGCGGGACCGGCCGCAGCGGCGGGCACAGGGGCGGCGGACAGCGGCGGGGGCTCGCGCCGGAACATCTTCAGCATCGTGTCTCCTGGGATCGCGGCGCGCCGCGGTCGCATTTTCATCAGATACAGAGACGCGAGGCGGTCGCCGACGAGGCTGTCGCGCGGCGCCGGGGCAGGCCGCGCGGATTCGTTCACGGCGCCGGCGTCACCACTCGCGCAGGCGCGTGCGCAGACGGGCGATCGACTGGCTGTGCAGCTGGCAGACGCGACTCTCGGTCACCTTGAGCACCGCGGCGATCTCCTTGAGGTTCATGTCGTGCTCGTAGTACATGCTCATCACGTACTGCTCGCGCTCGGGCAGGTTCTTGATCGCGTCGACCAGGGCCTGGCGCATGCGCTGGTCCTGCAGCCGGCCCAGCGGGTTGGCCTCGTCGTCGTGGACGTGGCGATCGAGGTAGTCCTCGTCGCCGTCGTCGCCGCTCATGTCCTCCAGGTAGATCAGCTGGGTGCCGCGGACCTTGGTCAGCAGTTCCTGGTACTCGGCGAGCGACAGGCCCATCTCCTTGGCGATCTCGCTCTCGTTGGGCGCGCGGTGCAGCTTCTGCTCGAGCTTGTGCACCGCGGCCTCGATGCTGCGCTGGTGGCGGCGGTCGCCGCGGCTCATCCAGTCGTTGCCGCGCAGCTCGTCGAGCATCGCGCCGCGGATGCGCTGGGTGGCGAAGGTCTCGAACTGCACGCCCTGGGCGGCATCGAAGCGCGACAGCGCGTCGGACAGGCCGATCATGCCCACCTGGATCAGGTCGTCGAGCTCCACGTTCGCCGGCAGCTTGGCGATCATCTGGTGCGCCAGCCGTCGCACCAGCGGGCTGTATTGCCGGAGCAGCGCGTTGGCATCGAGTTGTCCCTTGGCGGTGTACATGGGCGCAGCCTTTCGGGGCGTGTTCTGGCGTTCTTCAGTTCGTCGTCGCGCTGACCGGCGGGGCGAAACCCGCCACCGCCGCAGGGCCGGCGAAACCGGCCGCGTCCAGCGCGAGCTGGCCGCCGACCAGGCGCGCCACGGCGGCATCGGGGCCGGCGCGCAGGTCGGTCGCGGGGTCGACGACGGCCCAGTCGTGCAGCAGCGCGCCCAGGAAGGCGTCGGCGCAGCTCGCCAGGCTGGAGGCGATGGCGCGCACGCGCCGCGAGGCCAGCGGCGCGGCGAGCACGAGATCGAAGGTCATCAGGCCGCAGCGCTGGGCGAGCAGCTTGCAGGCGGCGTAGGCGTGCTTGATGCTCTCCGGGTGGTCGGCGCCGATGAGGATCGGGCGCGCGGCACGCTGGCCGAACATGCGCGCCAGGTCGCCGGGATTGGCGTGCACCAGCACGACGTCGGCCTTGGGCGCGGCCTGGGCCAGCGCGTCGACGAAGGCCGAGGCCGAGCCGCGCGTGTCGACGTGGCGCAGCGGCAGGCCGCGCGCGGCCAGGTAGCCGATCTGCGGCGACAGGTCCTCGATGCCGGCGCCCAGGTCCAGCAGCGAGATCTCGCGCGGCGCCGGGGCGCCGTCGGCGGCGTCGACGACCAGCACGCGCTGGCCGCGCTGCACGAAGGCGGCGGTCAGCTCGTCGATGACGACGCCGGAAAACGGCACGTGCGGGTTGGCGGCCAGCGGGACGAAACGCTGGCGCGAGGCCGCGAACAGCCGGCGCAGGCCGTGGGCCTGGTCCAGCGGCGCGGTGTCGGTGGCGTAGAAGTCGCGCATGCTGCTCGGCGCCGGGTTCAGGCGTGCAGCGGGTTGCCGGCGGCGGGCGTCGGCACGCCGGCGAACACCAGGTTCATGTCGGCGCTGTCCATGCGCCAGGCCGGGCTGCCGCCGCCGCGCAGCGCACGCTGCACCAGCGCGTTGGCCGACAGGCGGTGCCAGTCCTCGGGCACACGCTGGCCGTTGGCCACCGCGAGCACCTTCAGCTTGTAGCGGATCAGCGCATCCAGCGCCGGCGCCAGCTTCACCGCCTCGTCCATCTTGGACAGCACGATGCCGCGGCAGGCGGCGGCGCCGTAGGCCAGCAGCACTTCCTCGATCGTCTCGCCCTGGGCGGCGGCGTTGACGACCAGCAGCTTGTTGATCGAGCGGTGCGACAGCATGTCCAGCAGCTCGCGTGTGCGGGCGTCGCGCTGGGCCATGCCGGCGGTGTCGATGAGCACCATCTTCTTGGCCGACAGCAGGTCCAGCAGGTCTTCCAGCGAGGCGCGGTCGTGCGCGGTGTGCACCGGCACGCCGAGGATGCGGCCGTAGGTGCGCAGCTGCTCGTGGGCGCCGACGCGGTAGGCGTCCAGCGTGATCAGGCCGAGGTTGGCGGCGCCGTGGCGCGTGGCGAAGGCCGCGGCCAGCTTGGCGGTGCTCGTCGTCTTGCCGACGCCGGTCGGGCCGACGAGCGCGTAGACGCCGCCGACGTCCTCCAGCGGGCTCTCGCGCTCGCCGGTGGCGAGGTTGCGCTCGAGCACGCCGGCGGCCCAGGCCAGTTCGTCGCAGCCGCCGGGCAGCCCTTCGACGAGCTTGCGCACCAGCGACGGCGAGAAGCCGCAGCCCAGCAGCTTCTGCGTCAGCTGCGCCTGGCGCGGCTGGCGCTGCAGCTTCTCCATGAACGCGAGCGCGCCGAAACGCTGCTCGATCAGGCCGCGCATCGAGCGCAGCTCTTCCATCATCTCGACCTGGTCGCGGCGCGGCGCGCCGTCGGTGAGCACCGGCGCCTGCGGCAGCAGCGGCTCGGCGTGGCGGATCTCCTCGCGCAGCACCGGCGGCTCGCGGCGGGCCTCGGCGGCACGGGCGCGCGGCTCGATGG
>NZ_AEWG01000156.1 GCF_000190375.1 Rubrivivax benzoatilyticus JA2 = ATCC BAA-35
CTGCCGAAGCCGCCGAAGCCGCCGCGCCGGCGCCGCAGCTGCCGCCGGCCGACGTCGGCGAGGTCTTCGCCAGCGTGCTGTCGGGCAGCTGGGACGCCGAGGCCGGCGACGAAGCGCCGCCGCTGCCGGCCAAGCGTGTGCTCGCGCCCGAGCCCGACGCGCCCAAGCTGCACAAGGTGCTGGCCCAGGCCGGCATCGGCTCGCGCCGCGACATGGAGCAGATGATCCTGGAAGGGCGCATCACCGTGAACGGCGAGCCGGCGCACATCGGCCAGCGCATCGCCGCCGGCGACCGCATCGCCGTCGGCGGCAAGCCGGTGCGCTACCGCATCGCGCCGCCGCCGACCCGCGTCATCGCCTATCACAAGCCGGCCGGCGAGGTCGTCACGCACGACGACCCGCAGCAGCGGCCGACGGTCTTCCGTCGTCTGCCTCGGCTGCACCAGGGCAAGTGGCAGTCGGTCGGCCGTCTGGACATCAACACCGAAGGCCTGCTGCTGTTCACCAACTCCGGCGAGCTGGCCAACCAGCTGATGCACCCGCGTTTCGGCATCGAGCGCGAGTACGCCGTGCGTTCGCTGGGTGGCCTGGACGACGCTTCGCGCCAGAAGCTGCTCGAAGGCGTCGAGATCGACGGCCAGCGCTGCGCGTTCAAGAGCATCGAGAACGGCGGCGGCGAAGGCGCCAACCAGTGGTATCGCTGCGTCATCACCGAAGGCCGCAACCGCGAGGTGCGCAAGCTCTTCGACGCCGTCGGCCACGCGGTGAGCCGGCTGATCCGCATCCGCTACGGCTCGGTCGTGCTGCCCAAGGGGCTCAAGCGCGGCGTCTGGGTCGACCTGAGCGAGCAGGACGTGCGCACGCTGCGCCGCATGACCGGCGTCGGCGAGCGTCCCGAAGGCGAGGCGCGCGAGGCGCGTGAGGCCGGCGGCGACCGTCGCGGCAAGCGTGGCAAGCGCGGCCGCGGCGGCAACGCCCCCGAGGGCGCGCCGCGTGCGGCCAGGCCGCAGCGCCGCGAGGGCGGCGAGGGGCCGGCGATCCCGAACCCGCTGCAGCAGACCTTCGACAAGCGCGCGATCCAGCAGGAGCGCCAGCGCAAGCGCGAGATTCCCGAGGACGGCCCGATCCCGAACCCGCTGCAGCAGACCTACGACAAGCGCGGCCTGCAGCGCGAACGGCCGGTGCGCGACTTCGGCGAGGACGGCCCGATCCCGAACCCGCTGCAGCAGACCTACGACAAGCGCTTCGTGCAGAAGCCCAAGCCGCTGGCCGGCGGCCGCGGCGCCCGCGGCCCGAAGAAGGGGGGCGCCGGCGGCCAGCCCGACCCGATGCAGACCTCGGTCGGCTACATCGGCGGCGACGCCTTCCTGCGCAAGGGGTCCGGCGGTGGTGGCCGTGGCGGCTCGCGCGGCGGGCGCGGCGGCGGTGGTGGCGGTGGTGGCGGCGGGCGTCGCGGCGGGCGTTGAGCGCCTCTTTGTCAAATCCCTGCCGCGATCCCTCGCGGTAGAATCGAAAACTTTGCCAAGTCCTTGATTCAGGAGAACATTTACATGGCCATCGAACGCACCCTCTCGATCATCAAGCCCGACGCCGTCGCCAAGAACGTCATCGGCCAGATCTACGCCCGCTTTGAAGGCGCCGGCCTGAAGATCGCCGCCGCGAAGATGCAGCACCTGTCGCGTGCCGAGGCCGAGGCCTTCTACGCCGTGCACAAGGCGCGTCCGTTCTTCAACGACCTCGTGAACTTCATGATCTCGGGCCCGGTGATGATCCAGGTGCTCGAAGGTGAAGGCGCGATCGCCAAGAACCGCGAGCTGATGGGCGCGACCGATCCGAAGAAGGCCGAGAAGGGCACGATCCGCGCCGACTTCGCCGACAGCATCGACGCCAACGCCGTGCACGGCTCCGACGCCCCGGAAACGGCGGCCGTCGAGGTCGCGTTCTTCTTCCCCGGCATGAGCGTCTACAGCCGCTGAGTCGACGATGGCCGTCAATCTTCTCGACTTCGACCTCGAGGGGCTGGCGGCCTTCTGCGACAGCCTGGGCGAGAAGCGTTTCCGCGCCGTCCAGCTGTTCCGCTGGATCCACCAGAAAGGCGAGTCGGACTTCGACAAGATGTCCGATCTCGCCAAGTCGCTGCGCGGCAAGCTCGCCGGCGCGGCGGTGGTCGAGTCGCTGCCGGTCATCAGCGAGCACGTCTCGGCCGACGGCACGACCAAGTGGCTGTTCGACGTCGGCGGCGGCAACGCCGTCGAGACCGTCTACATCCCCGAGGACGACCGCGGCACGCTGTGCGTGTCCTCGCAGGCCGGCTGCGCCGTTGGCTGCCGCTTCTGCTCGACCGGGCACCAGGGCTTCAGCCGCAACCTGAGCACCGGCGAGATCATCGCCCAGCTGCGCTACGCCGAGCACCGCCTGCGCGGGCCGGATGGCCAGCGTGTCATCGACAACGTCGTGATGATGGGCATGGGCGAGCCGCTGCAGAACTACGCCGCCGTCGTGCCGGCGCTGCGCGTGATGCTCGACGACCACGGCTACGGCCTGTCGCGCCGCCGCGTGACGGTGTCGACCTCGGGCATGGTGGCGATGATCGACCGCCTGCGCGAGGACTGCCCGGTGGCGCTGGCGGTCTCGCTGCACGCGCCCGACGACGCGCTGCGCGACATGCTCGTGCCGATCAACCGCAAGGACGGCATCGAGGCGCTGCTCGACGCCTGCCTGCGTTATGTCGAAGCCGCCCCGCGCGACTTCATCACCTTCGAGTACTGCATGCTCGACGGCGTCAACGACGCCCCCGAGCAGGCGCAGCAGCTCGTGCACCTTGTCCGCCGCCGCCGCGTGCCGTGCAAGTTCAACCTGATCCCGTTCAACCCCTTCCCCGAGTCGGGGCTGAAGCGTTCGCCGCGCGAGCGTGTGACGGCGTTCGCCAAGGTGCTGCAGGACGCGGGCATCGTGACGACGATCCGCAAGGTGCGCGGCGACGACATCGACGCGGCCTGCGGCCAGCTTGCAGGCGAGGTCCAGGACCGCACGCGGGCGCGCGAACGCCTGCTGGAGCGCCGTCGCACGATCCCGATCGCCGCGGCGGAGGACTCGCGGTGACGCGACGCCTGCTGGCTTCGCTGGCGATGCTGGCGTGCTTGGGCACGCTGCTGCCGGCTTGTGTCACCGAGCCGCCGGCCGGCGGCAGCGTGCGCGACGCGCGCCCGAGCAACGACCCCGCCGACGTCGAGCGCCGGGCCAAGGTGCGGCTGGAGCTGGCGTCGGCCTACTTTGCCCGCGGGCAGACCGAGACCGCGCTGAACGAGGTCAAGCAGGCGCTGGCGGCCCGTCCCGACATGCCCGAGGCGCTGGGCCTGCGCGGCCTGATCTACGCCGCGCTGGGCGAGAACCGGCTGGCCGAGGAGAGCTTCCAGCGCGCGCTGTCGCTGGCCCCGCGCGACGGCGACATGCGCCACAACTACGGCTGGTTCCTCTGCCAGCAGCGCCGCTACGCCGACGCTGACCGCGAGTTTGACGCCGCGATGGCGCTGCCGCAGTACCGCGGCGGCTCCCGCACGCTGCTCGCCAAGGGCGTCTGCGACGCCCGTGAAGGCCGCTGGGCCGATGCCGAGAGCGCGCTGATGCGCAGCTTCCAGCTCGACCCCGGCAATGCCGCCACCTCGTTCAACCTCGCCGACACGCTGTACCGACGCGGCGAGTACGAGCGCGCGCGCTTCTACGTCCAGCGAGTGAACGCCGTGGCGGAGCAATCCAGCCCGTCCTCGCTCTGGCTGGCCGCGCGCATCGAGCGCCGGCTCGGCAACCTGGCTGGTGCACGCGAGTTCGGTCGCCAGGTGCGCGACCGTTTCCCCCAATCGCCTGAGGCAGCGCTGTTCGAGCAAGGCCGGTTCGATGACTGATCCCGTGACGCCCCCGCCCGAGGGCACGACGGCCGGCGCGCTGCTGCGCGCCGCGCGCGAGAAGCAGGGCCTGCACATCGCCGCGCTGGCGGCGTCGATCAAGGTCCCGGTGGCCAAGCTCGAAGCCCTCGAAGCCGACCAGTACGCCTTGCTGCCGGATGCGGCCTTCACCCGGGCGCTGGCCCAGGCGGTGTGCCGTGCGCTGCGCACCGACCCCCAGCCGGTGCTGGCGCTGCTGCCGCAGACCGACGGCTCGGCGCTGGACCACGTCGTCGGCAACCTGAACACCCCGTTCCGCGAGCGCGCCGGCCCCGATCTGCCCAAGGTCAACCTGGGGGCGGTGCGTCCGATGGCCTGGGCCGGCGGTGCGCTGCTCGTGGCTGCCGCGGTCGTCTATTTCATGCCGAGCGGGCTGCTGCAGCCGCCGGCGGCCACGGCCGACGCGCCGCTGGCCGCCGAACCGGCCGCGCCCGCCGAGCTGGCTGTCGAGCCGGCGGCCGAGGTGTCGGCCTCGGCCGTGCCGCTGGACCCGGCAGCGCCCGTGCTGCAGGCCTCGCAGAGCGTGGTCGCGCCCGCCGTCGCCCAGCCGTCCGCGCCGGCGTCGGTGGCACAGGCCGCGACCCCGGCCGCACGCACGCTCGTGGCGTCCGCCCCCGTGCCGGCCGCGGCCTCGCGCCCGAGCCTGGTGCAGCTGCACGCCGACGGCGCCTCCTGGGTCGAAGCCTATGACGGCAAGGGCCAGCTGCTGTTCTCGCGTCTGCTGCAGGCGGGCGAGTCGGCCGGCGTCGAGGGCCAGCTGCCGATCCGGCTCAAAATCGGCAATGCGCCGGCGACCCGCCTGGTCTTCCGCGGCCAGCCCGTCGACCTGGCGCCGCTGACGCGCAACGCCGTCGCCCGCGTCGAGTTGCAGTGAGCGAAGAAGTTCTTGCAGTGAGGTTTCGATGAACGCTCCGGAAACGCCCGCCACCATCCCGTCCGCCGCACCGCTGCCGCGCCGCTCGCGCCAGGCCCGTGCCGTCTGGGGGAGCCGGGTCGTCACCATCGGCGGCGACGCTCCGGTGCGCCTGCAGTCGATGACCAACACCGACACGACCGACGTGATCGGCACCGCCATCCAGGTCAAGGAGCTGGCGCTGGCCGGTTCCGAACTGGTGCGCATCACCGTCAACACGCCCGAAGCCGCCGAGGCCGTGCCGCACATCCGCGAGCAGCTTGACCGCATGGGCATCGACGTGCCGCTGGTCGGCGACTTCCACTACAACGGCCACCGCCTGCTCACCGAGTACCCGGCGATGGCCCAGGCGCTGTCCAAGTACCGCATCAACCCGGGCAACGTCGGCAAGGGCGACAAGCGCGACCGCCAGTTCGCGATGATGGTCGAGGCCGCCTGCCGCTGGGACAAGGTGGTGCGCATCGGCGTCAACTGGGGCAGCCTGGACCAGGAACTGCTCGCGTCCATGATGGACGAGAACGCCCGCCGCGCGCAGCCGCTGGACGGCAAGCAGGTGATGTACGAGGCGCTGGTGCAGTCGGCGCTGAGCTCGGCCACGGCCGCGCGCGAACTCGGCCTGAACCCGGACCAGATCGTCATCAGCTGCAAGGTCAGCGGCGTGCAGGACCTGATCTCGGTCTACCGCGGCCTGGCGCAGCGCTGCGACTACGCGCTGCACCTCGGCCTGACCGAAGCCGGCATGGCGACCAAGGGCACGGTGGCCTCCAGCGTCGCGCTGGGCATCCTGCTGCAGGAAGGCATCGGCGACACGATCCGCGTCAGCCTGACGCCGCAACCGGGCGAGGCGCGCACCCAGGAGGTCGTCGTCGCCGGCGAGATCCTGCAGGCGCTGGGCCTGCGCACCTTCAACCCCAGCGTCACCGCCTGCCCGGGCTGCGGCCGCACGACGAGCACCACCTTCCAGGAGCTCGCCAAGCAGATCGACGACTACCTGCGCGCGCAGATGCCGGTCTGGAGGAGCCGCTACCCGGGCGTCGAGAACCTGAAGGTCGCGGTGATGGGCTGCATCGTCAACGGCCCCGGCGAGAGCAAGCACGCCGACATCGGCATCAGCTTGCCGGGCAACGGCGAAGCCCCGGCCGCGCCGGTGTTCATCGACGGCGAGAAGGCGCTGACGCTGCGCGGCGAGGGCATCGCGCAGGAGTTCCACAAGATCGTCGAGGACTACATCGAGCGCCGCTTCGGCGCGGCCGCGACCGCGGCCTGATCCTCGTTCCAGGCGGGCCGCCGGCCCGCCGCACCAACCTGTTCCCCATGGCCGAGAAGATCGTTGCCGTCAAAGGCATGAACGACATCCTGCCGCCCGAGTCGGCGCGCTGGGAGTGGTTCGAAGACACCGTGCGCGCGCTGATGCGTCGCTACGCCTACCAGAACGTGCGCACGCCGATCGTCGAGCACACGCCGCTGTTCGTGCGCGGGCTGGGCGAGGTGACCGACATCGTCGAGAAGGAGATGTACTCCTTCGTCGACAGCATGAACGGCGACCCGCTGTCGCTGCGCCCCGAGGGCACGGCCGGCGTCGTGCGCGCGGTCGTCGAGCACTCGGCGCTGTACGACGGCGGCAAGCGGCTGTTCTACATCGGCCCGATGTTCCGCCACGAGCGCCCGCAGCGCGGCCGCTACCGCCAGTTCCACCAGGTCGGCGTGGAGGCGCTGGGCTTCGGCGGCCCGGACGTCGACGCCGAGGTCATCCTGATGTGCCGCGCGCTGTGGAAGGACCTGGGCCTGGGCGAGGTGCGCCTGGACATCAACAGCCTGGGCCAGCCCGAGGAGCGCAAGGCGCACCGCGCGGCGCTGATCGCCCACTTCGAGCGCCACGCCGAGCTGCTCGACGAGGATGCGCGCCGCCGCCTGCACAGCAACCCGCTGCGCATCCTGGACACCAAGAACCCGGCGATGCAGGCGATGGTCGAGGCCGCGCCGCAGCTCATCGACTACCTCGGCGAAGCCTCGCTGAAGCACTTCGACGCGCTGAAGGCCATGCTCGACGCCGCCGGCCAGCCCTACCGCGTCAACCCGCGCCTGGTGCGCGGCATGGACTACTACAACCTGACCGTCTTCGAATGGGTGACCGACAAGCTTGGCGCCCAGGGCACGATCTGCGGCGGCGGACGCTATGACGGCCTGGTCGAGCTGGTCGGCGGCAAGCCGGCGCCCGGCATCGGCTGGGGCATGGGCATCGAGCGTGTGCTCGACCTCGTGCAGCAGCTGGGTGTCGCGCCGCCGGCGCCGGTGCCCGACGCCTACGCCATCGTGCCCGACGGCGCCGCGCTGCCGCAGGCGATGCGTGTCGTCGAGGCGCTGCGTGCGGCCGGTGTCGCGGTGCAGCTGCACGTCGGCGGCGGCAGCATGAAGTCGCAGTTCAAGAAGGCCGACGCCAGCGGCGCCCGCCACGCGCTGATCTTCGGCGGCGACGAGCTGGCGCGCGGCGAAGTCGCCGTCAAGCCGCTGCGCGACGCCGCCGCGGCGCAGACCGCGCGCCCGATCGCCGACCCCGCCATCTGGGCGAGCGAACTGCTCCCCGCATAATCGATCGTTTTTCGTCCGCTTCATCGACATGGCCACACAACTCGACCTGCAGGAGCAGGAGCAGCTCGACGCCCTCAAGGCGTTCTGGAAGCGGTACGGCAACCTGGTCACCTGGTTGCTGATCGCCGCGCTCGCCGCCTACGCCGGCTGGAACGGCTGGAACTACTGGCAGCGCGACCAGGCCTTGAAGGCCAGCGCGATGTACGACGAGCTCGACCGTGCCGCCGCCGCCGGCGACGCCGACAAGACCGCGCGCATCTTCGGTGATCTGAAGGACCGCTACCCCGGCACCGCCTACGCCGAGCAGGGTGGCCTGGCCGCCGCCAAGGTGCAGTTCGAGAAGGGGCAGGTCGACGCCGCGAAGGCCTCGCTGACCTGGGTGGCCGCCAACGCCGCCGAGGACGAGTACCGGACGGTCGCCCGGCTGCGCCTGGCCGCCGTGCTGGCCGCCGCCAAGCAGTTCGACCAGGCCCTGGCCGAACTCGACGCCGCCAAGGCGGCCGGGTTCGAGGCCCTGGTGGCCGACCGCCGCGGCGACGTGCTCGCTGCCGCCGGCCGCGAAGCCGAGGCGCGCGCCGCCTACGAGGCGGCCTACAAGGCGATGGACGACTCGGTCGACTACAAGCGCCTGATCGAGGCCAAGCTCACCGCGCTGGGCGCCGCACCCGCACCGGCGGCTCCCGCCGCCTCGGGAGCCGCGTCGTGATGCGCCGCGCCGTTCTCGTGCTCGGCCTGGCTGCGGTGCTGGCCGGTTGCACCTCGTCCAAGCCCAAGCCGATGCCGCTGGAGACCGTCAAGCCGACGATCGCCGGCCGGCAGGTGTGGAGCGCGCGCCTGGGCAGCGTCGAGTTCCCGCTCGCCGTCGTCGTGCGCGACGGCAAGTTCCGCGTCGCCGGGACCGACGGCACGATCCTGGTGCTCGACGCCGACAGCGGCCGCGAGGTCTCGCGCACCCGGGTCGACGGCAAGCTCTCGGCCGGTCTGGGCAGCGACGGCCGCTTCGACGCCGTCGTGACGGTCGCCAACGAACTCGTCGTCGTCGACGGCGGCCGCGAGGTCTGGCGCAAGCGCCTGCCCGCGCGTGTCGTCACCGCGCCGCTGGTCGCCGGCGAACGTGTGTTCGTGATGGGCGTGGACCGTGCCGTGCACGCCTTCGACGCGCTCGACGGCCGCCTGCTGTGGCGCCTGCAGCGTCCCGGCGACGCGCTGACGCTGGCGCAGCCCGGCATCGTGGCGGCTTTCCGCGACACGCTGCTGGTGGGCCAGGGCCCGCGCCTGACCGGCGTCGACTCGCTTCGCGGCACCATCCAGTGGGAGGCCGCGATGGCCTCGCCGCGCGGCACCAACGAGGTCGAGCGCCTGGCCGACCTGCTCGGCCCGCCGCTGCGCCTGGGCGAGCGTTTCTGCGCCCGCGCCTTCCAGTCGGCCGTGGCCTGCGTCGACGCGTCCAAGGGCACGCTGCTGTGGTCGCGCAACGTCGGCGGCCTGCAGCCGATCGGCGGCAACGAGACGGCGATCTTCGGCGCCGACGGCACCGACCGCATCAGTGCCTGGCGCACCGACACCGGCGAGGTGCTGTGGACCCACGAGCGCCTGCTCAACCGCGGCCTGAGCGCGCCGGTGGTCGCCGGCACGACCGTCGTCTTCGGCGACTACGAGGGCTACCTGCACTTCCTGTCCACGGCCACTGGCGAGACCCAGCTGCGCCTGCCGACCGACGGCTCGCCCGTCGTCGGCACGCCGGTGCTGTCCGGCAGCACGATGCTCGTCGTCACCCGCAAGGGCGGCCTGTACGCCTTCCGTCCGAACTGAGGTCGCGAGTGAAACCCGTCATCGCGCTCGTCGGGCGCCCGAACGTCGGCAAGTCGACGCTGTTCAACCGGATCACGAAGAGCCGCGACGCCATCGTCGCCGACTTCGCCGGCCTGACGCGTGACCGCCACTACGGCGACGCCCGCCTGGGCGGGCGCGAGTTCATCGTCGTCGACACCGGCGGCTTCGAGCCCGAGAAGCCCTCCGGCGTCGTCGCCGAGATGGCCAAGCAGACCAGGCAGGCGGTCGCCGAGGCCGACGTCGTCGTCTTCGTCGCCGACCTGCGTGCCGGTGTCTCGGCCCAGGACCACGACATCGCGCGTTTCCTGCGCACGCAGCAGAAGAAGGTCATCCTCGCCGTCAACAAGGCCGAGGGCATGGCCGAGTCGCCGCTGCTGGCCGAGTTCCACGAGCTCGGCATCGGCGAGCCGCATCCGCTGTCGGCCTCGCACGGCCAGGGCGTGCGCAGCCTGCTCGAGGCGGCGCTCGAGGACTTCGACTTCGGCGACGAGGACGAGGAGGGCGCCGAGCCCGACGCCGACGCGCCGATCCGCCTGGCCGTCGCCGGCCGGCCCAACGTCGGCAAGTCCACGCTGATCAACGCCTGGCTCGGCGAGGAGCGCCTGGTGGCGTTCGACCAGCCGGGCACGACGCGTGACGCGATCAAGGTCTCGCTGGAGCGCGAGGGCCGCCGTTTCGAGCTGATCGACACCGCCGGCCTGCGCCGCAAGGGCAAGGTTTTCGAGGCGATCGAGAAGTTCTCGGTCGTCAAGACGCTGCAGGCCATCGCCGACGCCAACGTCGTCGTGCTGATGGTCGACGCGACCGTCGGCGTTAGCGAGCAGGACGCGCACATCGCGGGCTACGTGCTGGAGTCCGGCCGGGCCGTCGTGCTGGCGCTCAACAAGTGGGATGCCACCGACGAGTACCAGCGCCAGCAGCTGCAGCGCTCGATCGAGAGCCGGCTGGCGTTCCTGAAGTTCGCGCCGCTGCTGCAGATCTCGGCGAAGAAGCGCACCGGCCTGACGGCGCTGTGGAAGGCGATCCTGCACGCCCACGCCTCGGCGACGGTGAAGATGCCGACGCCGGTGCTGACGCGGCTGCTGATCGACGCCGTGCAGCACCAGGCGCCGCGGCGCGATGGTGCCTTCCGGCCCAAGATGCGCTACGCCCACCAGGGCGGCATGAACCCGCCGCTGGTCGTGATCCACGGCAACTCGCTCGACCACATCACCGACGCCTACAAGCGTTATCTCGAAGGCCGTTTCCGCGAGCACTTCAAGCTCGTCGGCACGCCGATGCGGATCGAATTCCGATCGTCGAAGAATCCCTTCGACGACCGCAGCCCCTGAGGCAATCCGCATTTAGCGTCGGGTTCTCCCCCGTGTGATAACGTGGGGCACTCGACATTCAACACGGAGCATATCGTGAGCAACAAAGGCCAACTTTTGCAGGACCCCTTCCTGAACCTGCTGCGCAAGGAGCACGTGCCGGTCTCGATCTACCTGGTCAACGGCATCAAGCTCCAG
This sequence comes from Rubrivivax benzoatilyticus JA2 = ATCC BAA-35, assembly GCF_000190375.1. Taxonomy (GTDB): domain Bacteria; phylum Pseudomonadota; class Gammaproteobacteria; order Burkholderiales; family Burkholderiaceae_C; genus Rubrivivax; species Rubrivivax benzoatilyticus. The sequence goes on from NZ_AEWG01000156.1 coordinate 10,785, forward strand.
GGCCACATCGAATCCTTCGACCAGTACGTCGTTCTGCTTCGCAACACCGTCACCCAGATGGTCTACAAGCACGCGATCTCGACCGTCGTGCCCAGCCGCGCGGTCAACTTCCACCCGAACGAGGCTCCCGAGCAAGCCTGATCCCGTTCGGGCCCTGCCGTACCGAGACCCGCCACCCCCAGAGCCTTGAGTTCCGCATCACCGCAGACGCTGTCACCTGAGGGCGGCCCGACGCGCGCCGTGCTCGTCGGCGTCGACATCGGTGGTGACCCCCACTTTGATCCCACGCTCGACGAACTGGCGTTGCTGGCCGAGTCGGCCGGTGACGTCGCCGTCGCGCGCGTGACCGCGCGCCGCAAGGCGCCGGACGCCGCGCTGTTCGTCGGCTCGGGCAAGGCCGACGAGATCCGGGCGATGGTCGCGGCGACGCAGGCCCACGGCGTCATCTTCGACCAGGCGCTGTCGCCGGCGCAGCAGCGCAACCTGGAGCGTCACCTCGGCGTTCCGGTCGCCGACCGCACCTCGCTGATCCTCGACATCTTCGCCGCCCGCGCCCAGAGCCACGAGGGCAAGCTGCAGGTCGAACTCGCGCGGCTGCAGTACGTCGCCACGCGGCTGGTGCGGCGCTGGTCGCACCTGGAGCGCCAGCGCGGCGGCATCGGCACGCGCGGCGGCCCGGGCGAGGCGCAGATCGAACTCGACCGGCGCATGATCGGCGAGCGCATCAAGTCGGTGAAGGCCCGGCTGGAGAAGGTCAAGCAGCAGCGCGGCACGCAGCGCCGGGCGCGCGAGCGCCGCGGCACGTTCCGCGTCTCGCTGGTCGGCTACACCAACGCCGGCAAGTCGACGCTGTTCAACGCCCTGGTCAAGGCCAAGACCTACGCCGCCGACCAGCTGTTCGCGACGCTGGACACGACGACTCGCTCGCTGTGGCTGGGCGAGGCCGGCATGTCGGTGTCGCTGTCGGACACCGTCGGCTTCATCCGCGACCTGCCGCACAAGCTGGTCGAGGCCTTCGAGGCGACGCTGCGCGAGGCTGCCGACGCCGACCTGCTGCTGCACGTCGTCGACGCCGCGAGCCCGGCGCTGCTGGAGCAGCAGGCCGAGGTCGAGCGCGTGCTCGAGGAGATCGGGGCCAGCGGCGTGCCGCAGATCCTGGTCTTCAACAAATGCGATCTGCTCGAGGACTCGCGCCTGCCGCGCTGTCCCCGTGACGAGGTCGAGGTCCATCCCGGCGTGCGCCGTGCCCGCGTGTTCGTCAGCGCCCGCGACGGACAGGGTCTCGACAGCCTGCGCCAGCTCATCGCCGATGCCGCGCATTCCGCGCAAGACGCGCAACTGATCACCACCGAATGAAGCACACACCCCCCTTCAAGGTCTCGCGGCTGCGCGCCGCGCTGGCAGGCTGGGTCTTCAACAACCGCAATGACGGTCCGCCCGACCTGGACGAGCTCTGGCGCGACTTCAACCGCAAGCTCAGCGGCCTGTTCGGCGGCAAGGGCGGCGGTGGCGGCGGCAACCGCAACAACGGCGGCGGCGGTGGCGGCGGCTCCGGCGGCCCGTCGTTCCAGCCCGACATGAAGAGCGCCGGCATCGGCGTCGGCCTGATCGGCGCGGTCGTCGTGCTGGTCTGGCTGGGCAGCGGCTTCTTCATCGTCCAGGAAGGCCAGCAGGCGGTCGTCACGACCTTCGGCAAGTACAGCCACACGGCAGACGCCGGCTTCCAGTGGCGCTTCCCGTATCCGGTGCAGGCCCACGAAACGGTGTCGGTGACGCAGCTGCGCTCGGTCGAGGTCGGCCGCAGCACGGTGGTCCAGGCCACCGGCCTGCGCGACTCGTCGATGCTGACGCAGGACGAGAACATCATCGACATCCGCTTCACCGTGCAGTACCGGCTGAGCGATGCGCGCCAGTACCTGTTCGAGAACCGCAGCCCCGACGAGGCGGTGGTCCAGGCCTCCGAGTCCGCGGTGCGCGAGATCGTCGGCCGCAGCCGGGTCGACTCGGTGCTCTACGAGCAGCGCGACGCGCTCGCCGCCGACCTGGTCAAGTCCATCCAGTCGCAGCTCGAGCGCCTGCGCGCCGGCATCCTGATCGCCAACGTCAACGTCCAGAACGTGCTGGTGCCCGACGCGGTGCAGGCCGCGTTCAACGACGCCGTCAAGGCCGGCGCCGACCGCGACCGCTTCAAGAACGAAGGCCAGGCCTACGCCAGCGACGTGATCCCGAAGGCGCGCGGCAACGCCTCGCGCCTGCTCGAGGAGGCCGAAGGCTACCGGGCCCGCGTCATCGCGCAGGCCGAGGGTGATGCGCAGCGCTTCCGCTCGGTGCTGGCCGAGTACCAGAAGGCGCCCGCCGTCACGCGCGACCGCATGTACGTCGACGCGATGCAGCAGATCTACTCGAACGTCTCCAAGGTGATGGTCGATTCGCGCAGCGGCTCCAACCTGCTGTACCTGCCGCTGGACAAGCTGATCCAGCAGAGCGGCCCGACCACGGCGGCCCCGCAGGCCCCGGTGGCCGTGCCGACGCCTTCGTCGTCGACGCCGGACACGCTGTCCGGCAGCGCCGACATCCGTTCCCGCGACAACGCGCGCGCTCGCGACCGCGAAGGCCGCTGACCCAGGAGCACGCGAGACATGAACCGCATTGGAGTTTTCGTTGCCGGCGCGCTCGTCGCGCTGATGATCGCCGCCTCGACCCTGTTCGTCGTCGACCAGCGCCAGGTGGCGGTGGTCTACGCGCTCGGCGAGATCAAGGAAGTCGTCACCGAGCCGGGCCTGAAGTTCAAGATGCCGCCGCCGTTCCAGAACGTGGTGTTCCTGGACAAGCGCATCCAGACGCTGGACAGCCCGGAGACGCGGCCGATCTTCACCGCCGAGAAGAAGAGCCTGGTCATCGACTGGCTGGTCAAGTGGCGCATCACCGAGCCGCGCCAGTTCATCCGCAACAACGGCACCGACATCCGCAACCTCGAGTCCCGCCTGGCGCCGGTGGTGCAGGCCGCGTTCAACGAGGAGATCACCAAGCGCACCGTGCGCGGCGTGCTCGCCACCGAGCGTGACCGCGTGATGGCCGACGTCAAGAGCCGGCTGACCGACGAGGCCCAGGGCTTCGGCATCGAGATCGTCGACGTGCGCATCAAGCGCGTGGACTTCGTCGCCGACATCACCGACTCGGTCTATCGCCGCATGGAGTCCGAGCGCAAGCAGGTTGCCAACGAACTGCGCTCGCAGGGCGCGGCCGAGGGCGAAAAGATCCGCGCCGATGCCGACCGCCAGCGCGAGATCATCCTTGCCGAGGCCTACCGCGACGCGCAGAAGATCAAGGGCGAGGGTGATGCCAAGGCGTCGGCGCTGTACGCCGAGGCCTTCGGCCGCGACCCGCAGTTCGCCCAGTTCTACCGCAGCCTCGAGGCCTACCGCGCCGCCTTCCGCTCCAAGAGCGACGTGATGGTGCTGGACCCGAACTCGGAGTTCTTCCGCGCGATGCGCAACGGCGGGCCGGGCACGCCGGCGGCCAAGGGTAGGTGAGCGGGCCGGCACGGACGTGTCCGACCTGCTGATCGGCGCCCTGGCGCTGGTGCTGATCTTCGAGGGGCTGCTGCCCTTCGCAAGCCCGGCGACCTGGCGCCGCATGTTCGAGCAGATGACCCGGCTCGAGGACGGCCAGATCCGTTTCCTCGGCCTGGGCTGCATCAGCGTCGGCCTGGTGCTGCTGGCGCTCTGGCACTGAGCTGCCCCGGTGCTGCGCTCGGCCGATCGGCGGCCGGGCGTGCATCGCCGCGTACAATCCCCTTTTTAAGCGCTGCAGGCCTTTTCGAATGTTGTCAGCTTGGCTCTTGCCCGAGCATATCGCCGACGTCCTGCCCGCCGACGCCCGACGCATCGAGGAGCTGAGGCGGCGCCTTCTGGACCGCGCCCGCGGCTACGGCTTCGAGCTCGTGATGCCGCCGCTGCTCGAGCACCTCGAGTCGCTGCTGTCGGGCACCGGCCGTGAACTCGACCTCAAGACCTTCAAGCTGGTCGACCAGCTGAGCGGCCGCACGCTCGGCGTGCGCGCCGACACGACGCCGCAGGCCGCGCGCATCGACGCCCATCTGCTCAACCGCGAAGGCGTGACCCGGCTGTGCTATTGCGGCCCGGTGCTGCACACGCGGCCCTCGGGGCTCAACGCGACCCGCGAGCCGCTGCAGTTCGGCGCCGAGATCTTCGGCCATGCCGGGCTCGAAGCCGACCTCGAGGTCGCCGAGCTGGCGCTGGACTGCCTGCACGCGGCCCGCCTGTCCGAGCTGACGATCGACCTCGCCGACGCGCGCATCCTGCGCGGCGTGCTCGCCGGCGCGCCGGTGGACGCGGCGCGCTTGCAGGACGTCGTCGCCGCGCTGTCCGAGAAGGACGCTTCTGCGCTGGAGGCGCTGGCCGCCGGCCTGCCCGACGAGACCCGCCACGGCCTGCGCGCGCTGCTGCGCCTGTACGGCGGCGACGAGGTGCTCGCCGCCGCCCGCACCGAGCTGCCGCAGCGCAGCCTGATCACCGCGGCGGTCGAGCAGCTCGAATGGACCGCGCGCCACCTGCGCGCCGCCTTCCCGGGGCTGTCGATCGGCTTCGACCTCTCGGACATGAGCGGCTACGCCTACTACAGCGGCCTGCGTTTCGCCGTCTACGGTGCCGGCAGCGCCGACGCGCTGGCGCGTGGCGGCCGCTACGACGAGGTCGGCGCGGTCTTCGGCCGCAACCGGCCGGCTGTCGGCTTCAGCCTGGACCTGAAGGCGCTGGCCGACCTGGCGCCGGCCGTCGGCGCCGGCCGCGCGATCCGCGCCCCCTGGGGCGAGGATGCCGCGCTGCGCGCCGCCGTGCGCCGGCTGCGCGAATCCGGAGAGACCGTCATTGCCGCGTTGCCGGGTCACGAAGTCGAGACCCAGGCTTTCGAATGCGACCGCGAGCTCGTGCTGCTGGACGGCCAGTGGCAGCTGCGCACCTGCTGAATCCCGTTAAGGAACCCATCCCATGCAAACAGGCATCCTCCCGACCGCGGGACGCAACGTCGTGGTCGTCGGCACCCAGTGGGGCGACGAAGGCAAGGGCAAGGTCGTCGACTGGATGACCGACCACGCCCAGGGCGTGGTGCGCTTCCAGGGCGGCCACAACGCCGGCCACACGCTTGTCATCGCCGGCCGCAAGACGGCGCTGCAGCTGATCCCCTCGGGCATCATGCGCGAAGGCGTCAAGTGCTACATCGGCAACGGCGTCGTCGTCGACCCGAAGCACCTGCTCGGCGAGATCGAGCGCCTGGAGGCGCTGGGCCTGGAGGTGCGCTCGCGCCTGTTCATCAGCGAGTCCTGCCCGCTGATCCTGCCGTTCCACGTCGAGATCGACCGTGCGCGTGAAGCGCAGCGCGAAAGCTGCGGCAGCGGCAAGATCGGCACCACCGGCAAGGGCATCGGCCCGGCCTACGAAGACAAGGTCGCCCGCCGCGCGCTGCGCGTGCAGGATCTGAAGCACCCGGCGCGCCTTGAAGCCAAGCTGCGCGCGCTGCTCGACCTGCACAACGCCGAGCTGACCGGTGTGCTCGGCGGCCAGCCGCTGGAGCTGCAGCCCATCCTCGACGACGCGCTGCGTGCCGCCGAGCAGCTGCGCCCGATGATGGCCGACGTCGGCTACCGGCTGTTCCAGGCCCATGGCGTCGGCGAGAACCTGCTGTTCGAAGGCGCGCAGGGCACGCTGCTCGACATCGACCACGGCACCTATCCGTACGTCACCTCGAGCAACTGCGTCGCCGGCAACGCCGCCGCCGGCTCGGGTCTCGGCCCGGGCATGCTGCACTACGTGCTGGGCATCACCAAGGCCTACACGACGCGTGTCGGCAGCGGCCCGTTCCCGACCGAGCTCGACATCGAGACCCCGGGCACGATCGGCCACCACCTGTCGACCGTCGGCCAGGAGCGTGGCACCGTCACCGGCCGCGCGCGCCGCTGCGGCTGGCTGGATGCCGCCGCGCTGAAGCGCTCGATCATCATCAACGGCGTCTCCGGCCTGTGCATCACCAAGCTCGACGTGCTCGACGGCCTGCAGGAAATCAAGATCTGCACCGGGTATGAACTCGACGGCCGCGTGATCGACGTGCTGCCGCTGGACGCCGACGAGATCGAGCGTTGCCAGCCGATCTACGAAACCATGCCGGGCTGGAGCGACACGACCGCCGGCCTGACCAACTGGGAACAGTTGCCGGCGCCCGCCCGGCGTTATCTCGAGCGCGTGCAGGCCTTGATCGGCGCGCCCATCGACATGGTTTCCACCGGCCCCGACCGGGTCCATACCATCCTGCTGCGGCATCCGTTCCGCGCCTGAAACACGACGATTCGCGAGAAGGAGAATCCATGCTCACCGACGACGGCAAGCACCTCTACGTATCCTGGGACGAATACCACCTGCTGATCGAGCGCCTGGCGCTGAAGGTGCATGCCTCGGGCTGGGAGTTTGACCAGATCCTGTGTCTGGCGCGCGGCGGCATGCGCCCCGGCGACGTCATGTCGCGGGTGTTCGACAAGCCGCTGGCGATCATGTCGACGAGTTCCTACCGCTCGGACGCCGGCACCATTCAGGGTCGTCTGGACATGGCCAAGTACATCACCATGCCCAAGGGTGAACTCGCGGGCCGCGTGCTGCTGGTCGACGACCTCGCCGACACCGGCGTGACGCTGCGTGCGGTGGTCGACCGCCTGCGCGGCATGCCGTCGATCACCGAGCTGCGCGCTGCGGTGCTGTGGGTGAAGGGTGTTTCGAGCTACGTCCCGGACTACTACTGCGAGGTCCTGCCGACGAGCCCGTGGATCCACCAGCCGTTCGAGGAATACGACAACCTGCGTCCCGACGGTCTCGCCCGCAAGTTCGCGGTCTGACCGCCCAGCAAAAAGGCCAGCATGCAGCTGGCCTTTTTTATTTTCCGTGCTCCGGAAAAGCCAACGGGGTTTCGGAAGATAATTTCCGAAACCCCGTCGTTGTTTGGTGCCCAGAAGAGGACTCGAACCTCCACGCCGTTAAGCGCTAGTACCTGAAACTAGTGCGTCTACCAATTCCGCCATCTGGGCGTCTCAGGAAGAAAAGAACTATAGCATCGGAATATGGACTCTGCAAGCCCCTCCGCAAAAAATCTTCAACCGGCCTGTTGGGCGAGGTTGAGGGCCGTGTCGAAGGCCATCGTGACGGCCATGGTTTCGTCGTGCCCGACGAAGGCGACACCTGGATCTATCTCGCGTCGCAGGAGATGCGCTCGGTGCTGCACCGCGACCGCGTGCGCGTGCGCATCGTGCGCTTCGACCGCAAGGGCCGGCCGGAAGGGCGCGTGCTCGACATCCTGGACCGCCGCAAGACGCCGATCATCGGCCGCCTGCTGCACGAAGGCGGGCAGTGGGTCGTCGCGCCCGAGGATCGCCGCTATGGCCAGGACATCCTGATCCCGAAGAACGCCACCGCCAGTGCCGCCGTCGGCCAGGTCGTGTCGGTCGAGCTGACCGAGCCGCCGTCGCTGCACTCCAAGCCGGTCGGCCGCGTCGCCGAGGTGCTCGGCGAGATCGACGACCCGGGCATGGAGATCGAGATCGCGGTGCGCAAGTACGAGGTGCCGCACCGCTTCTCGCCCGAGACGCTGGCCCAGGCCGCGGCGCTGCCCGAGAAGCTGCGCGCCGCCGACCGCAAGAACCGTGTCGACCTGACCGACGTGCCGCTGGTGACGATCGACGGCGAGGACGCACGCGACTTCGACGACGCCGTCTACTGCGAGCCGTTCCGCCGCGGCCGCGGCAAGACGCTGTTCGAAGGCTGGCGGCTGATCGTCGCGATCGCCGACGTCAGCCACTACGTCAAGCCCGGCGAGCCGCTGGACGAGGACGCCTACGAACGCGCCACCTCGGTCTACTTCCCGCGCCGCGTGATCCCGATGCTGCCGGAGAAGCTGTCCAACGGCCTGTGCTCGCTGAACCCCGAGCAGGACCGGCTGGCGATGGTCTGCGACATGCTCGTGTCCACCGAGGGCACGCTCGACGCCTACCAGTTCTACCCGGCGGTGATCTGCTCGCACGCCCGGCTGACCTACACCGAGGTCGCCGCGGTGCTGCAGAACACGCGCGGCCCCGAGGCCCAGCGCCGGGCCGACCTGGTGCCGCAGCTCGTGCACCTGCACGAGGTCTTCCGCGCGCTGCTCAAGCAGCGTGCCCAGCGCGGCGCCGTCGACTTCGACACCGTCGAGACGCAGATCGTCTGCGACGACAACGGCCGCATCGAGAAGATCGTGCCGCGCGTGCGCAACGACGCCCACCGGCTGATCGAGGAGGCGATGCTGGCGGCCAACGTCTGCGCCGCCGACTTCATCGCCCACGGCGAGCACCCGTCGCTGTACCGCGTGCACGAGGGACCGACACCCGAGAAGCGTGCCGCGCTGCAGTCCTATCTGAAGGCGCTGGGCCTGGGTCTGCACCTCAGCGAGGAGCCGACGCCGGCGGAGATGCAGGCCATCTCGCAGGCCGTGCAGGGCCGCCCCGACGCGCAGCAGATCCAGACCATGCTGCTGCGCTCGATGCAGCAGGCGATCTACACCGCCAGCAACGCCGGCCACTTCGGCCTGGCCTACGGCGCCTACACGCACTTCACGAGCCCGATCCGGCGCTACCCGGACCTGCTGGTGCACCGCGTCATCAAGGCGCTGCTCGGCGCGCGCCGCTACCACCTCGTGCCCAGCCCGAAGACGCGCGTGCCCGAGGTGCGTCGCGGCGCCCGCGGCGGCAAGCCGGTCAAGGCGGCCAAGCCGATGTCGCAGGAGATGGAGTCCTGGGAGGCCGCCGGCGCGCACTGCAGCGCCAACGAGCGCCGCGCCGACGAGGCCTCGCGCGACGTCGAGGCCTGGCTGAAGTGCCGCTACATGCGCGAGCACCTCGGCGAGGAGTACGCCGGCACGGTCAGCGCGGTGACGCCGTTCGGCCTGTTCGTCACGCTGGACGCGCTCTACGTCGAGGGCCTGGTGCACATCACCGAGCTCGGCGGCGAGTACTTCCGCCACGACGAGCTGCGCCAGGAGCTGCGCGGCGAGCGCACCGGCGTGCGCTACGCCATCGGCACGCGGGTGCAGGTCCAGGTCAGCCGTGTCGACCTCGACGGCCGCCGCATCGACTTCCGCATGGTGCGCGACGGCGAGGCCGAGCGCCTGTTGTCGCGCGGCCGCACGACGCCCGAGCGGGCCGACAAGCCAGGATCGGCAACCGAGGAGCTGGCCGCGCTGCGGGCCGCCGACCGCGCCGCGAAAGCCGCGTCCAAGGCGCGCACGACGTCCGCGGCGCCGCGCAAGACCGGCGCCCGCAAGACGGCCGGCAAGACGGCCGCCAAGGCGGGTTCGCGCCGCTGAGCTCCGGCCGGGGCGCTCCCGTGGTGCCGGCCGGCCGAGGTCGGTCTCGCCCGACCGGCCTCAGGCCGCCGCGTGCAGCGCCTCGACGAGATCGGCCGCGCGCAGCGGCGCTCTGGCGCCGGCGGCCTGCGCACGATCGGCGGCGTGGCCGTGCTGCCACGCGGCGGCCACCGCGCTGTCGAAGGCCTCGCCGCCCGCCGCCCACCGTCCGCCGAGCCACCCGGCGAGCACGTCGCCGGTGCCGGCGGTGGCCAGCAGCGCGTTGCCGGTCGGGTTCAGCGAGGGCAGGGCGCCGGGTGCGGCGACGACGCTGCCCGAGCCCTTCAGCACGACGACGCAGCCCAGGCGCTCGGCCAGGCGCTGTGCGGCCGCCACGCGGTCGGCCTGGACCGCGGCGGCCGTCGTGCCGAGCAGCCGGGCGGCTTCCAGCGGATGCGGCGTCAGCACCGTCGGCCGTGAACGGTGGGTCAGCAGCCGCTGCAGCGACGGATCCGCCGCCAGCACGTTGAGCGCGTCGGCGTCCAGCACCAGCCGCCCGGCGTGGGCCAGCAGCGCCGGCAGTGCCTCGCGCACCGCCTGGCCGCCGCCGCAGCCGGCGACGACGGTCGCCGCGGCCAGCGTCGCCGGCGGCGAACGCCACCAGGCGGGGCGTCCCATCAGCTCGGGGCGAGCCGCGTCCAGCAGCGGCGCGTCGGCGTCGAGCAGGCTGCAGTAGACGCGCCCGGCGCCCGCCGCCAGTGCTGCGCGTGCTGCGAGCCAGGCGGCGCCGGCCATGCCGGGCGCGCCGCCGACGACAGCGAGGTCGCCGAAGCTGCCTTTGTGCTGGGCGTGGTGGCGCACCGGGCCGGGGGGCGCGCCGGCCAGGCGTGCCGTCTCGCCGCCGGCCGCCACGCCGAGGTCGTCGAACCAGACCTGGCCGGCATGGTCGCGCCCGTGGCCGGTGAAGAGCCCTGGCTTCAGCGTCAGCAGGGCCAGTGTCGCGTCGGCGCGCAGGCAGGTCTCGCCCAGCGGCTGGCCGGTGTCCGGGTGCAGGCCCGAGGGCAGGTCGACGGCGAGCACCGGCGCGCGCCGTGTCGCGGCCCAGTCGATCGCGGCGGCGATGCGGCCTTCGGGCGCGCGGCGCGTGCCGAGGCCGAGCAGGGCGTCGATGACGAGCTCGGCCGGGGCTTCGTCCAGCGCTAGGGCGATCGGCACGCCGGCGGCCTGTGCCGCCGCCAGCGCGTCGGCGGCGTCCGCCGGGAGCCGGCCGCTGTCGCCGGCCAGCACGACACGCACGGCCTTTCCCGCGGCGTGCAGATGGCGCGCGGCGACGAGGCCGTCGCCGCCGTTGTTGCCCGGGCCGGCGAGCACGGCGACGGTGCGCGCGTGCGGGGCCAGCGCTAGCGCCAGCCGGGCGACGCCCAGACCGGCACGCCGCATCAGCGCGTGCGGCGGTGCGCCGGCCAGCGCCGCCGCTTCGGCGGCGCGGGAGGCGGCGGCGTCGTGCAGCGGCCAGCCGGTTTCGGGGGCGACGAGGACGGGGCTCATGCCGCCATTCTCGTCCTGCCGCTTCAGCGCAGGCGTTCCAGACCGAGCGCCGTCATGTCCAGCGGCGCGGCGCGCCCGGCCACCTGCTCGGCGAGCACGCGCGCCGAGCCGCAGGCCAGCGCCCAGCCGCTGGCACCGTGGCCGAGGTTCAGCCAGACGCCCGGCAGGCCGCTGGCCCCCAGCACCGGCGGGCCGTCGGGCAGGCTGGGGCGTGCGCCTTTCCAGCGCTGCGCCTGGGTCGGCACGAACGCGCCGGGGAACCAGTCCTCGAGCACGCGGTACAGCGTGCGCAGCGCCCGTTCGTCGTAGCGGTCGGCGCGGCCGCCGATCTCGCTGCTGCCGGCCACGCGCACCCGCTGCCCCAGCCGCGACACGGTGACCCGGTAACGCTCGTCGAACACCGCCGAGCGCGGGCCGAGGTCCGGATAACCTTCGAGCTGGCGCAGCGGCGCGGTGACCGCGTAGCCCCAGACGGGCGCCAGCGGCAGCTTCAGTCGCAGCGACTGCAGCAGCGGTGCCGAGGCCGCGCCGCTGCACAGCACGACGGCGTCGAAACGCTCTTCGGTGCCGGCGGCGGTCACGGTCGGGCCGGCGCCCGTGCCGATGCGCTGGACCTCGACGCCGAAGCGGAAGTCGGCGCCTCGCCGTTCGGCTTCGGTCTTCAGTAACTGCGCGAACTGGCGGCAGTTGCCGACGCCGTCCTGCGGCAGGTGCACGGCGGCGCGCAGCGTGGTGTCCGGGTTCAGACCGGGTTCGACCTGGCGCGCACGCTCGGCGTCCAGCAGCTCGAACGGCACGCCGAGTTCGGCGAGCAGCTTCAGGCCGGGGCGCGAGCGCTTGAGTTCACGCTCGCTGCGCAACAGCACCGTGTAGCCGCGGCTGTGCTCGTAGTCCAGGCGCAGCGCGCGGGTCAGCGTCGCCAGACGCTCCTGGCTGAGCCGCGCCAAGCGCAGCATTGCCGCGCGGTTGGTCGCGTGCACGCCGGGCCGGCAGGCGCGCCACCAGCGCCACAGCCAGGGCAGCTGGCTCCAGACACCCAGGCCGTCCAGCGTCAGCGCGCCTTCGCGGCGCAACAGCTGCAGCATCAGCTTCAACGGCATGCCCGGCGCGGCCGAGGGCATCACGTAGCCGGGCGCGAGCACGCCGGCGTTGGCGAAGCTGGTTTCCGCGGCGACGCTGCCGCGGCGTTCAAAGACGACGACCTCGTGCCCGTCGGCGGCGAGTTCGAACGCGGTGGTGACGCCGACGATGCCGGCGCCGATGACGGCGACACGCATCCTCAGGCCTCCCGCGCGGCAAGCGCGCTCTCGACCTGCAGCGCCGCGCCGAGCACGGCGTCGTCGGCGAAGGCCGGTGCCCAGAGCATCAGCCCGACGGGCAGCGTTCCGGGCGGCTGGCAGGGCAGCGACAGCGCGCAGCCGTCGAGGAAATTGACCACTGCCGGGTTGCGCAGCACCAGCGCGTTGGTGGCGAAGAAGAGCTTGTCGTCGGCCTCCAGCGGTGCCAGTGGCGGCGCGACGATCGGCACCGTCGGTGACAGCGCGGCGTCGAAGCCGGCGAACGCCGCCTGCACGCGCGCGATCCAGTCGCGGCGTGCATGCAGCAGGTCCAGGTAGTCGGCGGCCGACATCGTCTCGCCGCGGCGGATGCGGGCGGCGACACGCGGGTCGTAGCGTGCGCCACGTTCGGCCAGGAGCCGGCGGTGCCAGGTCCAGGACTCGGCGGCCGGCAGGCCACCCGCGGCGTTCAGCGTTGCCAGCTCGGCGAGTTCGGGCAGGTTGATCTCGACGATGCGCGCGCCGCCGGCCGACAGCGCCGCCAGCGCGGCGTCGAAGGCCGCCGCGACGTGGTCGTCCAGGCCGTCGAGCATCAGCGTGCGCGGCACCGCCAGACGCAGCCCTTCGAGCGGACGCACGGCCGGGCGTGGCGTGCGTGCCGCGAGGATGGCGTGCATCCGCACCGCGTCGGCCACCGAGCGCGTGATCGCGCAGGCCGTGTCCAGCGAACTCGACAGCGGGATGCAGCCGTCCAGCGGCACGAGGCTTTGTGTGCTCTTGAAGCCGACCAGGCCCTGGAACGCCGCCGGGATGCGGATCGAGCCGCCGGTGTCCGAGCCCAGTGCCGCCCAGGCGGCGCCGGTGGCGACGCTGACCGCGCCGCCCGAGGTGGAGCCGCCGGGCGCGCGCGGCGTGGCGTCCAGCGCCGCGGTCACCGGGTTGGCCGGCGTGCCGTGGTGCGGGTTCAGGCCCAGGCCGGAGAACGCGAACTCGGACAGGTTGGTGTGGCCGACCAGTGCTGCACCCGCGGCACGCAGCCGGGCGACAGCCGGGCAGTCGGCCGTGGCCGGCGGCGCGTCGGCCAGCGCCGCCGAGGCACCGGTCGTCGGCTGGCCGGCGACGTCGAACAGGTCCTTGATCGACACCGCCAGCCCGGCCAGCGGCGGCAGCGGGGCGCCGGCGGCGTGCAGCGTGTCGACCGCCGCGGCCGCAGCGCGCGCCTGGTTGTCGAAGCGGCGAACGAAGGTGTGTCGGCAGGGGGGCGTGCCGGCTGCGGCGAGGGATTCTTCGAGCATCGCGGCGGCGCTGGAAGCGCCGGCCACGATGCGGTCCCGGGCGTCGCCCAGATCGGGGGCGCCGCGGCGTGGTAGACTCATCGGGTTTGTCTCGGGGCGGGTGCTGATGCCCCTGCGATTCGAGACGGACACATCCGCGAACCCGGGCACCTGAGGTGTCGCTGGCGGGGAGTCGGGAAGCTCTTCAGTCGTACACGACTCGAGCGATTCCGTCACCTTCGGCAACGATCAAGCGCCGGGATTCTAGATCCAACCTTCGGAGTCTCCATGACTGTCTCCATGCGTGAAATGCTGGAAGCCGGTGTCCATTTCGGTCACCAAACGCGCTTCTGGAACCCCAAGATGGCCCCGTACATCTACGGCCATCGCAACAAGATCCACATCATCAACCTCGAGAAGACGCAGCCGCTCTTCGAGGACGCGATGAAGTTCGTGCGCCAGCTGAGCGCGCGCCGCGGCACGATCCTGATGATCGGCACCAAGCGCCAGGCGCGCGAGGTGATCGCGATGGAAGCCCAGCGCTGCGGCATGCCCTACGTCGACCAACGCTGGCTCGGCGGCATGCTGACCAACTTCAAGACGGTCAAGGGCTCGCTGAAGAAGCTCAAGGACATGCAGGCCACCAAGGAAGCCGGCATGGAGCAGATGATCAAGAAGGAAGCCCTGCTGTTCGATCGCGAGCTGGTCAAGCTCGAGAAGGACATCGGCGGCATCCAGGACATGGGCGCTCTGCCTGACGCGATGTTCGTCATCGACGTCGGCTACCACAAGATCGCCGTCGCCGAAGCCAAGAAGCTCGGCATCCCGGTGATCGGCGTCGTCGACACCAACCACTCGCCGGTCGGCATCGACTACGTGATCCCCGGCAACGACGACTCGGCCAAGGCCGTCGCGCTGTACGCGCGCGCCGTCGCCGACGCGGTGCTCGAAGGCCGTGCCAGCGCGACCAACGAGGTCGTGCAAGCCGCCGCCGGCGCCGACGAGTTCGTCGAGGTCCGCGAAGAGGCCTGATCCGTGCGGGGCCCACGCGGCCCCGCCCCGAATCCGTGAGTCCGCCGCCGGCGCGCACGACGCGCTGGGGCGGTTTCCTGCCATCCGAATGGAGTAGAGAGATGCCCGCAATCACCGCCAGCATGGTTGCCGAACTGCGCGCCAAGACCGACGCGCCGATGATGGAGTGCAAGAAGGCGCTCACCGAGGCCGACGGCGACATCGCCCGCGCCGAGGAGATCCTGCGCGTCAAGCTCGGCAACAAGGCCGGCAAGGCCGCCAGCCGCGTGACCGCCGAAGGCGTCGTCGCCGCGGCCGTCGACGGCACGACCGGCGCGCTCGTCGAGATCAACTGCGAGACCGACTTCGTCTCGAAGAACGACTCGTTCCTGGCCTTCGCCAAGGCCGCGGCCCAGCTCGTCGCCGAGAAGAACCCGGCCGACGTCGCCGCGCTCGGCGCGCTGGCCTACGAGCAGGACGGCTTCGGCCCGACGCTCGAGGACGTGCGCAAGGGCCTGATCGGCAAGATCGGCGAGAACATGTCGATCCGCCGCTTCAAGCGCTACGCCGGCGGCGGCCAGCTCGCCAGCTACCTGCACGGCACGCGCATCGGCGTGGTCGTCGAGTTCGACGGTGACGCCGTCGCCGCCAAGGACGTCGCGATGCACGTCGCCGCGATGAAGCCCAAGGCGCTGGCTGCCAGCGAAGTCCCGGCCGAGCTGGTCGAGTCCGAGCGCCGCATCGCCGCCGAGAAGGCTGCCGAGGACGCCGCCGCCGCGACCGCCGCCGGCAAGCCGGTGCAGTCGCCGGAGATCGTCGCCAAGCGCGTCGAGGGTTCGGTGCAGAAGTTCCTGAAGGAGGTCTCGCTGCTGAACCAGGCCTTCGTCAAGAACGACAAGCAGACCGTCGAGCAGATGCTCAAGGCCGCCGGCACCACGGTGAAGGGCTTCACCCTGTACGTGGTCGGCGAAGGCATCGAGAAGAAGGTCGACGACTTCGCTGCCGAAGTCGCGGCCCAGGTCGCTGCCGCCAAGGGCCAGTAAGCTAGGTCCTGCAACAAAGGGGGCCTCGTGCCCCCTTACACTCACTCTCGCACCCTCATCGATTCAGGAGTCTCCCGCATGCCGGCATACAAGCGCATTCTGCTCAAACTGTCGGGCGAGGCGCTGATGGGAGAGGACTCGTACGGCATCAACCGCGGCACCATCGTGCGCATGGTGCGCGAAGTCCAGGAGATCACCAGCCTGGGCTGCCAGGTCGCCGTCGTCATCGGCGGCGGCAACATCTTCCGCGGTGTCGCGGGCGGCTCGGTCGGCATGGACCGCGCCACCGCCGACTACATGGGCATGCTGGCCACCGTGATGAACTCGCTGGCGCTGGCCGACACGATGCGCCAGGAAGGCATGACCGCGCGTGTCATGTCGGCGATCTCGATCGAGCAGGTCGTCGAGCCGTACGTGCGTCCCAAGGCGCTGCAGTACCTCGAGGAAGACAAGATCGTCGTCTTCGCCGCCGGTACCGGCAACCCGTTCTTCACCACCGACACCGCCGCCGCGCTGCGCGGCGCCGAGATCGGCGCCGAGGTCGTGCTCAAGGCGACCAAGGTCGACGGTGTCTATTCCGCCGACCCCAACAAGGACCCGACCGCGACGCGCTACTCGACGATCGGCTTCGACGAAGCCATCGCGCGGAACCTGCAGGTGATGGACGCCACGGCGTTCGCGCTGTGCCGCGACCAGAAGCTGCCGATCCGGGTCTTCAGCATCAACAAGCCCGGCGCCCTCAAGCGCGTCGTGCTGGGCGAAGACGAAGGCACGCTCGTGCACGTTTGACGAGGCCTCACCTCCATGACCATCGCTGACATCCAGAAGACGGCCGCCGAGAAGATGGCGAAGTCCGTCGACGCGTTCAAGAACGAACTGCACAAGATCCGCACCGGCCGCGCCCACCCCGGCATCCTCGACCAGGTGCATGTCGAGTACTACGGCTCGATGCTGCCGATCAGCCAGGTCGCCAACGTCTCGCTGCTCGACGCCCGCACGATCAGCGTCCAGCCCTGGGAAAAGGGCATGGGCCCGAAGATCGAGAAGGCGATCCGCGAGTCCGACCTCGGCCTGAACCCCTCCGCCCAGGGCGACCTGCTGCGCGTGCCGATGCCCGCGCTGACCGAGGAGCGCCGCAAGGAGCTGACCAAGGTCGTGCGCCACACCGGCGAGGAAGCCAAGATCCACGTGCGCGCCGTCCGCCGCGACGCCAACGACCAGCTGAAGAAGCTGGTCAAGGACAAGCTCGTCTCCGAGGACGACGAGCGCCGCGGCCAGGACGAGGTCCAGCGCCTGACCGACCGCACCATCGCCGAGATCGACAAGCTCGTCCAGGCGAAGGAAGCGGAGGTCATGGCCGTCTGAGCCACCTGCGTCGCCGATGACCCATCTCCCGCTGACCGAGAACCTCGCGCCCGACGGCACGGCGCTCGATCGCGCGATTCCGCGTCATGTCGCCGTCGTGATGGACGGCAACGGCCGCTGGGCGCGCCAGCGCTACATGCCGCGTTTCTTCGGCCACAAGCAGGGGGTCGACGCGCTGGTGCGGGCGGTCAACGTCTTTGCCGAGCGCGGCGTCGAGTACCTCACGGTGTTCGCGTTCTCGTCCGAGAACTGGAAGCGGCCGTCCGACGAGGTCTCGGGCCTGATGGGGCTGGTGCTGGTCGCCGTGTCCAAGTACCTGGCCAAGATGGCCGGCGACGGGGTGCGCATCCGCATCATCGGTGACCGCTCCGCGGTCTCCGACAAGCTGCGCGAGGCCTGGGACCGCGCCGAGGCGCTGACCGCCGACAACCACCGCATCACGCTGTCGGTGGCCTTCAACTACGGCGGCCGCTGGGACGTCGTCCAGGCCTGCCGCCAGGCGATGGCCGACGGCATCCGGCCCGAGGACTTCGACGAGTCCTATCTGTCGCGGCACATGGCGCTGTCCTTCGCGCCCGACCCGGACCTCTTCATCCGCACCGGCGGCGAGATGCGCATGAGCAACTTCCTGCTCTGGCAGGCGGCGTACTCGGAGCTGTTCTTCACCGAGTGCCTGTGGCCCGATTTCGGCGAAGCCGAGATCGACGCCGCGCTGGCCGCCTTCGCGCAGCGTGACCGCCGGTTCGGCGGCATCCGTGCGCCGCAGGTGATGTCCGAAAGCTCCTGAGGTTCCATGCTGCGACAGCGGGTCATCACGGCCGTCGCCCTGCTTCTCGTCCTCATCGCGTCGCTGGCGGCCCCCGGGCCGGTCTGGTTCGCGCTGCTGACGCTCGTGCTGCTGGCCGCGGCCGGCTGGGAGTGGGCACGGCTGAACCAGGCCGGGCAGGGCCTCGCGGTGGCGATGGGGGCGCTGCTCGCGGCGGCCTGCGCCGGCTCGCTGGCCGCTGGCTGGGTCGAGCAGCCGCCGTCCGGCGTCTGGTGGCTGGCCGTGGCGCTGTGGGTGCCCGGCAGCGTCGTCGCGCTGCACGGTGGCCCGGCGGCCTGGCCGCGCCTGCCGCGGCTCGCCCGCTGGGGCCTGGGCCTGGTGATGCTCTGGGTCGCCTGGCTGGCGATCGCGCATGCGCGTGCCGTCGGCCTGAACTTCATGTTCTCGGTGTTCTGCCTGGTGTGGGCGGCCGACATCTGCGCCTACTTCGGCGGCCGTGCCTTCGGCCGGCGCAAGCTCGCGCCGTCGATCAGCCCGGGCAAGAGCTGGGCCGGTGTCTGGAGCGGCCTGGCCGGCGTGCTGCTGCTGGCCGTCGCCTGGATGGCCGTCGACGGCCGCTGGAGTCTCGACGGCCCGGGTCTTTACACCCGCATGGCGGACTCCCTGGGCCCGGCGGTCGGCGTCGCGGCGCTGCTGGTGCTGGTCGCGATGAGCGTCGTCGGCGATCTCGTCGAGTCGCTCGTCAAGCGCGCCGCCGGCGCCAAGGACAGCAGCCGGCTGTTGCCCGGCCATGGCGGCGTGCTCGACCGTGTCGATGCGCTGCTGCCGGTCTTCCCGATCGCCCTGGCCTTCGCCGGGGTCTAAGCTATTTCTCGTTTCCTGGGTCAGGCATCGTGAGCACACCCCAACGTCTGGTCATCCTCGGCTCCACCGGCTCCATCGGCACCAGCACGCTGGACGTCGTGGCCCGCCATCCCGAGCGTTTTCAGGTCCACGGCCTGAGCGCCTTCCAGCGCGTGGAAGAACTCGCGGCCCAGTGTCGCCAGTTCCATCCGCGCGTGGCCGTCGTGCCGACCGAGGAACGGGCGGCGGCGCTGCGCGCGCTGCTCGGCGGCGTGCGCACCGAGGTCCGCGTCGGCGCCCAGGCGCTGTGCGAGCTGGTGGCCGAGCCCGAGGTCGACAGCGTGATGGCGGCCATCGTCGGCGCTGCCGGCCTGCCGTCGTGCATGGCCGCGGCGCGTGCCGGCAAGCGGCTGCTGCTGGCCAACAAGGAGGCGCTCGTCGTCGGCGGCGCGCTGTTCATGAAGGCGGTCGAGGACGGTGGCGCGACGCTGCTGCCGATCGACAGCGAACACTCGGCGATCTTCCAGTGCCTGCCCGAGGACCGCGGCGTCTGGGGCCAGCGCATCGACCACATCGTGCTGACGGCCAGCGGCGGCCCGTTCCGCCACCGCGACCCGGCGACGCTCGCCGACGTCACGCCCGAACAGGCCGTGGCCCACCCGAACTGGGTCATGGGCCGCAAGATCTCGGTCGACTCGGCGACGATGATGAACAAGGCGCTCGAGGTGATCGAGGCGCGCTGGCTGTTCGGCCTGGAGCCCGAGCAGGTGCGCGTCGTCATCCACCCGCAGAGCATCATCCACTCGATGGTCGTGTGCCGCGACAACTCGGTGCTGGCGCAGCTCGGCACGCCCGACATGCGCGTGCCGATCGCCTACGGCCTGGCGTTCCCCGAGCGCATCGAGTCCGGCGCCTCGCGCCTGGACTTCCTGCAACTGCAGGCGCTGACCTTCGAGGAGCCCGACCTGCGCCGCTTCCCCGGCCTGGCGCTGGCCTGGGAGACGCTGCGCGGCCCGGTGGGCGCCACCGCGGTGATGAACGCCGCCAACGAGGAGGCCGTCGCGGCCTTCCTGGATCGCCGCATCGGCTTCACCGACATCCACGCCGTCAACGCCGGCACCGTCGAGCGCCTGGTGCCGGCGCTGGGCACGATCGCCTCGATCGACGAGCTGATCGCGCTCGACGAGCAGGCCCGCGCCGCCGCGCGCACGCTGATCGGGGCGCTGGCCGCGTGATCGCGACCGTCCTCGGCTTCGTGCTGACGCTCGGCGTGCTGATCGTCGTGCACGAGTACGGGCACTACCGTGTCGCCGTGGCCTGCGGCGTCAAGGTGCAGCGTTTTTCGGTCGGCTTCGGCCGCGTGCTGTTCAGCCGCGTGCGCGGTGCCGACCGCACCGAGTTCGTCGTCTGCGCGCTGCCGCTGGGCGGCTACGTGAAGATGCTCGACGAGCGCGAGGCACCGGTGGCGCGTCACGAGCTCCATCGCGCCTTCAACCGCCAGCCGCTGTCGCGGCGCGCGGCCATCGTCGTCGCCGGGCCTGCCGCCAACCTGCTGCTGGCGGTGCTGCTGTATGCCGCGGCGCACTGGATCGGCATCGAGGAGCCCAAGGCCGTGCTCGGCACGCCGCCGGCGGGCAGCGCCGTCGAGGCCGCCGGCCTGCGTGCCGGCGACTGGGTGCGCGCCGTGTCGCGCGACGGCCAGTCGTGGGACGAGGTCGACTCGATGACCGACCTGCGCTGGCAGGTGACGCAGGCCGCGATGCAGGGCCGCTCGCTCGAGCTCGAGGTCAGCGACCGTGCCGGCCACGGCATGCGCAGCCTGCGGCTGGACCTGTCGGCCTATTCGGCGCGCGACGTCGACTCGCGGTTCGTCGGCCGGATGGGCTTCGGCGCGCCGTTCAGCGAGGCGCTGATCGGCGAGGTGCGCGCCGGCAGCCCGGGCGAGGCCGCCGGGCTGCGCGCGGGCGACCGCGTGCTGCTCGTCGACGGTCAGCCGGTGGCCGACGCCACCTCGCTCGTGCGCCGCGTGCGCGCGGCGGTGCGCGACGGCGAGGGCGTGCCGATGCGCTGGCGCGTCGAGCGCGGAGGCGCCGAGCGCGAGCTCGATGTCGTGCCGCGCGTCGTGCAGACCGCCGACGGCCCCGCCGGGCGCATCGACACCGTCGTCGGGTCCGCGCCCGAGACGGTCCTCGTGCGCCGCGGCCTGCTCGACGGCCTGCAGGAGGGTGCCGCGCGGACCTGGGAGGTGTCGACGCTGACGCTCGGCATGATCGGCAACATGCTGGTCGGCGACGCCTCGCTGAAGAACCTCAGCGGCCCGCTGACGATCGCCGACTACGCCGGCCAGTCGGTGCAGCGCGGCGCCGCGGTCTACCTCGGCTTCCTGGCGCTGGTCAGCGTCAGCCTCGGGGTGCTGAACCTGCTGCCGCTGCCGATGCTCGAT
Source organism: Rubrivivax benzoatilyticus JA2 = ATCC BAA-35 (assembly GCF_000190375.1). GTDB lineage: Bacteria > Pseudomonadota > Gammaproteobacteria > Burkholderiales > Burkholderiaceae_C > Rubrivivax > Rubrivivax benzoatilyticus. The sequence goes on from NZ_AEWG01000156.1 coordinate 31,730, forward strand.
GGCGGCCACCTCATGTATTACATTTTCGAGGCCGTCACCGGACGGCCTGTCTCCGAACTGTGGCTGGCGAGGCTGCAGCGCGGCGGGATCGCGGTGCTGCTGATGATGATGTCGCTCGCCCTCTTCAACGACGTGGCCCGGCTGCTGGGCCTGCACTGAACCCCATGCTCCCAGTCATTCCGACCACTCCGCAGCGCGTGGCCTGCGCCCTGTTTGCCAGCGCGGCCGTGCTGGCCACGCCGGCCGCCCATGCCGTCACGCCCTTCGTCCTGCAGGACATCCGCATCGAGGGCCTGCAGCGCACCGACCCCGGCACCGTGTTCGGCGCGCTGCCGTTCCGCATCGGCGACACCTACAACGACGAGAAGGGTGCCGCCGCGCTGCGTGCGCTCTTCGGCACCGGCCTGTTCAACGACGTGCGCCTGGAGGTCGACGGCAAGGACCTGGTGGTCGTCGTCGACGAACGGGCCATCGTCGCCTCGGTCAACTTCGTCGGCTTGAGGGAGTTCGACTCCGAGCCGCTGATCAAGTCGCTGCGCGATTCCGGCATCGGCGAAGGCCTGCCCTTCGACAAGGCCCTGATCGACCGCGCCGAGCAGGAGATCAAGCGCCAGTACCTGACGCGCAGCCTGTACGGTGCCGAGGTCGTCACCACGGTGACGCCGCTGGAGCGCAACCGCGTCAACGTGACCTTCACGATGAACGAGGGCGATGCGGCCAAGATCACCGACATCCGCATCGTCGGTGCCCGGGCGTTCAAGGAGTCCACGCTGCTGGACCTGTTCGACCTGACCCCCGGCGGCTGGCTGACCTGGTACACGAAGAACGACCGTTATTCGCGCAGCAAGCTCAACGCCGACCTCGAGAAGCTGCGGGCCTGGTACGTCAACCGCGGCTACCTCGAGTTCAACGTCGACGCCACCCAGGTCACGATCTCGCCGGACAAGCAGTCGATCGCGATCACGATCTCGATCCGCGAAGGCCAGCCCTACACCGTCACCGCGGTGCGGCTGGAGGGCGACTACCTCGGCAAGGACGACGAGTTCCGCGCCCTGGTCGGCATCCGGCCCGGCACGCCCTACAACGGCGACGCGGTGGCCGAGACCACGCGCCGCATCACCGAGCGTTTCGGCCTCTACGGCTACGCCTTCGCGCGCGTCGAGCCTCGGCCGGAGATCGACCGCGAGAAGGGCCAGGTCGTGCTGGTGCTCGGCGCCGAGCCGCAGCGCCGCGTCTACGTGCGCCGCGTCGACGTCGCCGGCAACGCGCGCACCCGCGACGAGATCATCCGCCGCGAGTTCCGCCAGCTGGAGTCGTCGTGGTACGACGGCGACCGCATCAAGCTGTCGCGCGACCGTGTCGACCGTCTGGGCTACTTCAGCGACGTCGCCGTCGACACCACCGAGGTGCCCGGTGCGCCCGACCAGGTGGACCTGACGGTCAAGGTCGAGGAGAAGGCCACCGGCAACCTGATGCTGGGTGCCGGCTACTCCAACGCCGAGCGGCTGTCGCTGACGGCGTCGATCCAGCAGGACAACGTCTTCGGCTCGGGCAACTACCTCGGCTTCCAGATCAACACCAGCAAGTCGCAGCGCACGCTGGTGCTGAGCACGACCGACCCGTACTTCACCCAGGACGGGATCTCGCGCGCGCTGGACATCTACTACCGCACGACCCGCCCCTACAACAGCCTGGGCGACAGCTACGACCTGGCGACGCAGGGCGCCTCGGTGCGTTTCGGCGTGCCGTTCTCCGAGTACGACACGGTCTTCTTCGGCATCGGCGCGGAGACGACCAAGATCGGCACCTCGGCCGGCATTCCGCTGACCTACCTGAACTACCGCGTCGCCTATGGCGAGAGCAGCTATTCGGTGCCGCTGACGCTGGGCTGGCAGCGTGACCGCCGCGACAGCGCGCTGGTGCCCTCGCGCGGGCGCTACACGCGTGTCAACGCCGAGATGAGCCTGGTCGGCGACGTGCGCTACGTGCGCACCAACCTGCAGTACCAGGAGTTCTGGCCGATGCCCTGGCGTACGACGCTGGGCGCCAACGCCGAGCTCGGCTGGGGCGAGGGCATCGGCGGGCGTCCGTACCCGATCTTCAAGAACTTCTACGGCGGCGGCCTCGGCACGGTGCGCGGCTTCGAGCAGAACTCGCTGGGCGTCGTCGACCCGACCGGCGCCTACATCGGCGGCTCCAAGCGCCTGAACCTCAACACCTCGCTGTACTTCCCGGTGCCGGGGACGGGCAACGACAAGACGCTGCGCATCTTCGCCTTCGGTGACGCGGGCAACGTCTGGCGCGATGGCGAGACCGTCGACCTCGGCACGCTGCGCGCGTCCGCGGGTCTGGGCCTGAGCTGGATCTCCCCGGTCGGCCCGCTGCAGTTGAGCTATGCGGTGCCGCTGCGTGTCGAGCGCACCGATAAAATCCAACGTTTCCAATTCCAGATCGGGACCTCGTTCTGATGAAGGTGCAGCCCATGAAATCCCTCCTTGCTGCCGTCGCCCTCGTGGCGCTGGTGCCGCTGGCCGGCGCGCAGGAGCTGAAGATCGGCTACGTCAACAGCGAGCGTGTGCTGCGCGAGGCGGCGCCCGCCAAGGCGGCGCAGGCCAAGCTCGAGACCGAGTTCAGCAAGCGCGAGCGCGAGCTGTCCGACCAGGCCGCCCGGCTCAAGGCCGCGGCCGACAAGCTCGAGAAGGACGGCCCGACGCTCGGCGAGAGCGAGCGCAGCCGCCGCCAGCGCGAGCTCGTCGACCAGGACCGCGAGTTCCAGCGCAAGCGCCGCGAGTTCCAGGAAGACCTGAACCAGCGCCGCAACGAGGAACTGGCCAGCGTCGTCGAACGCGCCAACCGCGTCATCAAGCAGATCTTCGACCAGGAGAAGTACGACCTGATCCTGCAGGAGGTCGTCTTCGCGGGTCCGCGCGTGGACATCACCGACAAGGTGCTGAAGGTCCTGAACGCGCCGGCCGGCGCGGGCAAGTGAAGACGGTCTGCCGCTCGTGCAAGCGCGCATCGGCGACCTGGCCGCGCTGCTCGGCGGCGAACTGATCGGAGACCCGGAACACACGGTCGTCCGCCTCGGCACGCTCGAGCGTGCCGAGGCCGACACCGTCAGCTTCCTGTCCAACCCCCGCTACCAGGCCCAGCTGGCGACGACACGTGCCGGCTGCGTGATCGTGTCGGCGGCGATGCGCGAGGCGGCTGCCGCGCGCGTCGCCGCGATCGTCGTCGCCGACCCCTACCTGGCCTACGCGCGCCTGTCCCAGTGGTGGGCCGCCCGGCTGCGCGAGCGGCCGGCCGCCGGCATCCACCCGAGCGCCGTCGTCGAGGAGGGCGCGATCGTCGCGCCAGGTGCCTCGATCGGGGCGCTGGCCTTCGTCGGTGCCGGCGCGGTCGTCGAGGCCGGCGCCATCGTCTCGGCCCAGGCCCACGTCGGCGAGGGCGCCTTCGTCGGCGAGGGCACGGTGCTCAAGCCGCGGGCGATGCTCGCCTTCGGCTGCCGCATCGGCGCCCGCGGCATCGTGCACGGCGGCGCGGTGATCGGCGCCGACGGCTTCGGCTTCGCGCCGGAGGCCGGGCGCTGGACCAAGATCGAGCAGCTCGGCGCGGTGCGCCTGGGTGACGACGTGGAGATCGGCGCCAACACCTGCATCGACCGCGGCGCGCTCGACGACACCGTCGTCGATGACGGCGTGAAGATCGACAACCTGGTGCAGATCGCGCACAACGTGCGCATCGGCGCCCACACCGCGTTCGCGGGCTGCTCGGCCGTGGCGGGCAGCACGCGCATCGGCCGCCACTGCACGATCGGCGGCGCGGCCAACATCGTCGGCCACCTGGAGATCTGCGACGGCGTGCACATCAGCGCGGCGACGCTGGTCACGGCCTCGATCCGCAAGCCCGGCCACTACACCGGCGTCTTCCCCTGCGACGACCACGCGTCCTGGGAGAAGAACGCCGCGACCCTGAAGAACCTGCATTCCCTGCGTGAGCGCCTGCGGGCGCTGGAGAAGAAGACATCATGAGCGAGCCGGTGCTGGACATCCACAAGATCCTGAAGAAGCTGCCGCACCGTTATCCGATCCTGCTCGTCGACCGCGTCGTCGAGTTCGAGAAGAACGTGCGCATCAAGGCCATCAAGAACGTCACGATCAACGAGCCGTTCTTCATGGGCCACTTCCCGGCGCGCCCGGTGATGCCCGGCGTGATGATGCTCGAGGCCCTGGCGCAGAGCGCCGCGCTGCTGTCCTTCGAGTCGATGGGCACCGAGCCCGGCGACGACACCGTCGTCTACTTCGTCGGCATCGACGGCGCGCGTTTCAAGCGGGTCGTCGAGCCGGGCGACCAACTCGTGCTGGAGGCCTGGATCGACCGCGCCAAGGGCGGCATCTACAAGTACAAGACGCGCGCCAGCGTCGACGGCGAGACCGCCGTCGAGGCCGAGCTGATGTGCACGATGCGCAAAGTCGCCTGAGGCCGAGATGACCCGGATCCACCCGACGGCCATCGTCGACCCGAAGGCCGAGCTCGACGCGTCGGTCAGCGTCGGCCCGTACACGATCATCGGCGCCGGCGTGCGCATCGCCGCCGGCAGCTCGATCGGCCCGCACTGCATCGTCGAGGGCCCGACGACGATCGGCCGCGACAACACGATCTACGGCCATGCCGCGATCGGCACCGCGCCGCAGGACATGAAGTACCGCGGCGAGCCGACCGAACTCGTCATCGGCGACCGCAACACGATCCGCGAGTTCTGCCACTTCAACCGCGGCACGACCCAGGACGGCGGCGTCACGCGCATCGGCGACGACAACTGGATCATGGCCTACGTGCACATCGCGCACGACGTGCAACTGGGCAGCCGCTGCATCCTGGCCAACAACGCCACGCTGGCCGGCCACGTGCACGTCGGCGACTGGGTCATCGTCGGCGGCCTGACCGGCATCCACCAGTTCTGCCACGTCGGCTCGCACGCGATGACCGGCTTCCAGAGCCACGTCTCGCAGGACGTGCCGCCGTTCATGATGGTCAGCGGCAACCCGCTGGGCGTGCACGGCTTCAACGTCGAGGGCCTGCGCCGGCGCGGCTTCTCGCGCGAGCGCATCGGCCAGGTCAAGCAGATCCACCGTCTGCTCTACCGCGACGGGCTGACGCTGGAGAAGGCGCGCGAGGCGATCGCCGCGCTCGCCGGCCAGGTCGACGGCGGCGATGCCGACGTCGCGCTGGTGCTGGACTTCCTCGCCGCGTCGACGCGGGGCATCGCGCGCTGAATCCCATGCGACTGGCGATGGTCGCGGGCGAAGCCTCCGGCGACCTGCTCGCCGGACTGCTGCTGGGCGGACTGCGCGAGCGCTGGCCGGCGCTGGCTGCCGCCGGCATCGGCGGCCCGAAGATGGCGGCGCAGGGCTTCGAGGCCTGGTGGCCCAGCGACAAGCTGGCCGTGCACGGCTACGCCGACGCGCTGCGCCACTACCGCGAGATCAAGGGCATCCGCGACCGCCTCGGCGACCGCCTGCTGGCCGAGCCGCCGGCGGTTTTCGTCGGCGTCGACGCGCCCGACTTCAACCTCGGGCTGGAAAAGCGGCTGAAGGCCGCCGGCATCCCGTCGGTGCACTTCGTCTGCCCGTCGATCTGGGCCTGGCGCGGCGGCCGCGCGAAGAAGATGGCCGCCAGCTGCGACCACGTGCTGTGCCTGTTCCCGTTCGAGCCCGAGCTGCTGCAGCGCCACGGCGTCGCCGCGACCTACGTCGGCCACCCGCTGGCCGACGCGATCCCGGTCGAGCCGCCGCGCGCCGCCGCGCGTGCGGCGCTGGGGCTGGGCGAGGCCGAGCCGGTGGTCGCGGTGCTGCCGGGCAGCCGGCGCGGCGAGATCGAGCACATCGCGCCGGCCTTTCTGCAGGCCGCCGCGCGGATGCACCGCCAGCGGCCGGAGCTGCGTTTCCTGCTGCCGCTCGCGCCGGGCCTGCGGGCGATGGTCGAGCCGCTGGTCGCGGCGCATGCCGGCGACGCGCCGATCCAGCTGCTCGACGGCCGCTCGCACGAGGTGCTGGCCGCCTGCGACGTGACGCTGATCGCCAGCGGCACGGCGACGCTGGAGGCGGCGCTGTTCAAGCGCCCGATGGTCATCGGCTACCGCATGGCCTGGCTGTCGTGGCAGCTGATGCGCCGCATGGGTTATCTGCCCTGGGTCGGCCTGCCCAACATCCTGGCGCGCGATTTCGTCGTGCCCGAACTGCTGCAGGACCGCTGCGAGCCCGAGGCCCTGGCCCGCGAGACGCTGGCCTGGCTCGACGACGCGCCGCGTGCGCGCGACTTGCAGGCGCGTTTCGTCGAACTGCACCATCTGCTCAAGCGCGACACCGCGCGCCGTGCCACCGATGCCCTCGCGCAAGTTCTCGAAAGCCGCTCCTGAACAGCTCGACCTGGGCTGGCATCCGCCCGGTCTGGTGGCCGGCGTGGACGAAGCCGGCTGCGGGCCGCTGGCCGGGCCGGTGGTCGCTGCCGCGGTGATCCTCGACGACCAGGCGCCGATCGCCGGCCTGGCCGACTCCAAGGCGCTGAGCGCACGCCAGCGTGAACGCCTGTTCGACGAGATCCACGCGCGTGCGCTGTGCGTCTCGATCGCGCTGGCCAGCGTCGAGGAGATCGACACGCTGAACATCCTGCACGCCCGGCTGCTGGCGATGAAGCGTGCCGTCGAGACGCTGCGCCTGCTGCCCAAGCGTGTGATGGTCGACGGCAACCGGCTGCCGGTGCTGCGTTTCCCCGCCGAGGCCGTGGTCGGTGGCGACGCCAAGGTGCCGGCGATCTCGGCCGCGTCCATCGTCGCCAAGGTGCACCGCGACCGGCTCTGCGCCGAGCTGCACGCGCGCTGGCCCGACTACGGCTTCGACGGCCACAAGGGCTATCCGACGCGGGTGCACCTGGACGCCCTGCGCCGCCTGGGCGCCTGCCCCGAGCACCGGCGCAGCTTCGCCCCGGTGCGTGCCGCGCTGGCGGCGGCCGAGAAGAGCACGGCATGACGAGCGTGCGCAGCATCACCTCGCGCGACAACCCGCTGCTGGCCCGCGTGCGCCGGCTGGCGCAGGACGGCAACGCCTACCGCCGTGTCGGCCAGGTCTGGCTCGAAGGCGACCACCTCTGCGCCGCGCTGCGCGCGCGCGGGCGGCCGGCGGCGCAGGCGCTCGTCGCCGTCAGCGCCTGGGAGCAGGGTGGGGCGCTGCGCGATCTCGCCGGCTGGGCGCAGGCGGTGGCCGTCGTCGACGACGCGCTGTTCGCCGCGGCCAGCGGCCTGGAGTCGCCGGCGAAGATCGGCTTCCTGATCGACGCGCCGGCCGGTGGCGCCGTGCTGCCCGACGCGCACGGCGTCGTGCTCGACCGCGTGCAGGACGCCGGCAACGTCGGCAGCATCCTGCGCAGCGCCGCGGCGCTGGGCGCCACGCAGGTGCTGGCGCTGAAGGGCACGGCCTCGCTGTGGTCGCCCAAGGTGCTGCGCGCCGGCATGGGCGCGCATTTCGCGCTGAACCTCGTCGAAGGGCTGGACGACGCGGCGCTCGATGCGCTGGCGGTGCCGCTGGTGGCGACGCTGCCGCACGCCGGCGCGACGCTGCGCGAGGCGGCGCTGCCGCCACGCTGCGCCTGGGTGCTGGGGGCACGAAGGGCAGGGCGTCTCGGCGGCGCTGCAGTCGCGCTGCACGCTGGCGGTGCGCATCCCGCAGCCGGGCGGCGAGGAGTCGCTGAACGTCGCCGCCGCGGCGGCGATCTGCCTGTACGAATCGGCGGCGCGCGGGCCTCGGTAGGTCAGTAGATCAGGCGGTCCGGGCGGATGTCGCGCAGGATCGTCGTCGCGATCTCCTCGATCGACTTGTGCGTCGACGACAGCCACTGGATGCCCTCGCGGCGCATCATCGTCTCGGCCTCGTTGACCTCGTAGCGGCAGTTCTCCAGCGCCGCGTAGCGGCTGCCCGGGCGTCGTTCGTTGCGGATCTGCGCCAGCCGCGTCGGGTCGATCGTCAGGCCGAAGCACTTCTTGCGGTGCGGCGCCAGCATCGACGGCAGCTTGCCGCGCTCGAAGTCTTCCGGGATCAGCGGGTAGTTGGCGGCCTTCACGCCGTGCTGCATCGCCAGGTACAGCGAGGTCGGCGTCTTGCCGCAGCGGCTGACGCCGACGAGGATCACGTCGGCCAGATCGAGGTTGCGCGAGCTCTGGCCGTCGTCGTGCGCGAGGCTGAAGTTGATCGCCTCGATGCGGTCGTTGTACTCCTGGCTCTGGCTGGCGTCGTTGAAGCGGCCGACGCGGTGGTTGGACTTGACGCCCAGCTCGTCCTCCAGCGGCTCGACGAAGGTGCGGAACATGTCCAGCACCATCCCGTTGACGCCCGGGCCGGTGACACGCGCACGGATCTGCGGCTCCACCAGCGTGATGAACACGACCGGGCGGCGGCCTTCGCGCTCGGCGACCTCGTTGATCTCGGAGACGACGGCGTCGGCCTTCTCGAGCGAGTCGATGAAGGGCCGGCGCACGTGGCGCATCTTCACCGGGAACTGGTTGAGGATGGAGTTGCCGAAGGTCTCGGCGGTGATGCCGGTGCCGTCGGAGACGAAGAAGACGCTGCGTTCGGTCATGAGTTCACTTGGGGCGCCCGTGCCCCGTTTCTGGTCATCATAGGGAAAGACTTCCGTAGAATGCCTGCGAAGCATCCTGCCTTCACCTCGACGTGACCACCCCCGGCCGACAAACAGAATCCACAAGCGCTGGAGCGAGGGGTCAGAGCGTGCCTGCGGCAGCACCGGTTTTCTCACATCACGGAGCTTTCCCACCATGTCCCAGGCCAACTTGGCGACCGCCCTGGTCGTCCCGTTCGAACAACTTCGCATGACCGACGTCGAGGTCGTAGGCGGCAAGAACGCCTCCCTCGGCGAAATGATCAGTCAGCTGGCCGCCACCGGCGTGCGCGTTCCCGGCGGGTTCGCGACGACGGCACACGCCTTCCGCCTCTTCCTGCGCCACGGCGGCCTCGCCGAGCGCATCGAGGCGCGCCTGGCCGCGCTCGACACCGACGACGTGCGCGCGCTGGCCGAGGCCGGCGCCGAGATCCGCCGCTGGATCATCGAGACCCCGTTCCCGGCCGAGCTCGAGGCGGCCATCCGCTCGCAGTTCAAGCTGCTGGAAGGTGACAACCCCGGCGCGACCTACGCGGTGCGCTCGTCGGCCACCGCCGAAGACCTGCCCGACGCCTCGTTCGCCGGCCAGCAGGAGACCTTCCTGAACGTCAGCGGCATCGAGTCGGTGCTGCACCACATGAAGGAAGTCTTCGCGTCGCTCTACAACGACCGCGCGATCAGCTACCGCGTGCACAAGGGCTTCGCCCACGCCGACGTCGCGCTGTCGGCCGGCGTGCAGCGCATGGTGCGCTCGGACGTCGGCTCGGCCGGCGTGATGTTCACGATCGACACCGAGTCCGGCTTCGCCGACGTGGTCTTCATCACCGCGAGCTACGGCCTGGGCGAGACCGTCGTGCAGGGCTCGGTCAACCCCGACGAGTTCTACGTCTTCAAGCCGGCGCTGGCCGCGGGCAAGTTCCCGATCATCCGCCGCGTGCTCGGCAGCAAGCTGCAGCGCATGGAGTTCGCGACCGAGGCCGACCGCGCCGCCGGCAGCCGCCTGGTCAAGGTCGTCGACAACCCGCCCGAGATGCGCAACCGCTACTCGCTGGCCGATGCCGACGCCGTCGAGCTGGCCAAGTACGCGAAGATCATCGAAGCGCACTACGGCCGCCCGATGGACATCGAGTGGGGCAAGGACGGCGTCGACGGCCGCATCTACATCCTGCAGGCCCGTCCGGAGACCGTGAAGAGCCAGGCCGCCGGCAAGGTCGAGCACCGCTACAAGCTCAAGGGCCAGGGCACCGTGCTCGCCGAGGGCCGCGCGATCGGCCAGAAGATCGGCACCGGCCCGGTGCGCCTGGTGCACTCGATCGCCGAGATGGACCGCGTGCAGCCCGGCGACGTGCTCGTCACCGACATGACCGACCCGAACTGGGAGCCGGTGATGAAGCGTGCGTCGGCGATCGTCACCAACCGCGGCGGCCGCACCTGCCACGCGGCGATCATCGCGCGTGAACTCGGCATCCCGGCCGTCGTCGGCTGCGGCGACGCCACCGAGCGTGTGCAGGACGGCGCCCTGGTCACCGTCGCCTGCTCCGAGGGCGACACCGGCCGCGTCTACGACGGCCTGCTCGAGACCGAGGTCAGCGAGGTGCAGCGCGGCGAGATGCCGTACTGCCCGGTGAAGATCATGATGAACGTCGGCAACCCGCAGCTGGCCTTCGACTTCGCCCAGATGCCGAACTCCGGCGTCGGCCTGGCGCGCCTCGAGTTCATCATCAACAACAACATCGGCGTGCACCCGAAGGCGATCCTCGACTACCCGAACGTCGACGCCGACCTGAAGAAGGCCGTCGAGTCGGTGGCCCGCGGCCACGCCTCGCCGCGTGCGTTCTACGTCGACAAGCTGGTCGAGGGCATCGCGACGATTGCCGCCGCGTTCTTCCCGAAGCCGGTCATCGTGCGCCTGTCGGACTTCAAGTCCAACGAGTACCGCAAGCTGATCGGCGGCACGCGCTACGAGCCGGAGGAAGAGAACCCGATGCTGGGCTTCCGCGGTGCCAGCCGCTACATCAGCAGCGACTTCGCCGAGGCCTTCGCGATGGAGTGCGAGGCCCTGAAGCGCGTGCGCGGCGAGATGGGCCTGACCAACGTCGAGATCATGGTGCCGTTCGTGCGCACCGTGCGCCAGGCCGAGCGCGTGGCGCAGATGCTCGCCGACCACGGCCTGAAGCGCGGTGTCGACGGCCTGCGCCTGATCATGATGTGCGAGGTGCCGAGCAACGCCATCCTGGCCGACCAGTTCCTCGAGCACTTCGACGGCATGTCGATCGGCTCGAACGACCTGACGCAGCTGACGCTGGGCCTGGACCGCGACTCCGGCCTGGAGCTGCTGGCCAGCGACTTCGACGAGCGCGACCCGGCGGTCAAGGCGATGATCTCGCGCGCCATCGCCGCCTGCCGCGCCACCGGCAAGTACATCGGCATCTGCGGCCAGGGCCCCAGCGACCACCCCGACTTCGCCGAGTGGCTGGCCGCCGAAGGCATCGTGTCCATCTCGCTGAACCCGGACACGGTCGTCGACACCTGGCAGCGCCTGGCCCAGCGCTTAACCCGCGCCGGGCCGCATGTCCTCGGTCGGCAGCGGGGCGACGGCCAGCGGCGCGCGGGGTTTCCGCCGCCGCCTTCACGGCGCCTACCTGCTGTACACGCTGGCGCTGGCCGGCTTCATCGGGCTGATGGCGGCGGCCGAGCGCTTCGGGCTCGGCCGCAACCTCATCGGGCTGACGATGCTGCTGGGCACCGTCGTGCTCTACGCGGCCATCGGCCTGCGCTGCCGCACCTCGGACTCGGCCGAGTACTACGTCGCCGGCCGCCGCGTGCCGGCGTTCTACAACGGCATGGCCACCTCGGCCGACTGGATGAGCGCCGCCTCGTTCATCGGCCTGGCCGGCACGCTGTACCTGGGCGGCTACAACGGTCTGGCCTTCGTCATCGGCTGGACCGGCGGCTTCTGCCTCGTCGCGCTGCTGATCGCGCCGTACCTGCGCAAGTTCGCCGAGTACACGATCCCCGACTTCCTCGGTGCGCGCTACGGCGGCACGATGCCGCGGCTGGTGGGCATCGCCGCGGCGGTGGTCGTGTCCTTCGTCTACGTCGTCGCCCAGATCTACGGCGTCGGCCTGATCGTCGCGCGCTTCACCGGCTTCGGCTTCGAGATCGGCATCTTCGTCGGCCTCGGCGGCGTGCTCGTCTGCTCCTTCCTGGGCGGCATGCGGGCGGTGACCTGGACCCAGGTCGCGCAGTGCATCATCCTCGTCGTCGCCTACCTGGCCCCGGTGGCCTGGCTGTCGCTGAAGGTCACCGGCAACCCGGTGCCGCAGGTGGCGATGGGGCAGGTGCTGCAGTCGGTCACCGAGCGCGAGGCGCAGCTCGTCGCCGACATCGGCGAGCGCGACGTCATGGCCGCCTACGCCCAGCGTGCGGCGGTCGCCGGTGCCAAGCTGCTGGACGTGCCGGCGGCGATGGCCGACGACCGCGCCGCGGCGCAGCGCCGCGTCGAGCAGCTGATGGAAGCGGCGGCGCCGCTGGCCGAGGTGCAGGCCGCCCGGCGTGAGCTCGCCGCACTGCCGCGCACCGAGGACGAGGCCCGCCGGCGCTACGCCGACGAGCTGGCCGCGGCCGAAGCCTGGTCGCAGCCGCTGGGCGGCATGCCGCCGCACGCCCAGGCCTTCGCGGCCAACCCGCGCGGCGACGACCCGGCGGCGCGCATCAGCGACGAACACTCGCGGCGCAACTTCCTGGCGCTGGTCTTCTGCCTGATGCTGGGCACGGCCGGGCTGCCGCACATCCTGACGCGCTTCTACACGACGCCGTCGGTGCGCGAGTCGCGCCGGGCGGTCGGCTGGACGCTGCTGTTCATCTGCGCGCTCTACCTGACGGCACCGGCGCTGGCGCTGCTGGTCAAGCACGAGGTCTTCAACAGTCTGGTGGGTACGCCGTTCGACCGGCTGCCGGCATGGATCGCCAGCTGGGCCAAGGTCGATCCGTCGCTGGTGCAGGTCAGCGACGTCAACGGCGACGGCATCCTGCAGCTCGGCGAGCTGCACATCGGCGCCGACCTGGTGACGCTGGCCGCGCCCGAGATCGCCGGGCTGCCCTACGTGATCTCGGCGATGGTCGCCGTCGGCGGCCTGGCCGCGGCGCTGTCCACCGCCGACGGGCTGCTGCTGACGATCTCCAACGCGCTGTCGCACGACCTGTACTACCGCGTCATCGACCCCAACCGGCCGAGCTCGCGCCGGGTCGCGGTGTCCAAGGTGCTGCTGCTGGTCGTCGCACTGGCCGCGGCCTACGTCGCGTCGATGCGTGTCGCCGACATCCTGTTCCTCGTCGCCGCGGCGTTCTCGCTGGCGGCCTCGTCGATCTTCCCGGCGCTGGTGCTGGGCGTCTTCTGGAAGCGCGCCAACCGCTGGGGCTGCGTCAGCGGCATGCTCGCGGGGCTGGCCGTCACCAGCTACTACATGGCGACGACGCAGCCCTGGCTGCGCGGGTTGTTCGGCGTCTGGCGGCCGGTCGAGGACTGCATGTGGTTCGGCATCGCGCCGATCGCCGCCGGCGTCTTCGGCGTGCCGGTGGCGCTGGCGGCGATGGTCGTCGTCAGCCTGCTGACGCCGCGGCCCGGCGCGGCCAGCGACGCGCTGGTCGACCGCATCCGCGACCCCCGCCCCGAGCGCGTGTGAGGCGGCCTCGGCGGGGCGCCGTTTCCGGGCTATAATCATCGGCTTTTCGCCTTGCCGCACCCGGGAATAGACGCTACGGGGCGGCTTTCCGCAACAGGAAACCCTCGAGGAGAATCAATGCGTCACTACGAGATCGTTCTGCTGATCCATCCGGATCAAAGCGAACAGGTTCCGGCGATGCTGGAACGCTACAAGACCCTGGTCACCGCCGGTGGCGGCAAGGTCCATCGGGTCGAGGACTGGGGCCGCCGTCAGCTGGCCTACATGATCCAGAAGCTCGCCAAGGCCCACTACCTGTGCCTGAACATCGAGTGCGACAAGCCCGTGCTCGAGGAGCTGGAGACCGGCTTCCGCTTCAACGACGCCGTCCTGCGCCACCTCACGGTGCGCAAGGAAAAGGCCGAGACGACGCCGTCGGTCATGATGAAGGCGGTCGAGCGCGAAGAGTCGCGCAAGGCCAGCCAGCAGGAGGCCTCGGCCTGACGCGCACGACTGCGCCTGCCACTGCGGGGTGCCGATGAACCGGCTGGTTCTTTCGGCGCAACTGGTGGAGCGGGGCGCGCTGCGGTACACCCCCGCCGGCCTTCCGGCCCTGGACCTGAGCTTGAAGCACGAGTCCGAGGTCGTCGAGAACGGCGCTCCGCGCAAGGTCTCCCTGGAGATCCGGGCGCTGGCGATCGGGGCGGACATCACCGCGGTGCTCACCACGCTGGCGCTGGGCAGCAACGCCGAATTCGGCGGCTTCCTGGCAGCCCTGCGCAACGGACGCGGCATGCGGTTCCACATCACGTCGGTCGCCCCGTTGGGCTGACCGGTCCACTGTTCCGGATAGTTTTCAGCATTCCCAGGAGGTCTTATGGCTCCCCCCGTGGCAAGGGTCGCTTCTCGAAGGACAAGCGTCCGAAGCGCAACACCCAGTCTCTCCTGTTCCGCCGCAAGCGCTTCTGCCGCTTCACCGTCGCCGGCGTCGAACAGATCGACTACAAGGAAATCGACACGCTGCGTGACTTCATCAGCGAGAACGGCAAGATCACGCCGGCCCGTCTGACCGGCACGCGCGCCTACTACCAGCGCCAGCTGACGACGGCGATCAAGCGCGCCCGCTATCTGGCGCTGCTGCCGTACTCCGATCAGCACAAGGTCTGAGGAGCGACGACATGCAAGTGATCCTGCTGGAGAAGGTCGCCAAGCTCGGCAACCTCGGTGACATCGTCAAGGTCAAGGACGGCTACGCCCGCAACTTCCTGATCCCGACCAAGCTCGCGCGCCGCGCGACCGACGCCGCGATCAAGGAGTTCGCCGAGCGCCGTGCCGAACTCGAGAAGGCCGCCGCCGCCAAGCTCGCCGCCGCCCAGGCCCTGGGCGAGCAGCTCGCCGGCACCACCGTGCGCATCGTGCAGAAGGCCGGCGTCGACGGCCGCCTGTTCGGCTCGGTGACCAACGCCGACATCGCCGACGCGCTGACGCAAGCCGGCAAGGCGGTGCAGAAGTCGCAGGTGCGCATGCCCAACGGTCCGCTGAAGACCGTCGGCGAGCACCCGGTGTCGGTGGCCCCGCACGGCGACGTCGTCGTCGAGCTCACCGTCCAGGTGGTTGCGCAAGCCGACTGAAGCGCCTACGCTTCGTCCACCCTTCTGAAGAAGGCCGGCTCTTGCCGGCCTTCTTCGTTTTGGGTGTCAAGAGTTGTCCCCCGGCCGTCCCCCGACGACTCCCAGGCTGTCCACAGACTTGCCCACAGATCCGATGTCCGCGCTGTTCGAATCCCGAGGTTCCTCCGCTCCCGACGACGAAGTCGCCCGCCTGCGGGTGCCGCCGCACTCGAACGAGGCCGAGCAGAGCGTGCTCGGCGGCCTGCTGATCGACAACCTGTCCTGGGACCGCGCCGCCGACCTGCTGACCGACAGCGACTTCTACCGCTTCGAGCACAAGCTGATCTTCAGCGCGATCTCGACGCTGGTGAACCAGAGCAAGCCGGCCGACGTCATCACCGTCTTCGAGCAGCTGCAGAGCCTGGGCAAGGCCGAGGACTGCGGCGGCCTGGCCTACCTGAACGCGCTGGCGCAGAGCGTGCCGAGCGCGGCCAACATGCGCCGCTACGCGGAGATCGTGCGCGAGCGCGCGATCCTGCGAAAGCTCATCGCCGCCAGCGACGAGATCGCCACCAACGCCTTCAACCCGCAGGGCCGGCCGGTGAGCAGCATCCTCGACGAGGCCGAAGGCAAGATCTTCAAGATCGGCGAGGAAGGCTCGCGCCAGAAGCAGGGTTTCCTGGGCATCGACAAGCTGGTCGTCGACCTGATCGACCGCGTGCAGGAGCTGCACGACAACGGCGCCGAGGAAGTGACCGGCGTGCGCACCGGCTTCTACGACATGGACCGCATGACCGCGGGCCTGCAGAAGGGCGACCTGATCATCCTCGCGGCGCGGCCGTCGATGGGCAAGACCGCGTTCGCGCTGAACATCGCCGAGAACGTCGCCGTCGCCGAAGGGCTGCCGGTGCTCGTGTACTCGATGGAAATGGGCGCCTCGCAGCTGGCGCTGCGTCTGGTCGGCTCGCTCGGCCGCATCGACCAGCAGAACCTGCGCACCGGGCGTCTGCGCACCGAGGAATGGGAGCGCCTGACCGAGGCCGTTGACAAGCTCGGCCAGGTGCAGCTCTTCATCGACGAGACGCCGGCGCTGACCGCGCCCGAACTGCGCGCCCGCGCACGGCGCATGGCGCGCCAGTACGGCCAGCTCGGCCTGATCGTCATCGACTACCTGCAGCTGATGAGCGGCTCGTCGGCCAGCACCGGCGAGAACCGCGCCACCGAGATCGGCGAGATCTCGCGCGGCCTGAAGGCGCTGGCCAAGGAGCTGCAGTGCCCGGTGATCGCGCTGTCGCAGCTCAACCGCTCGGTCGAGACGCGCACCGACAAGCGGCCGATGATGAGCGACCTGCGCGAGTCGGGCGCCATCGAGCAGGACGCGGACATCATCATGTTCATCTACCGCGACGAGTACTACAACAAGGACAGCAAGGACCCGGGCGTCGCCGAAGTCATCATCGGCAAGCAGCGTAACGGCCCGGTCGGCACCGTGCGCCTGGCCTTCCTGAAGCCGCTGACCAAGTTCGAGAACCTCGCCCCCGACGCGATGTCGGACTACTAAGACGGGAGTTGCCGCGGCATGCTGTATAAAACAACAGCATGTCGCCGCCCCGCAGTTTCCGTCCACCCGCCCCGCCGCCGGCCACGCCGGCAAACGCCCCGCTGAAGGGCCGCGGCACGACCTGGGCGATCGCCCACCGCTTCGAGCGCGACGCGCGCGAAGCCTTCGACGACGGCTGGGGCGCCGTGGACGCGGCCGCCGGCGAGACGCCGCAGTCCTTGCCGACGCAGGTCGTCGAGGAACACGCCGGCCGAATCCTGGCCGAGAACGACTCGCCGGACATCGGCTTCGAGGTCTCGCTGAACCCCTACCGCGGCTGCGAGCACGGCTGCATCTACTGCTACGCGCGGCCCTCGCACGCCTACCTCGGCTGGTCGCCGGGGCTGGACTTCGAGACCCGGCTGGTGGCCAAGGTCAACGCCGCCGAGCGCCTGCGCGCCGCGCTCGGCGCACGCGGCTACCAACCGCGGCCGATCGCCGTGGGCACCGTCACCGACGCCTACCAGCCGGTCGAACGCCGCCTCGGGATCACGCGTGCGGTGCTCGAGGTGCTGCACGAGACGCGGCACCCGTTCTCGCTGATCACGAAGTCGGCGCTGGTCGAGCGCGACCTGGACCTGATCGTGCCGATGGCCGCCGCCGGCCGCGCCTGCATCGACATCACGCTGACGACGCTGGACCCGGCCTTGGCGCGCCGGCTGGAGCCGCGTGCCGCCTCGCCCGAGCGCCGGCTGCGCACGATCCGTACGCTGGCCGAAGCCGGCGTTCCGGTCGGCGTCAGCGTGTCGCCGCTGATCCCCTTCGTCAACGAGCCCGAACTCGAGCGGGTGCTGCAGGCGTCGCGGGAGGCCGGTGCGGTGCGCGCCTTCGCCATCGTGCTGCGCCTGCCGTCGGAGCTGTCGCCGCTGTTCCGGCACTGGCTGGAGCAGCATGTCCCGGACCGTGCGGCGCGTGTGATGGCACGGGTGCAGGAGATGCGCGGCGGCCGCGACAACGATCCGCGCTTCGGCAGCCGCATGCGCGGCGAGGGCGTCTGGGCCGAACTGCTGCGCCAGCGCCTGCACAAGGCCTGCGATCGTCTGGGCCTGCAGCGCCGGCACGAGGCGCTGGACGTGGCGGCATTCCGGCCGCCGGAGGGCGCGCAGCGGCGCCTGTTCTGATGCTCCGGCTTCAGGTCGCCGCAGCGACTGGTGGTGCGGGTTCGGCGCCCAGCGCGCTGGCGACGGCGCCGCGCAGGGCCAGGCCGCCGGCCTTGCGCCCCGGACTGTCGCCGATCGGCAGCCGGGTCGGCAGCGTGAAGTAGCGCTGGCGCAGGTCGTCGATCGTCGCCTGCAGTTCGGCCGCGCCCTCGATCCTGCCGTGGTGGCGCTGCAGCACCAGGCGCGCGGTGTCGATCAGCTTGCCATTGAGCGAGGCCCGGCCGTTGTCGAGCAGCGTGCGCACCGACGAGCCCGGGTCGCCGGCCAGGCTGAAGGCCATCGCCGCCTCGGACACCTCGAGCACCCGGTGCTGGCAGGCGCGGATGCGTTCGACGAACGGCGCGTGCGGGTGTGCCGCGCGGGCCAGCAGTTCCGTCATCGACTTCGCGGTGCAGTGGCGCAGGCCGATCGCGTCCACCCATTCGTCGGCCTGCTCCAGCGTGTAGCCGACGTCGGCCAGCCGCGCCAGCAGCGACAGCAGGTTGCAGGCGGCCTCGATGTCGAAGGAGGCTTCGCGCACCTCGAGCGCAAGGTCGGCCACGGCCTGCTGCACGTCGGCGTGCTGCAGCCGAAGCATCAGCTCGAGCACGCGCACCACGGCGGCGAAGCGCCGCAGGCGCGGGCTGTCGGGGCTGCGCGAGAGCAGGTGCTCCAGGTTCTCGTTGCAGCGCTGCACGCCCTTGGAGTCCGATTGCCGCCAGCGCACGAAGGCCAGCAGCACCAGCGTCTGCGGGTCGAACATCTTCGACGAGATGCCGATGCCCACGCTGCGCTCCAGCGCCTTCAGCGCGTCGTCGTGACGCTCCAGGTAGAAGGACAGCATGCCGACCTTCTGCAGCCGTGTCACCGAGTCCGGCGTCAGCGAGGCGGCGCGCATGAACACCGCCGCGGCCTCGTCGAGATTGCCCTGGTCGACATGGATGCGGCCCATCACGTCGTAGGCGTCGACGAAGTTCGGCTGGTCGGCGGTCAGGCTCTCCAGCGTCGACAAGGCCTTGCCCGGCTCGTTGGCCTCGACCTGCGCACGCGCGACGCCCAGGCGCGCCCAGGGCAGGGTCTGCGCCTTCAGCACCGCTTCGTACAGGCCCCAGGCTTCGCGGTGGCGGTCGTGGGTCAGCAGCAGCTCGGCACCGACGCGCGCGGCGAACAGCCAGAACTCGCCGCGTTCCTCGAAGCGCTTGAGGCACAGCCGGATCGCGTCGTCGAAACGCGACTCGTCGACGGCCTCGAAGATGTCACGCAGCACCTTCTTGCGCCGGCGGGCGTGCAGGATTCGGTCGCCCAGGCCGGCGGCGGTGTGGGGCTTGATCAGGAAGCTGTCCAGCGCCGACTCGGCCGCCTCGGCGACCTTGTTGTAGGTCGCCTCGCTGCTGATCATGATGAACACCGTCGACAGCGGCAGCAGCTGGTGGCGCCGCAGGTCGTCGAGCAACTGCTGCCCGGCGGCATCGTTGCCGGCGAAGTTGTTCTCGCACAGCACGATGTCGAAGCCCCGCGCCTCGAGCTGGTTGCGCGCGTCGGCGACACGGCCGCACTGGACGACGGTGCCGATGCCGAAGTCGCGCAGCTGGGCGACGAGGATGCTGCGCGAGGTCGGGTTCGGGTCGATGACCAGCGCCTTGCTGAGGTGGATGTCGCGGTCCAGTCTCATCGTGCGTCTCGCCCGGGCAGAGCGCCAGCCGCCGCACGCAGGCGGCGGGTGGAGGAGAGGGCGGGGCGGCTTGTCGTCATGCGCGGCATTTCGTGACCGTGTTGTCGGCCAGGCCGCCGCGCACTTGAGCGGTGCATGTCCCGTCAGGCGGGAAAACCTCTACTTGAAGAGGTCTTTGACCCGGTCGGTCCAGCTCTTGGCGTTCGGCGAGTGCCGGTCGCCACCCTTGCGGAAGGACTCGTCGAGCTCGCGCAGCAGCTTGCGCTGGTGCTCGGTCAGCTTGACCGGGGTCTCGACGGTGATGTGCGCGTAGAGGTCGCCCGGGTAGCTGGAGCGGATGCCCTTGATGCCCTTGCCGCGCAGGCGGAAGGTCTTGCCGTGCTGGGTGCCCTCGGGCAGCTCGATCTCGGCCTTGGAGCCCAGCGTCGGCACCTCGATCGTGCCGCCGAGCGCCGCCGTCGTCATGCCGACCGGCACCGTGCAGTGCAGGTCGTCGCCGTCGCGCTCGAAGATCTCGTGCGGCTTGATGCGGATCTCGATGTACAGATCGCCCGGCGGGCCGCCGTTGGTGCCCGGCTCGCCGTTGCCGGCCGAGCGGATGCGCATGCCTTCGTTGATGCCGGCGGGGATCTTCACCTCCAGCGTCTTCTGGCGCTTGATCTTGCCGGCGCCGCCGCAGGTCGGGCAGGGCTCGGGGATGATCTTGCCGCTGCCGTGGCAGTGCGGGCAGGTCTGCTGGATGCTGAAGAAGCCCTGGCGCAGGTGCACCGTGCCCGAGCCCGAGCAGGTCGGGCAGGTCTTTGGGCTGGTGCCGGGTTTGGCGCCGCTGCCGTGGCAGGTGTCGCAGCCTTCCCAGCTCGGGATGCGGATCTGCGTCTCCTTGCCGGCGGCGGCCTCCTCCAGCGTGATCTCCATCGCGTAGCTGAGGTCGCTGCCGCGGTAGACCTGCTGGCCGCCGCCGCGACGGCCGCCGGCCGCGCCGCCGAAGATGTCGCCGAAGATGTCGCCGAAAGCCTCGGCGAAGCCGCCGAAGCCTTCCGGGCCCGCGCCGCGGCCGCCCATGTTCGGGTCGACGCCGGCGTGGCCGTACTGGTCGTAGGCGGCGCGCTTTTGCGCGTCGGAGAGCATCTCGTAGGCCTCCTTGACCTCCTTGAACTTCTCTTCCGCCTTCTTCGCCTCGTCACCCTGGTTGCGGTCAGGGTGGTACTTCATGGCCAGTTTGCGATAGGCCTTCTTGATGTCGTCGTCCGAGGCGTTTTTCGCCACGCCGAGGATTTCGTAGTAGTCGCGCTTTGCCATGGGGGTGCCGTGAACAGCCAGTCGTCAAGCGTAAACGCCGCGCAGGGGTGCCGGGGTGGGCCGGCACGCCTGGACGCGGCGGGAAATCACGGCCGGGCGTGCTGCGCCGGCCGCGGGAAGATCACTTCTTGACTTCCTTGAACTCGGCGTCGACGACGTTGTCGTCGGCCGGCTTGGAGGACGAGGGCTGCGGCGCCTCGTCGGCCCCGGCGGCGGCACCGGCCGCGGCCTGGGCGTCGGCGTAGACCTTCTCGCCGAGCTTCTGGCTGGCGCTCATCAGGGCTTCGGTCTTGGCCTCGATGGCGGCCTTGTCCTCGCCCTTCAGCGCTTCTTCCAGGTCCTTCAGCGCGGCCTCGATCTTCTCCTTCTCGCCGGCGTCGAGCTTGTCGCCGTGCTCGCCCAGCGTCTTGCGCACCGAGTGCAGCATCGCGTCGCCCTGGTTGCGGGCCTGGACGATCTCGAGCTTCTTCTTGTCCTCGGCGGCGTTGGCCTCGGCATCCTTCACCATCTTCTCGATCTCGGCCTCGGACAGGCCCGAGTTCGCCTTGATGGTGATCTTGTTCTCCTTGCCGGTGCCCTTGTCCTTGGCGCTGACGTGCAGGATGCCGTTGGCGTCGATGTCGAAGGTGACCTCGATCTGCGGCAGGCCGCGCGGCGCCGGCGGGATGCCCTCGAGGTTGAACTCGCCCAGGCTCTTGTTGCCCGAGGCCAGTTCACGCTCGCCCTGGAAGACCTTGATCGTCACCGCCGGCTGGTTGTCGTCGGCGGTCGAGAACACCTGCGAGAACTTGGTCGGGATCGTGGTGTTCTTCTTGATCATCTTGGTCATCACGCCGCCCAGGGTCTCGATGCCCAGCGACAGCGGGGTGACGTCCAGCAGCAGCACGTCCTTGCGCTCGCCACCCAGGACCTGGCCCTGGATCGCGGCGCCGACCGCGACGGCTTCGTCGGGGTTGACGTCGCGGCGCGGTTCCTTGCCGAAGAACTCCTTGACCTTCTCCTGCACCTTGGGCATGCGGCTCATGCCGCCGACCAGGATGACGTCGTCGATCTCGCCGACCTTCACGCCGGCGTCCTTCATCGCGGTGCGGCAGGGCTCGATCGTGCGTTCGATCAGCTCGTCGACCAGGGCCTCGAGCTTGGCGCGCGTGAGCTTGATGTTCAGGTGCTTCGGGCCCGACGCGTCGGCCGTGATGTACGGCAGGTTGATGTCGGTCTGCGAGCTGTTGGACAGCTCGATCTTGGCCTTCTCGGCGGCTTCCTTCAGGCGCTGCAGCGCGAGCACGTCCTTGGTCAGGTCGACGCCCTGTTCCTTCTTGAACTCGCCGATGATGTAGTCGATGATGCGCTGGTCGAAGTCCTCGCCGCCGAGGAAGGTGTCGCCGTTGGTCGACAGCACCTCGAACTGCTTCTCGCCGTCGACGTCGGCGATCTCGATGATCGAGATGTCGAAGGTGCCGCCGCCCAGGTCGTAGACGGCGATCTTGCGGTCACCCTTGCCGGCCTTGTCCAGGCCGAAGGCCAGCGCCGCGGCGGTCGGCTCGTTGATGATGCGCTTGACCTCGAGGCCGGCGATGCGGCCGGCGTCCTTGGTCGCCTGGCGCTGGCTGTCGTTGAAGTAGGCCGGCACCGTGATCACGGCCTCGGTCACTTCCTCGCCGAGGTAGTCCTCGGCGGTCTTCTTCATCTTGCGCAGCACTTCGGCGCTGACCTGCGGCGGCGCGAGCTTCTTGCCGCGCACCTCGACCCAGGCGTCGCCGTTGTCGGCCGCCGTGATCGTGTAGGGCATCAGGTCGATGTCCTTCTGCACTTCCTTCTCGGTGAACTTGCGGCCGATCAGGCGCTTCACCGCGTACAGCGTGTTGCGCGGGTTCGTGACCGCCTGGCGCTTGGCCGACGCGCCGACGAGGATCTCGCCATCGTCCTGGTAGGCGATGATCGACGGCGTGGTGCGCGCGCCTTCACTGTTCTCGATGACCTTGGTCGTGTTGCCTTCCATCACGGCCACGCACGAGTTCGTGGTGCCCAGGTCGATGCCGATGATCTTTCCCATGGTGTTCTCCTGAAATCTGGATTCCGGTTGTCTTGGAGTTGTGGCTGCCGGGCGGCGTTTCAAGCCCGGCGCACGCAGGCGGTGGTCAGGACTTCGGTGCGGCGACCGTGACGAGCGCCGGGCGCAGCACGCGGTCGGCGATCAGGTAGCCCTTCTGCAGCACGGCGACGACGGTGTTCGCTTCCTGGTCGGCCGGCACCACGCTGATCGCCTGGTGCTGGTGCGGGTCGAACCGGGTGCCCGGCGGCGGCGCGATCTGCACGACCTTGTTGCGCTCCAGCGCCTGGGTCAGCTGGCGCAGCGTCGCGTGCGTGCCCTCGAGCAGCTGCTCGGGCGTCGCGTTCTGGATCGCGATCGCGGCCTCGAGGCTGTCCTTGACCGGCAGCATGCTCTCGGCGAAGGCCTCGACGGCGAACTTGCGCGCCTTGGACACTTCTTCCTCGGCGCGGCGGCGGATGTTCTCGGTCTCGGCCTTGGCGCGCAGGTAGGCGTCAGCGACCTCGGCATGCTTGGCCTCGAGTTCGGCCAGGCGCGCCTCGGCGCTCGGGGTGGCCTCGGCCGCCGGTGCGGTGGCATCAGGAGACGGGGTGTCGGGGGAGTTCGGATTCGCGTTCATGGGCGGTTCGGGGCAAAACTCGGAGGGAGTTGGGGGCATCGACCGGGCTTTCAAGAGCCTGTGTCGTCGAGGCTCGCGCTCCAGCGGTTCCAGTCGGCCAGCTTGCGGCGGTCGCGCTTGGTCGGGCGGCCTTGTTCGATGGCGGCGGCGGGTTCGGGCTGCAGGCGGCGGGCCTCGGCGGCGCGTTCGCGTGCGGCGATGCTCTCGGCGGTCTCGCGGTACAGCGTCTGCGCCACCGGCGCCGGGCCGCGCACGGTGCCCAGCACGAGCACGTCGACGACACGCTCGACGCCGCCCTGGCGCAGCGCGACGCGGTCACCGAGGTGCAGTTCGCGCGCCGGCTTGGCCGCCAGCCCGTTGACGCTGACGCGGCCGCGGTCGGCCTCCTCGGCGGCGATCGCGCGGGTCTTGTAGAAGCGTGCGGCCCACAACCACTTGTCCAGCCGCACCCGGGGGTCGTTCATCGGGTCTCCTGGCCGCCGCGCGGCCGCTCATCGGGCCGCGGCCCGCGCCTTGTGCTCCGCGTTCCGGTCTAGATCGTCGCGCCGAGCGCCGTGGCACGCTCGCGCGTCGCGCTGGCCTGCGCCAGGTCCGTTTGCGCGCGTGTGTTCCAGCCGGCCATGTGGCGCTCGGCGACGGCCGCCAGCGCGTCGATCCAGGCCGGCTGGTCGTTGAGGCACTCGATGTACTCGAAGCGTTCGCCGCCGCAGGAGAGGAAGGCTTCGCGCGCCTCCTCGTTGATCTCCTCGAGTGTCTCCAGGCAGTCGGAGACGAAGCCCGGGCACATGACGTCGACGCGGCGCAGGCCCTCGGCGGCCAGGCGGCGCAGCGTCGGCTCGGTGTAGGGCTCCAGCCACTTGGCGTTGCCGAAGCGGCTCTGGAAGGTCACGACGACGTGCTCGGGCTCGAGGCCGAGGCGCTCGCGCAGCAGCCGCGCGGTCTTGTGGCACTGGCAGTGATAGGGGTCGCCGAGCACCAGCGTGCGGTGCGGCACGCCGTGGAAGCTCAGCAGCAGGCGCTCGCCGCGGCCGTGGGCGTGCCAGTGCGCGCGCACGCGCTCGGCCAGCGCGCCGATGTAGCCGGGGTCGTCGTGGTACTCGTTGACGAAGCGGAACTCGGGCAGGCGGCGCGCGCCGGCGCTCCACTTCATCACCGCGTCGCTGACGCTGCCGGTCGTGGCGCTGGCGTACTGCGGGTACAGCGGCAGCACCAGCACGCGCGTGGCGCCCTCGGCACGCAGCGCGTCCAGGCCGCGCGCGACCGACGGCTCGCCGTATCGCATCGCGACACGCACCTGGACCTGGTGGCCGCGAGCGCGCAGCGCCTGCGACAGCCCGACGGCCTGGCGGTCGCTCCAGACGGCCAGCGGCGAGCCCTCGGGGGTCCAGATCGTCGCGTACTTGGCCGCCGACTTGGCCGGCCGCGCGCTCAGCACGATGCCGTAGAGGATGGGCAGCCAGAGGATGCGCGGGATCTCGACGACACGCGGGTCGGACAGGAACTCGGCGAGATAGCGGCGCAGCGCCGACGGGGTCGGCTCCGACGGCGTGCCCAGGTTGACGAGCAGCACGCCGACGCGGTCGACGTCGCCATGGCGATGAGGCGGCTCGGGCCGGTACGTCATGCCGCCGAACCGCGTGCACCGCGGTCGAGTTCGGCCAGCATCTCCTCGACTGTCACCGGCTTGGTCCAGCAGCCGTCGAAGCCGGCCTCGGCCGCCTGGGCGGCGACCTGGGCCGGGTCGTCGGCGGTGCAGAGATAGGCCGGCAGCGGCCGCCCGCCCAGCACCCGGCGCAGCGCGGGCAGCAACTCGAAGCCGTTGGTGTCGGGCAGGTGCAGGTCGATGACCAGCGCCTCGGCGGGGAACTCGGCCGCGATCTCCAGCGCCTCGGCGCCGGTGGACGCGCAGGCCACCTCGAATCGACCGGCGCAGCGGCAGGTCTCCTCGAAGAGCAGGGTGTTGATCCGGTCGTCGTCGACGTACAGCACGCGCATGGCGGGGCGGAAGGCTAGAGCAGGTCAGCCGCGAGCAGCGGCTGGGTGTCGTCGAAACGGAGGACGTCGAAGAGCACGCAGGTGGCCGCCGGGTCTCCGGGCGAGCCGCCCAGGCCGATCTCGCCGCTGCCGTGCAGGGTGCAGCTGCCGCGGCGCAGGCTGACGATCTCGCCGTCGGCAAAACGCACGTAGGTCCCGTTGTAGCTGAGGTCGGTGAGCTGGAAGGCGCCGCCGTGCCAGTCGACGCGGGCATGCGAGCGCGACACGCGCGAGTCGTCGACGCGGAACTCGGCCTGCGGGCCGCGGCCGAGCACCACCGGCAGCTGCCGGCTGGCGAAGATCTGGTTGTTGTCGATCCACTCGAGCCGCAGGCCGTCGGGTTCGGACACCGGGGCCGAGTCGCCGGCGAACTGCGTCGGCGGCAGGTCGGTGCCCGGGCGGCCGCCGAGCACGAAGACCTGCACCGGCTCGACGCGGCCGCGCAGCACCATGCGGTCGAGGCAGCGAAAGCGCGAGCGCGTCTGCTCGGGCAGGCCCTGCAGCACCTCGGCGGTGACCAGCGTCTCGTTGTCGCCGGCGTGGTCAAGCAGGCGGGCGGCGACGTTGACGGCGTCGCCGTAGCAGTCGCCGGCCATCTCGACGACCTCGCCGCGGGCCATCGCGATCTGCAGCTTCAGGTCGCGCAGGCCGGTGGACGCGCCGTGCTGGTGGCCGCGGCTGGTGATGCCGTCGAGAACCTCGTGGATCAGCGCGGCGGCCTGCAGCGCACTCGTCGGCCGCGGGAAGACGGCCATCAGCCCGTCGCCCAGCGTCTTGACGACATGGCCGCCGAAGTCGGCCACCGGTCGCGTCAGCGAGCCGACGCAATGCGTGACCACCGACGTCGCCTCGGCATTGCCGAGCGTCTCGTACAGCGCGGTGCTGCCGCGCAAGTCGGCGAACAGCACGGTGAGGTCGGAGATCTGCGTCATTCAGCGCCAAATTTTACCGTCACCCCCCTCCGACGAGAGGGCCTGCGGGTTAGGGCACAGCGTGCGGGTCGGGCACGGGGGCTCCGGACGGTCGAAACGGACGCGCCCTCGGTGGCGAGGGCGCGCGGGCGGGCATCAGGGGGCCGCGGCCCCGGCCAATCAGAGATTGTCCAGATACGTCCGCAGCTTGTGGCTGCGCCGCCCGCTGCGCGCTCGCTGTCGGGAGCGGCCGCCTGCGGCGGCTTCGTATCTGTCCAATCAAAGATTGTCCAGATACGTCCGCAGCTTGTCCGAGCGGCTGGGGTGCTTGAGCTTGCGGATCGCCTTGGCTTCGATCTGGCGGATGCGCTCGCGCGTGACGTCGAACTGCTTGCCGACTTCTTCCAGCGTGTGGTCGGTGCTCATCTCGATGCCGAAGCGCATGCGCAGCACCTTGGCTTCGCGCGGCGTCAGGCTGTCGAGGATGTCCTTGACGACCTCGCGCAGGCCGGCCTGCATCGCGGCGTCGACCGGGGCCACGTTGTTCGTGTCCTCGATGAAGTCGCCCAGGTGGCTGTCGTCGTCGTCGCCGATCGGCGTTTCCATGGAGATCGGCTCCTTGGCGATCATCATGATCTTGCGGATCTTGTCCTCGGGGATCTCCATCTTCTCGGCCAGCGTCGGCGCGTCGGGTTCGAAGCCGAACTCCTGCAGGTGCTGGCGCGAGATGCGGTTCATCTTGTTGATCGTCTCGATCATGTGAACCGGGATGCGGATCGTGCGCGCCTGGTCGGCGATCGAGCGCGTGATCGCCTGGCGGATCCACCAGGTGGCGTAGGTCGAGAACTTGTAGCCGCGGCGGTATTCGAACTTGTCGACCGCCTTCATCAGGCCGATGTTGCCTTCCTGGATCAGGTCCAGGAACTGCAGGCCGCGGTTGGTGTACTTCTTCGCGATCGAGATCACCAGGCGCAGGTTGGCCTCGATCATCTCCTTCTTCGCGTCGCGGCTGGCCTTCTCGCCGGCGTTCATGTGCCGGTTGATCTCCTTCAGATCGTCCAGCGGCACGACGGCGCGGCCCTGCAGGTCGATGAGCTTCTGCTGCAGTTCCTGCACGGCCGGCAGGTTGCGGCCGAGCACCGCCGAGTACGGCTTGCCGGCGGCGGCTTCCTTCTCGGCCCACTTGAGGTTCAGGACGTTGGGCGGGAAGGTCTTGATGAACTGTTCCTGCGGCATGCCGCACTTGTCGACGACGATCTTGCGGATCTCGCGCTCGTAGCGGCGCACGTCGTCGACCTGGGCGCGCAGGATCTGGCACAGCTTCTCGATCGTCTTGACCGTGAAGCGGATCGTCATCAGGTCCTGGCTGATCGCTTCCTGGGCCTTGTTGTAGGCCGGCGACTTGTAGCCGTCCTTCTCGTAGGCCTTGCGCATGCGGTCGAAGTGCGAGCGCAGCAGGTCGAACTTCTCCAGCGCCTGCTTCTTCAGCTCCTCGAGCTTCTTCGTCAGCGCCTTGCTGCCACCGGCGCCGTCGTCGTCGTCGTCCTCGTCGAACTCGTCGAAGTCTTCCTCGGCGACGTAGTCGTCGGCCTCGTCGTCGCTGACGAAGCCGTCGACGACCTCGGAGATCTGCATCTCGCCGGCGGCGATCTTGTCGGCCATCGCCAGGATCTCGGCGATCGTCGTCGGGCTGGCGCTGATGGCCAGCATCATCGCCTGCAGGCCGCCTTCGATGCGCTTGGCGATCTCGATCTCGCCTTCACGCGTGAGCAGCTCGACCGAGCCCATCTCGCGCATGTACATGCGCACCGGGTCGGTGGTGCGGCCGAACTCGCTGTCGACGGTCGACAGCGCGGCTTCGGCGGCTTCCTCGGCTTCCTCGTCGGTCGCGGTGGCGGTGTTGCTGCCGTTGATCAGCAGCGTGGCGGCGTCGGGCGCCTGCTCGTAGACCGCGATGCCCATGTCGTTGAGCATCGAGACGATGGCCTCGAGGATCTCGTTGTCGACGAGCTTCTCGGGCAGGTGGTCGTTGATCTCCTGATGGGTCAGGAAACCACGCGTCTTGCCCATCTTGATGAGGGTCTTGAGCTCCTGGCGGCGCTTGGCGACTTCCTCTTCGGTGAGCATGGTCTCGTCGAGACCGAACTCGCGCATCAGCGCGCGCTCCTTGGCGCGGCTGACCTTCATGCGCAGCGGCTTGGCCTTGGCTTCCTTGCCCTCGCTCGCGTCGACCTCGACCTCGGCTTCGACCTCGGCTTCCGGCTCGACCTCGAGTTCGGCCTCGAGTTCGACATCCAGGTCCTCGTCGTCGGCGGCCTTCTTCGACTCCTTCTTGCCGGCCTTGGCCTTGGTGTCGGTCTTGGCCGGCGCCTTGGCCGCCTTCTTCGCCGGCTTGGCGGTTTCGGCGGCGGCGGCCTTGGTCTTGGGGGTCTTGGCCTCGGCGGCGTCGGCGGGGGCAGCGGATGCGGGCTTCTTGGCGGTCATGCGGTTCCTCGGGAAGGTTTCCACGGCCACGCCCCGCCTTGCGTTCGCCGCAAGGCGTGCGGGATCACGCCGCGACGAGCGGCGTCCTGGGGTGGCGCGTCCAGACGGGCAAGCTCGCGTGAACTCATCGGAATGCGCAGTCCTTGCGGGTGAAGTTGGCCTTTTGAACCCGTGTCGCGGGTGGCCGGGGCCCGGAGGTGCTGCTGCTCACTCTTGCCGCTGCAACAAACCCACCATTATCGGCGGCCGGCGCCGGTTCGTCAAAGAAATCAGCGCGGACGTCGCGTCGGGACCGCGGTCGCAAAAAGCCGCGCTGGGGGAGGGCAAGCCGCGCCCGCGTGGGCTCAGCGCCGGCCGAGCACCGCCATCGCCTGGCGCATCGCCTGCGCCCGCACGGTCTGCGCGGCGGCCGTGCGCAGGTCCTCGAGCACCGGCTCGATCGGGATCTCGGCACCGTCGACGAGCTCGATCGCCTGTTCGCCCCAGGGCTCGGCGGCGATCTGCTCGCGCAGCGTCGGCCACGGCGTGTCGCCGTGTTCGGCGAGCCAGCGCTCGATCCAGCGAAAACCGTCGGCGTGCCAGTCGGGCACCGCCGTCAGGGCCTCGTGGTCGGCGTCGGTGAGCTCCAGCCACCAGCCCGCGCGCAGCAGCAGCAGGCGCATCG
>NZ_AEWG01000155.1 GCF_000190375.1 Rubrivivax benzoatilyticus JA2 = ATCC BAA-35
GCGGCCCAGCGACATCGCGGCGCCGTTCTGCTCCTTCACCGCAGCCAGGTAGGCCAGATACGTCCACTGCACCGCTTCACGCGCGTTCTGCGCCGGGCGGCCGAGGTCGAAGCCGTACTTGGCGCCCATGACCTTGAGTTCCTCCAGCGCGCGGCCCTGCTCGGAGAGCTCCTCGCGCAGGCGCAGCACGTCTTCGCTGAAGTCGCGGCTGTCCAGGTCGCGGTATTCCTGCTGCTTGAACTTGCGCAGCGCGTCGACGCCGTACAGCGCCACGCGGCGGTAGTCGCCGATGATGCGGCCGCGGCCGTAGGCGTCGGGCAGGCCGGTCAGGATGGCCGACTTGCGCGCCTTGGAGATCTCGGTCGAGTAGACGTCGAAGACGCCCTGGTTGTGGCTCTTGCGGTACTTGGTCCAGATCTCGTCGACCGTCGGGTCGCTCTCGAAGCCGTAGGCCTTCAGGCCCGACTGGACCATGCGCAGACCGCCGTTGGGCATGATCGCGCGCTTGAGCGGGGCGTCCGTCTGCAGGCCGACGATCAGTTCCAGACCCTGGTCGATGTAACCCGCGTCGTGCGCCACGATCGTCGACGGGCGGTCGGTCGACACGTCCAGCACGCCCTTGGCCTGCTCCTGCTTGAGCAGCTCGGAGAGCTTCTTCCACAGCGCCAGCGTGCGCGTCGTCGGGCCTTCGAGGAAGGCGCTCGTGCCGGCGTACGGGGTGTAGTTCTTCTGGATGAAGTCGCGGACGTCGACGGCGGTTTCCCAACGACCGCCGGCGAAGCCCTCCCAAGGGTTGGCACGGCTGCTGACGATGGTCATGGTGTTCATCTGGGTTCCTTGAAAACGAATTGGGCGGGTGGCCGTCTCCGTCAGGTCCCGGCCGGGTGGGCCGCAGACCATTGTTGTTCTTATTCGGGAATCAGGGGTACCGGCGCGGGTTCCCCCGCGCCGGCTGATCTCGGCCCGGGATCAGGGCGAGATCTCTTCGAGCGAGCGGTTGGCCGTCTCGATCATCTGGCGCGCCGCGATCAGACCGATGACGGTCATCGCCGCGAACATGCCGAACACCGTCGCGATGCCGTAGCCGGTGAGCACGAAACCCACCACCGCCGGCGCCGTGGCCGAGGCCGCCCGCAGCCACGAGGTGGCCAGGCCGGTGCCGATGGCCCGCATGCGCGTCGGATAGATCTCCGGCGTGTACAGGTACAGCAGCACGGTGGTCGTGCCCATCACCGCGTAGGCCGTCGATCCGAGCAGCATCACCGACCAGGCGCTCTTGGCGCCGAGGAAAGCCAGCGTGGCGAGCAGCACGCCGCAGACGATGAAGCTGCCGATGGCCCAGCGGCGGCGGCCGATGCGGTCGACGAACAGCGCGCAGACCAGCACCGCGCAGACGCTCAGCACGTTGCTCAGCGAAGCCATGCGCAGCGCTTCCTGCAGCGGCAGGTGGTAGACCGTCTTGTAGAGCGTCGGCAGCCAGTTGTTGATGCCGTTGGCGACGAAGTACGAAGACGCCCACAACACCCAGACGACCAGCGTGCGCGGCCGGTAGACCACCGAGAACAGTTCCTTCCAGGAGGCCTTGTTCTGCTTGCCGATGCCGTCGGCGAGGCCAGCCACGCGCTGCTCGATCTGCGCAGCGTCGTGCTTCTCGTCCAGACTGCGCTTGGGCGTCGCGGCCTCGACCTGCCGGATCACACGCTCGGCGTCCTGCAGCCGGCCCTTGCCGACCAGCCAGCGCGGCGACTCCGGCAGACGCATCATGAACATCAGGATGACGACGCCCGGGATGCCGCCGACGAGGAACAGGTATTCCCAGCCGAAACGCGGCACGACGAAGGCGCCCACCTGTGCCGCGGCCAGCAGGCCCAGCGGGAAGATCAGCTCGTAGAGCACGAAGAAACGCCCGCGGCCCTTGGCCTGCGACAGCTCGTTGATGTAGGTCGCCGCCACCGGCACCTCGCCGCCGACGCCGATGCCCTGCAGCAGGCGCAGCAGGAACAGCACCTCGTAGTTGCCGGCGAAGGCGCAGGCGATGCTCATCACCGACATCACGCCGACCGCGGTGGAGATCGCCGGCACGCGGCCGTAGCGTTCACCGACCCAGCCGAAGAGCAGCGCACCGACCACCTGGCCGATGTAGCCGGCGGCGATCAGCAGGCCGACCTGGCCGGGCGAGAGGTGCCACAAGCCCACCAGTACCGGCAGCACGAAGGCCAGCGACAGCGCGTCGAAGGCGTCGAAGAAGGTGGCGCTGCCCATGATCACACGGGCCTTGGTGTGCCAGCGGCAGAACGGCACGTTCTCCAGCCGGAACAGCAGTTGCGCACGGGCGCGCGCCGAAGGCGTCGCGGCGGGGGAGCTCGCCGCCGGCGCGGCGTCGGCGATGCCGCCCGGAATGGGCAGCGTGGAAGAGTCATTCATGTCGACGGCTCCTAGAAGTCCTGGCGCATGCCGAGCTCGAAGCCCGTGGAGCGCTGGCCGCCGAAGTAGTTGGCCGCGGTGGCGACGCCGCTGGTGGCGGGACCGCCGGCGATGGCGAAGCTGGCTCCGCCCTGGTTGCTGAGGCGCGCTGCGTGAGCGTACAGCGCGGTGCGCTTGGACAGCGCGTAGACATAGCCGACGCCGAGCAGCGTCGCGTCGTTGGCGCTCAGCGCGTCGGTGGCGCCGGTCTGGTCGGCGCGCAGCACGGACAGCTTCAGCTGCCCGGCCCCCATCGGAACCGAGACCCCGAACAGGCTGTTGACGGTGGTGTCGCTGCCGTAGGCCCAGCGGCGCTGGGCGAGGCTGAAGCGGGCGAAGCCAGCGTCGTAGCCGACACCCCAGACGCGGTCGGTGAAGCGCTCCTCGGCGGCGGCGTTGCGCACCGTGAACTGCGAGGCGCCGAGCTGCCAGGCGCCCTGCGCCCAGCCGAGGCGGAAACCGTCACCCTTGGTTTGCCCGGCACCGGCCGAGCCGCCCTCGCCTGCGGTGGCGATCAGCGCACCGTTGAAGCCGCCGAGACCGCCCGGCAGGATGTATTCGACGGCATTGGCCACGCGCAGCGTCGGGTTCTGCGATGCGCCGGCGGCATTGCTGCCGAAGGCCTGGCCCAGAGCCCGCGAGCCGTAGACCGAGCGGAAGGTGTTGGCGCCGGCGATGCCCAGCGTCGCGAACGGGTCCATCGAGTTCCAGACCAGCTGCGTCGGCACCCAGTCGCGGCCCATGCGCATCTCACCGTAGCGCTGGTGCGTCAGGCCGATGGTGGCGCGGCGGTCCCAGAACGGCGAGTTCGCCGCGCCGCTGTCGGCAAGGATGGTGCCGTCCAGGAAGAAGCCGGCGCTCAAGCCGCCGCCCAGGTCTTCCCGGCCGCGGATGACGAGCTTGCTGGTGGTGTTGGCACCGCTGACGACCGAGTTCATCGAACCGAGGTCACCGTTGCGCACATGGCGGGTGGCGAGGTCGAGCGTGCCGCCCAGGGTGACCTGGGCATCTGCGGCACCGGCGGCCAGCGCGAGCACGCACAGCGTGCCGGCGGCCCGGGCCGCCGCTGGCGGCGAGCGCCAGGCGGGGAGCGGGAAGCTTGTCATGGTCTATCTCTCTCATGGCTCGGCGAGATAGCGCCACCCGCTGTGCGCGCGGGCTTACTGCGATGCGCCAGTCTCCGCCGTATGGGTCTCGTTCTGGTTCTGGCCGATCGTGACGATCGTGGGCGATGCAGGCTCGCGGTGGCGGGCAGGCGGGGCGGCGCGAGCCGGCAGCCCCGCCTGCCAGGGGCTTAGCGCACCCGGCCGAGGCCGGCGGCGGCCATCGCGGCGGCGATCTCGTGCTCGGCGCCCGGGGCCAGCGGCAGCAGCGGCGAACGCACGGCGGCGTGCTCGAGGATGCCGCGCGCGACCAGCGCCCACTTCAGCGCGACCGAGCCTTCCATGTGCGAACCGCGGTGGTAGACGTTGGCCGTGACCGGCAGCAGGCGGTCGTGCAGTTCACGCGCCTTCTTGTAGTCCTTGGCCTTGCCGGCGGCGATCATCTCGACCAGCAGTTCCGGGGCGATGCAGCCGTAGCCGACCAGCGCGCCGTCGACGTCGAACATCGTGTGCAGCAGGTATTCGTCGTGGCAGGTCAGGATCTGCAGGTCCGGACGTTCCTTGCGGATGACGGGGATCTCACGGTCCCAGCGCTTCATGTTGCGCACGCCGTTCTTCATCGCGAAGACGCCCGGCAGCGCGGCGATCTCGAGCTGGGTTTCCAGGTCGTACGTGCACTTGGTGACGTCCGGGTACTGGAACAGGATCAGCGGCAGGCCGCTGGCTTCGTAGACGGCCTTGTACTTGTCCTGCGGCGCGCCCTTCTGGTAGCCGAAACGCAGCCAGCCGTGCGAGGGGTAGAGCAGACCGGCCGAAGCGCCGGCCTTGACGGCGCGCTTGGCTTCCTCGGCAGCGACCTGCGTGCCTTCGAGCGTGATGCCGGCAATGATCGGGAGCTTGTCGCCGACCGACTCGCGGAAGGCTTCGATGACGCGGCACTGCTCGTCGCGTTCCAGGAAGGTGCCTTCGCCGGCGTGGCCCAGCACGGTCAGGCTCTTGACGCCCGGCACGCTGGCCAGCCAGCTGCCCAGGCGCTGGATCGCGGCGTAATCCACCGCGCCGTCCTGGGTGAAGGGGGTGACGGGAGCCGGGTTCAGGCCTCGCAGATCGATCGCATTCATGTCTGTTTCCTTTCAGCTAAGGGGTTGCGATGGAGGCCACTGTAGGAATTGTCGCGATATCTTCATAGATACAATTCCGAGCTTTCAGAGTTGCCGCTACAGGCAAACCTAAGACTGGGTCGGAGACAGGGTCATGAACGTCGCGATGGTGCGTTTGTTCCTGGAGGTGGCCGAGGCCGGCGGCATCAGCAAGGTGGCCGCGCGGCGGCAGACCGTGCAGTCGCACATCAGCCGCCAGATCACCGAGTTCGAGGCGGTGTGCGGCGGGCCGCTGTTCCGCCGCACCGGCCGCGGCGTGGTGCTCACCGAGCTGGGCGCACGCGCCGCGGTGCGGCTGCGCGCCTGGCTGCACGAGACCGAGCAGCTGGCGCAGGACCTGCGCGCCGACGCCGGCCAGCTGCTGGGCCAGGTGCGGCTGGGCATCATCCCGTCGGCCGCGCACCCGCTGCTGACGCGGCTGCACGAGCGCCTGGAAGTGGCCCAGCCGGGCATCCAGCTCGACATCGCCGAAGCCCAGGGCACCGAGCTGGACGCGATGCTGGACAGCGGCGCCGTCGACCTGGCGATCCTGATCCGCTTCCGCAAACCGGCCGGCGGCGAGGAGATCCCGCTGTGCGTGGCCCAGACCTATCTCGTCAGCGCACCCGGCGACGAGCTGACGCGCCAGCCGACGGTGCCGTTCTCGCGTCTGGACGGGCTGCCGCTGGTGCTGCCGCGCCGGCCCAGCCACTGGCGCAGCGCGCTGGACGACGCCGCGCGCGGCCTGGGATTCCAGCTGCGTGCGGTGCTCGAGGCCGACTCGCTGACGGTGCAGCGCGAACTGGTGGCGCGCGGCAGCGGCCGCCGGCTGTACTCGGTGCTGGGCCCCTACTCCATCACCAACGACCTGAAGATCGGCCGCCTGCAGGCCAGCCGCCTGGTGCAGCCCGACCTGCGCCGCCACCTGGCGCTGGCGCTGCCGCGGCACGGCAAGCTGTCACCGCCCTGCCGCGTGGTGGCCCAGACCATCCAGGAGCTGGTCGCCTCCTGGGGCGGGCACATCACCGACGAGCCGCTGGACGACGAGCTGCTGGGCGCCCGCTGAGCCGACGGCCGCCGCGGCCGTCTTGACCGCCGGGCGAAGTCGAGCAAAATCCGCCCCGCAACCCCTTTGGGCGCTGAGCGCGGTCCGGCATTTCCGGGCAACCGCAGCGCATCGGCCCCATCGCGCAACGGTTGCCGCGGGAGTACGGGGCCGTACTGGAGCCCCTTGGATGAAAACCATCATCGAGCCCTTCCGCATCAAGTCGGTCGAACCGATCCGCCTGACGACCCGCGAAGAGCGCCAGCAACACCTCGCCGCCACCGGCTACAACCTCTTCGGCCTGCCCTCGGAGGCGGTGCTGATCGACCTGCTGACCGACTCCGGCACCGGGGCGATGTCCTCGCTGCAGTGGGCCGCGGTGATGCGCGGCGACGAGAGCTACGCCGGCAGCCCCAGCTTCTACCGCTTCGAGGCGGCGGTGAAACACCTGATGCCGTTCAGGCACGTCATCCCGACGCACCAGGGCCGAGCGGCCGAGGCGATCCTGTTCTCGATCTTCGGCGGCGCCGGCCGGCGCATCCCGTCGAACACGCACTTCGACACGACGCGCGGCAACATCGAGGCCTCGGGCGCGATCGGCGACGACCTCGTCATCGCCGAAGGCCGTGACCCGCGCAGCGAGCACCCGTTCAAGGGCAACATGGACCTGGAGCGGCTGGAGGCCTACCTACAGCAGCACGGCGCCGAGGTGCCGCTGGTGATGATCACGATCACCAACAACGCCGGCGGCGGCCAGCCGGTGAGCCTGGCCAACATCCGCGCCGTCGCCGAGCTGGCGCACCGCCACGGCAAGCCCTTCGTCATCGACGGCTGCCGCTTTGCCGAGAACGCCTGGTTCATCAAGTCGCGCGAGCCGGGCCAGGGAGAGCGCTCGATCGAGGACATCGTGCGCGACTGCTTCGCGGTGGCCGACGGCATGACGATGAGCGCCAAGAAGGACGCCTTCGGCAACATCGGCGGCTGGCTGGCGCTGAACGACGACGCGCTCGCCGAGCAGGCGCGCCAGCACCTGATCCGCACCGAAGGTTTCCCGACCTACGGCGGCCTGGCCGGGCGCGACCTGGACGCGCTGGCGCAGGGGCTGCGCGAGATCGTCGACGAGGACTACCTGCGCTACCGCATCCGCACCAACGCCTACATCGTCGAGCGCCTGGACGCGATGGGCATCCCGGTCGTCAAGCCGGCCGGCGGCCACGCGGTGTTCGTCGACGCACGCGCCTGGCTGTCGCACATCGCGCCGCTGCAGTACCCGGGCCAGGCGCTGTCCGTGGCGCTGTACGAGACGGCCGGCATCCGCAGCTGCGAGATCGGCACGGTGATGTTCGGCCGCCAGCCCGACGGCAGCGAAAAGCCCGCGGCGATGGACCTGGTGCGCCTGGCCTTCCCGCGCCGCACCTACACCCAGAGCCACGCCGACTACGTCGTCGAGGCCTTCGAGGAGGTCGCGGCCGCCAAGGACCGACTCGCCGGCTACCGCATCGTCAGCGAGCCCAGGCTGATGCGGCACTTCACCTGCCGGTTCGAGAAGCTGGGCGCGTGATCGGGCAGGCCCCTCCCCCGGCTCGGCGGGAGGGGCCTCGCTGCGAGACAGCCCGCATGCGCTGACGGCCGCTTGCACCGTACCATCGACGGCGATGAACCTCGCCCCGGTGTCGCAGGTCTCCACCACCAAGGCCCTGACGGCCGCAGCCGTGCTGCTGGCGGGCCTGGGCATCAGCGCGGCGCTGGCCTGGCACCAGCAGCGCTCGATCACCGAGCAGCGCCAGGCGCAGTTCGAGCATCTCGCCACCGGCGCGGCCGACCAGCTGAAGGCCAACGTTCTCAGCTACGAACGCGGCCTGCGCGGCCTGCGCGGCGCCATCGTCGCGCTGGGGCCGCAGCGGCTGGACCGGGCGGCCTTTATGGCCTACAGCGGGACACGCTCACTGGACCGCGAATTCCCCGGCGCCCGCGGCATCGGCTACATCCAGCGTGTGGCACCGGGCGACGAGGCCGCCTTCACGGCGGACATCCGCCGCCGCGGCTGGACGGACTTCGAGATCCGCCATCTGGCACCGCACGACGGCGAACACTGGGTGATCGTCGACGTCGCGCCTGGCGCGCGCAACGTGGGGGCATCCGGTCTGGACATCGCGTCCGAGCCCCGGCGCCGGGCCGCCGCGGCGCTGGCGATGCGCAGCGGCACGAGCGCGATCACCGCGCCGATCACGCTGGTGCAGGCCACCTCCGCGCCGTCCCAGGGTTTTCTGATGCTGCTGCCGGTGCGGCTGGCCGGCACGCCCGCCGGCGGCGAGGTCTGGGGCTGGACCTATGCGCCCATCATCGCGCCCGAGCTGATCGCCGCCACCGGCCTGGCGACCGACCTCTTCGAACTCGCCGCCGAGGACGTGACCGAAGCCGGCGCCGACCGCTTCTACGACAGCGGCCTGCAGGCCGGCGACGCGACGGTGCGCACCGTGGTCGAGCGCGAGGTGCTCGGCCGCCGCTGGCGGCTGCAGATGAGCGCCACGCCGGCCTTCATGGCCCGGCCGGTGGGCACCGAGCCGCGCACGCTGCTGCTCGCCGGTGCCGCGGCCAGCGCGCTGGCCGCCTTCGCCGCGGCGCTGCTGGCCGGGGCGGCGGCGCAGCGGCGCCAGACGGCCATCGAACGTTCGCGCCGTGCGGCCATCGTCGAACGGTCGGCCGACGCGATCGTCGGCCTGTCGCTGGACGGCGTCGTCACCGACTGGAACCGCGGCGCCGAGAACCTGTTCGGCTATCCGGCCGCCGAAGCGCTGGGCCGGCCGCTGGCCGCGCTGATCCGGCCGCCGGGGCACGAGGCGGAAGACGCCGAGCTGCTGCGCCGCGCCGCCGCCGGCGAAGCCGTCGAGCCGCTGGATACGCAGCGGCGGCGGCGCGACGGGCGACTGCTGGACGTCTCGATCGCCCTCGGCCCCATCGCCGACGAGACCGGCCGTGTCGTCGGCGTGGCGGCCATCGTGCGCGATTCCGGCCAGCGTGCGGCGCGGCTGCGCAGCGCCGAGCAGCAGCGTGCCGTCGCCACCGAACGCGCCGAGATCGCCGAAGCCACGCTCGGCGCCGCGCAGCGCGACTATCTGACGCTGTCGACCGCGATCACCGCGCAGTCGCTGTACTCGGTGACCGACCCCGAGGGCATGATCCTCGACGCCAACGAGCACTTCTGCCGCGTCAGCGGGCGAACGCGCGACGAGCTGCGCGGGCACACCCACCGTGTCGTCAGCTCGGGCACCCATGCGCGCGAGTTCTGGAGCGCCCTGTGGGCGACCATCACCGCCGGCCGCACCTGGCAGGGCGAGATCTGCAACCGCGCGAAGGACGGCAGCCGGTTCTGGGTGGACTGCGTCATCGTCCCGGTGACGGGCCTGGACGGCCGCATCGTGCGCTACCTGTCGGTGGGCACCGACATCACCGCGCTGAAGCAGGCCGAGCAGAAACTGGAGCTGCTCAACGAGGAACTCGCCCGGCGCGTCGACCAGGCCGAAGCCGCGACCCGCGCCAAGAGCGCCTTCCTGGCCAACATGAGCCACGAGATCCGCACGCCGATGAACGCGATCATCGGCCTGACGCATCTGATGGCCCGCGACGCCGCCGACACGACGCTGCGCGAGCGCCTGCACAAGGTGGACGACGCGGCGCGCCACCTGCTGCAGGTCATCAACGACATCCTGGACCTGTCCAAGATCGAGGCCGGCCGGCTGGCGCTGGAGAGTGTCGAGTTCTCGCGCGACGAGCTGATGCACCGCGTGCTGGGCATGGTGACCGACGCGGCGGCACGCAAAGGCCTGGAACTCGTCCTGGACACCGGGCGGCTGCCCGAGCGCCTGCGCGGCGACGCCCAGCACCTGGCGCAGGCGCTGATCAACCTGCTGGTCAATGCCGTCAAGTTCACCGACCACGGCTGGGTCCGGCTGCGCGGCGAGCGTGTGGCGGCCGAGGACAGCCGCGTGCTGGTGCGCTTCGAGGTGCGCGACACCGGCATCGGCATCACCGCGGAGCGCCAGGCGCGGCTGTTCGAGGCTTTCGAGCAGGCCGACACCTCGACGACACGCCGCTACGGCGGCACCGGTCTGGGCCTGGCGCTGACCCGCCACCTGGCGCGGCTGATGGGCGGCGACGCCGGCGTCGACAGCGTGCCCGGGCAGGGCAGCAGCTTCTGGTTCAGCTGCTGGCTGGGCCTGGGCGACACGCCCGCCACCGAGCGGCCGGCCGTGGTGCAGACGCCGTTCGGCCTGCGCGCGCTGCTGGTCGACGACCTGCCCGAGTCACGCGAGGTGCTCGCCGAGATGCTGCGCAGGATCGGCCTGGAGGTCGACGAGGCGAGCGACGGCACGCAGGCGATCGAACGTTTCGCTGCCGGCCGCGCCGCCGGGCGCCCTCCCGACCTGCTCGTCGTCGACTGGCGCATGCCGGGGCTGGACGGCATCACCACCGTGCTCGAACTGCGCCGCCGCGAAGGCGAGCTGCCGCCGTGCATCCTGGTCACCGCGCACGACGCCGACACGCTGCGCGACGGCGCCCGGCAGGCGCGTTTCGTCGCCGTGCTCGCCAAGCCGGTGACGCCGTCGTCGCTCAACGACGCGGTGTCGCAGGCGCTGCTGAGCCTGCCGTCCGGCGCGCAGGCCACGGCAGCCCCGTCGGAAGCGCTGACGCGGCTGCAGTGCCGGCCGACCCGCCCGCGCCTGCTGCTGGCCGAGGACAACCTGGTGAACCAGGAGGTGGCCTGCGCGCTGCTGGAGGATGCGGGCATCGTCGTCGAGGTCGCGGCGGACGGCGAGCAGGCGGTCGAGCTGGCGCTGCGCGGCGGCTTCGACATCATCCTGATGGACATGCAGATGCCGGGCACCGACGGCCTGGAGGCGACACGCCGCATCCGCGCGCAACTCGGCGACCCCGTGCCCATCGTCGCGATGACGGCCAACGCCTTCGACGAAGACCGTGCCGCCTGCCTGGCCGCCGGCATGAACGACCACATCGCCAAGCCCGTCGAGGCGATGACGCTTTACGAGACCCTGCTGCGCTGGCTGCCGCCGGCGGACGCCGACGCCTGCGCCGGCGAGGCCGGCCGGTAGGCGGCGCTCGCGCGCCGGCGTCCGATCCGGCGTCTGGAAATCCAGCCTGATGACTTCGCGTCCTTCGGCGGGCAGGGATCGTTGCCGTAAGAATCACGGGCCCGGATGCGCCCATCCTGCCCGCGGATCAGCAGTTCGCCCTGTCCCTGCTGAGCCATCTGCCGCCCGGCCTGGATGGCCTGGACCTGGGTGTCGAACACCTGCGTCGCCCGCTGCCCGCCTTCGCGCAGCGTGCCCCAGCCGTTGTCGCGTTGGACGACATGAACGTTGTTCCGGTTAGCCGTCACGAACCTCCAATCGGAGAAGTTGACGCGATGCAGTTTACAAAACAAAATTCATATGATCTATTTGTAAACCCAAGGCCGCGGAGAACACCATGATCGGAAACCGACTCAAGAGGGCGCGAGAGGCTCTCGGGTTGTCACTGCGCGAGCTGGAAGCGGCCATCCAGGGGCAAGTCTCGGCGCAGGCCATCGGCAAGTACGAACGCGACGAGATGATGCCCAGCTCCACGATCCTGCTTGCGTTGGCCAAGGCCCTGCGCGTCTCGCCCGAGTACCTGCTGAGCGAGCGTGAGATCGAGCTGACGGGCGTGGACTTTCGCAAGGCGCCGCATGCCGGCATCAAGGAGGAGCGCGCCGTGCGGGCGTCCGTGCTGGATCAGGTCGAGCGCTACCTGGAACTGGAAGAGCTGCTGCCCGGCGTGGAGCAGCCCTGGGCGGCCCTTGAAGACGAGGCGTTCGACATCGCACGCGTCGAAGACGCGGAACAGGCCGCGGACGCCTTGCGCCGCCTGTGGAAGCTGGGCATCGATCCGATCCCCTTCATGGCCGAACTGCTGGAAGACAAGGGCGTCAAGGTGATCGCCCTGGACCTGCCGGAGAACGTGTCGGGCTCCAAGGCGTTCGTGCAGCGACCCGATCGCCAGGACGTCCCCGTCATCGTGGTGAATCAGGGCCACAACGGCGAGCGGCAGCGGTTCACGCTGGCCCACGAACTGGCGCATCTGGTGCTGCGCTTCAGCGGCCTCAGCGACGCCGAGCAGGAGAAAGCCGCCGACCGCTTTGCCGGCGCGTTCCTGATGGCCCGCGACATGGTGCTCAGGCTGCTGGGCCCGCACCGGACGTCGATCTCGATCGGCGAGCTGGCCGAGCTGAAGAAGCTGTTCAAGGTCAGCATCGCGTCACTGGCGGTGCGATGTGCCCAACTGGGGATCATCACCAAGGCGGTCTACGGCCGCCTGTGGGCCCAGATCCGGGATCTGGGCTGGAACAGCCAGGCCTCCGGTGAGCCGGGCATGCTGATGCCCGAAGTGCCGCTGCGCATGGAGCGCCTGTGTCTGCGCGCCGTCGCCGAAGGCGCCATCTCGGAGGCTCGGGCGGCCGAACTGCTGCGCATCAGCGTGCGCGAACTGGACCGCCGGCTGGCGGGGCAGCCTGGCTGACCGACCATGATCATCCTGGTCTCGGACACATCCGTCCTGATCGACCTGGAGCGGGGCGGGCTCCTGGAGCCTGCCTTCTCCTGCGACCTGACGATGGTGGTGCCGGACCTTCTGTTTGCCCGCGAACTGGAGGCAGAGAACGGCCCCTTGCTGCGCACGCTCGGCCTGGGCGTCGTGGCGCTGAACCCCGACGAAGTCGACTTCGCACAGCAGCTTCGCAAGCTGCGCCCCGGTCTCTCGCTGCCGGACTGCTTCGCCCTCAGCTGCGCCCGACGCCAGGGCCACGCCCTGGTTTCGGGCGACAAGCTGCTGCGGGCCGAGGCCCAGGCGCGCCACTGCGTCGTCTACGGCTTGCTGTGGGTGCTGGATCAGATGGAAGCATCAGGCAAGGTCGGGGCCGCGACGCTCCATGAGGGCCTTTCGCGGATCTGGAATCACCCGCGGCGGCGGCTGCCCAAGGCCGAGGTGATGGAGCGACTTCAGCGCTGGTCGTGTGGCTGACAGCTGGCGGTGCCGGCGCAGCCGCTCAGGAGCTGCAGCGGCAGCACATGCGCAGCCCGCTCCGCGACGCCACCTGAGTGACCATCACCCGGCCCGGATCCCCGGCGTTCCGTCAGCAGCCTCCCGGGACGCGACCGCAAGCCCGACAGCCTCCTCGACGATCCGGTGTGCCGGCATCGCGAGGAGCCGCCGGTCCTCGGGTCTTTGCCTGCAAGCCTTCATCTGCTCGCACAGCGTGGCTCTCGCCCGCTTGAAGTGACGCGCGACCGACGCGGCGGGACACAGCGACACGTCCACGGCCAGGCAAGCCACCAGCGCCCGGCCGCGTACGCCGATCGAGCCCGGCACGTCGGCGAGGCGCTCCACGCCCCGAAGGCCGAGCCTGGCGAGAAGCCAGCGCTCCAGGATGCGCAAGGCTCCGTCGATCCCGTCTGCCCCGGCAGCGGCCACGAGCGCTGCCGCGGCCCCGCGCACCTGGCGCGACATCCGCGGCAGCGGGCCGACCGTTCCGACGGCGAGTGCCAAGCCGCGGGACAACTCCCACTGGCGCATCTCCATGGCGTACGGTCTTCCGGCCAGCCAAGCACGCAACGCCGCGCGCGCGGCCGGCACCTCGTCACCGAACAACGCGAGCTGCGGTCTCGCGTCGAAGCCCATCGCCCGCCGCAAGCCCAGGGTCGTTCGCAGCGCCGAGTGCGGGTAGTAGGCGGGAGCGGTGCAAAGGCCCAGCGCGACCGGACGCCACGCGAGCATGCGTAGCTCGGTGCGCAAGGCGTCGAGGGAGCCGACCCGGTGGGCCCGGAAAGGACCGGCAAAGACCGGCCCGCGCACCGACATGACGTCCCGCACCCACCGCGCCACGATGCTGGAGACGGCACGGGCCACGGCGCCCGGCGAGTCGCCTGCCGGCAGCTTCGACAGCACGTGGATCTCGGTCGGGGCCAGCAGATAGTCGACCAGCACCCGGTCTCGCTGCGCATGAGCGTCGAGGAGCCGGCACCGGATGCGCTCAGCCAGCGCCCCGCCAGCGATCAGGTCGTGCCCCGCCACGGCCTGCCAGCAGATATGCCAGGTCGTCGTGGACGCGGAGACAGGAGCCGGGGGGTCCATGACCGCTTGACGATCCAGCGGCCCAGGACCTCACCCCCAACATCGAAGCAGCGCGCCCGGCGTTCGGTCGCATGGCGCCGGCAGGCGTTCCGGACCAGGCCGCCACCGAACGGCAGCAGCGTCGCAGCGGAAACGCCGCCCGCCGGTCCCCGGCGAGCTTGCCCCAAGAGAGGGTGCGCCGCGGCCTTCGGCGAGTCGACCGAACGCTTCACGGCAGGCCGAAATTTCATTGTCCTGACATCGAAGGCCGTCCTACCTTGCCCCGGCCG
Organism: Rubrivivax benzoatilyticus JA2 = ATCC BAA-35; assembly: GCF_000190375.1. Taxonomy (GTDB): domain Bacteria; phylum Pseudomonadota; class Gammaproteobacteria; order Burkholderiales; family Burkholderiaceae_C; genus Rubrivivax; species Rubrivivax benzoatilyticus. The sequence continues at coordinate 14,186 of NZ_AEWG01000155.1, forward strand.
GAAGCGATACGCCAACGGCAGCCCCCGTCATCCAACCTCAAGGAGTGCGTCATGGACGAAGAGACCGAACTGGACATCGTCGACCTGGGCGATGCGAAGGACACGACCAAGGGCATCCTGCTGCCGGGCAGCGAGGACAACGTGACGATGCCCGGCCGGCAGATCGCCTGAGCCGAAGCCGCCACCCCGGCGCAAAGCTGCTTGCTTCGCCAGCGAGCTTGGCGCCGGGCCCTGGTCCGTCATGGCAAGGGCACGCATGAACAGCGCCCTCTGTCTTGCGCCGCACGTTCGCGCCTGCGCCTGCGAGGGGCAGGTCATCCTGCTGGACTTGCGGCGCAGTCGCTACCTGGGCGTGCCCGGTGCGCGCTTCGCGCGTCTGGCGCCCTTCGTCCGAGGTTGGCCACAGGCCACCGAGACGCCGCAGGCCGCGACGCTGACGCCGTCCGAGGTCGAGGCACTGGCTGCCCCGCTGTTGCGGCACGGCCTGGTGACCGCGGGCGCGGCTCCGCCGGTTGCGCGGCAGCCGCTGCCGGAGGCGAACGAGTCGCTGAACGCCGACGAACTGATCACGGCGGCGCGGTTGGCACCGGCCCGCGCCCTTCGCATCGCCAGCGCCTGCACCTCGGCGGCGCTGCGCCTGCGCTGGCAATCGCTCGACACCATCGCCGCTCGCCTGGTCGCTCGGCGCCGCCGACCCGCGGCGGAACGCGCCCGACCGGGCGAGCCCGCGCAGTTGCGTGAGGCGGTTGCCGCCTACCTTCGTCTTCGGCCCCTGCTGCTCACGGCGCAGGACCGTTGCCTGCACGACTCTCTGTCGCTGGCCGGTTTCCTGGCGTCCGAGGGCTGGTTTCCGCATTGGGTCATCGGCGTGACCGCACGCCCCTTCGCCGCCCATGCCTGGGTACAGAGTGACGGCCTGGTGCTGAGCGACCTGCACGAGAACGTGCGCCGCTACACCCCCATCCTGGTCGCATGACCGCGTCGCGGAGCAAGCGCCTTGTTCCGCTACCTCGCGCTGGTCTGGGACGACGATGCGGCCGCATCACGCGCGGCCGCGCGCCGTCTGGCACAGCATCTGGACAGCAAGCGCGCGTGGCAGACCGCGCTGCGAACGAACGGGCTGTCGGTGTTCGTCACCGGGGCAGATGCGTCGGGCAACGGGGTGTACACACTGCCATCCGAACGGGGTGTGGTCCTCGGCCGGCTGTTCCGCAGAGGCGTCGACGAGAAAGCCCTCGTCCATCACGGACCGCTCGAACCGGAAGACGCCGAAGGTGTCCTGCAGCGCGGAAGCCATGGCTTGGTCACCGACTGGTGGGGGCGCTACGTCGCTTTTCTGAAAGCGGCGGACGGCACCACGACCGTCCTGCGTGACCCGGCCGGCACCCTGCCCTGCTTCGCGCTGGAACACGAGGGCGTGCAGATCGTGTTCTCCTGGCTGGAGGACCTCCTCGCCCTGCCCGGGCTGCCGCTGCCGCCGATCGCCTGGGAGCGGCTGCCTGCGCATCTCCAGTTCGGCGAACTCGGCAACCAGCTCACGTTGCTGGATGGCGTCGAACGTCTGCTCCCCGGGGAGGCGCTCCACATCGGCCGCGCAGGCCGGCGAAGCGAACGCGTCTGGAACGCTCTGAGCTTCGCAGGCTCGCCACTCGACGACGACCCGGCGCGGCTGGCACCGCTCGTTCGCGACACCGTCCGCCACTGCGCACGGTCCTGGGCCGAGGGGCAGCACCGCATCCTGCTGCGCCTGTCAGGCGGCCTCGACTCCTCGATCCTGGCCTGCAGCCTGGCCTGCGGCGGCACACCGGCCGACATCCTGTGCGTGAACTACCACTCGCCGGGCGCCGACACCGACGAGCGGCGCTACGCGCGCCAGGCCGCGCGGCATGCCGGACTCGAGCTGATCGAGTGCGAGCGCGACGACGCCTACCGGCTCGAACGGGTCTTGAACGTGGCGCTGACGCCCTCGCCCGCCACCTACGTCGGCCGCATGGCCGCAGCCGCGCTTGACGCCGATCTGAGCCAGCGCCATCAGGCGCCTTCGCTGTTCACCGGGGCAGGCGGCGACCAGCTGTTCTTCGAGCTTCGCACCTGGTGGCCGGCGGCCGACTTCCTGTCACTGCGCGGCGCCGGCCCAGGGCTGACGCACGCGATGCTGGACGCCGCGCGCCTGGCCAGGCTGTCCGTCTGGCAGACGGCGTCGCTCGCGCTCCGCGTGCGCATGGGGCGCGCTGCGGGCACGGACGCCTTGTCCTGGCCACTCGCGCTGATGGCCGGCGACGCGCTGGAGGCCGCTGCGGCCGCGCGCTACACGCACCCTCTGCTGAGCACGGCCACCACGCTGCCGATCGGCAAGCTCAACCACCTGCGCATGCTGCTGCACCCGATCGGCTACTACGACCCTTACGAACGCGAGCGCGCGCCGGACGTGGTCAACCCGCTGCTGTCGCAGCCGCTGATCGAGCTTTGCCTGCGGCTGCCGACGTACCGGCTCACGCAGGGCGGGCGGGGCCGTGCGCTGGTCCGCCAGGCCTTCGCATGCGACCTGCCGCCGGAAATCGCCGCCAGGCGATCCAAAGGCAGCATCGAGGACCACCTGAGAACCGTGCTCGCGCGCAACCTCCGGTGGGTGCGCGAAGTGCTGCTCGACGGCGAACTCGTCGCACACGGCCTGCTCGACCGCCAGAGGGTCGAAGCCGCGCTGTCTGACAGGCCGCAGGCGGCCACCGTGCACGTGACCGAGATCCACGGCCACGTCGCCGTCGAAGCCTGGCTGCGACGCTGGCGCAGCATCGCAAACAGACATGCCGCGTGACTACGGCCCCGCCTGCACCCGCTCGCAGCGCGGGCGGCGCTCGTCGGCGCCGCGCAGCTCGGCCATCTGGCGCCAGCGCGTGTACTGCTGCTCCAGCGTCTGCGCCGTCTCGCCCTTCAGCACCGGGTCGTGCCGTTCCTCGCCGAGCAGCCAGAAGCGGTACCAGTCCACGTTGCCTTGCAGCGAAATCATGCGTTCGCTGGGCCGCGACAGCGAGTGCGTGCCGTCGGGGATGACGACCATCTCGGCCGGCTTGTACTGGCGGCGCAGCAGCGCATAGATGTCCCAGTTGTTCAGCACCCAGGGCCCGTAGGTCTCGATGCGCAGCGCGGCGCGCACGCAGTCGGTGTGCAGCGCCGGGTCGTTGCGCACCCAGTCGCGCAGCGTGTTGCCGAAGGCGGAGCCGCCGTTGATCGCCTCCTTGCGCGTCAGCATGTTGTCGCCGGCGCCGTAGGTCACGGCGACCGAGAACAGCGTGTTGGCATCCCCGTCCAGCAAGGTCGCCGCACGGATCCGCGTGTCGGTGAAGGTCAGCAGGTTCAGCGCCCGCTCGCCGGTCGCGCTCCAGCCCATCAGGCCGATGCGCTCGGCGTCGACCAGCCCTTCGCCCACCAGCGCGTCGATTGCGCCGCGCACCCCGTCGGCAAAGGCGTCGACACCGCCGCGCTCGTTCGTCGGGCGGCCGGTGCTGGGCCCCAGCGGCAGCGCCAGCACCAGCAAACCCTCGCGGAGGAAGGCCCGGCCCGCGAAGCCGCTGCTGACGCCGTCGGCGATGTTCGCGCCATCCAGGTAGAAGCGGTCGGTGGCGAAGCCGTAGGTCTGGATGACGAGCGGATAGCGCTTTCCTGCCACAAACCCCGCGGGGAGCAGCAGGCCACCATCCCATTGGCGGCCCTTGGCATCTCGCCACGTGTAGGGCTTGGCGACGCCCCAGGTCTCGGCCGAATAGCCGGGGTTCAGGTGGGTCAGCCGCACGCTCTGGCCGGCCGCGGTAGTCGCCCAGACGTCGGGCGGCTGATTCAAGGCCTGGTCCAGGCGCAGCGACACCCCCTGCAAACCGCCGGCGGCTGCGGGCGCGCGGTCGAGCTCCTTCCAGCGCCCGTCGGGCGTGCGCTCGAACCAGCGGCGTTGCGTGCCGTCGATCGCCACGAAGGCATCGTGCGACCCCGGCACCGGATAGGCCGCGTCCAGACGCCCTTGCAGGCTGGCGATGACTTCCAGGCGCCCGGTGTCGGGCCAGTACTCGACCAGATGCGACCCGCTGCCCCGGCCGGCAGACAAGGGCAGATGCGTGCCGGCGATCACGACGGACTTGCCGCCGCGCTGCCACAGCCGGTCCGAGCGCGTCTGCCCGACACCCGGGTAGGCGTCGTCCGGTGCGTCGACCACGGCCTGCTCGTGCCCGTCCGCGAGGCGATACGCCACCAGCCGCCGGGCCACGTAGCTCCTGGGGCGGGAGAAGTAGCCGATCGGGTCCATGCCCAGCGACGGCCCGGCCAGCCGGGCCAGTTCGCCCACCAGCGGGTACTCGTCCGCCCACGCCAGCTGCCGCTCCGGCTCGTAGCGCGGCAGCAGCGCCCAGCGGCCGTCGGGCGAAATGCTCACGCCCGGCGGCTGGCTGCTGCTCTCGGGGAAGACCGGCCCCAACGGCCGCGCCTGCCGCCCGCCGTCGCGCGAGGCCACGAAGTAGCGGTACTGCCGGTCCTGCGCGCGCATGTCGCCCTGCCCGAACTTGATCGACCAGAACGACTGGTTGCCGACGACGACGCTGCGCGCGCCGGTGGGCAACGGCGGCTTCGGGATCTGGGCGACGTACACCACCTGGCGCAGGTCGTCCGAGACGGCAAAAGACACGATCGGCAAGGTCTCGCTCGTCAGTGCGGCCAGACGGCCGGTGCCGACGTCGACGCGATACACCTGGTCCAGGCCGTCGTCGACGCGGCCGCGGAACACCAGCGTCTCGGGCCCGACCCAGCGCACGTCCCGGATCGCCGGGTCGAGGTACGAAGAGTCGCGGCGGGCGGCGATCGTCAGCACGGTGCGCGGCTCTGCGGGCCGCTGCGCCTGCAGGCGTTGCGGGTCCAGGTCCAGCAGCAGGATGCGAAAGAGGTTGCGGTCGGTCGCCATTTCGGCCGTGCGCGTGACGATGAACGCACGGCGGCCGTCCGGCGAAACCTGCGTCTGCAGCGCGTCGGCATCGCTGTTGCGCGGCTGCTCGATGCGGGTGAACTCGACGAGGTCCTGAACCGTGGGCCCGATCCTTTCCGCGGAACGGCAGGCGCTGACCACGGCCATGCCGAACATGAGGATCAGAACCCAGCGCAGCAGCCCGGTGACCAGGCACTCGCCCGGACGCTCCAGCCAGCGGCGCGCAAGAGGCATGAATTGCATTCGGATATTTCCTATCGAAGACGGCCAGGCCCGGGCGGCCGCCGTTGCGGCGCCACCAGAGGCTGGGAGTGAAGAGGGAAGAAAGCGGGCGCGCCGCGGCGCTACCAGGCCACCGAGAGCCGGGCGCTGGCATAGCGCCCACGCCAGTCGGCCTGGGTGGGGTCGTAGAACGGCGCCGTCTCGACGAACTCCGGCGCCCGATCGGTCACGTTGACGATGCCTAGCGACAGGGTGGCGCCGTTGGCCATCGCGCCGGAGACCCAGCCCAGCCGGACCAGGTCGAGACTGGCGTTCAGGTCGTGGGTCCAGGTGTCGCCCAGCCGCCGCTGGCTGGTGCCCGCGTCCTTGTAGGCGCCGAGGTAGCGGCTGGTGAGGCCGACGCCCCAGCCGCCGCGGCTGAACGCCGCCGAAAGCCGCCCCTTCCAGGCCGGTGCCCAGAAGTCGTAGAAGCGCCGCCCCAGGCGGTCATCGGCCGGCGCCGCGGGCGACAGGACCACGCGGTACTCGCGGGCGCGTGTGGCGCTGGCGGCCAGCGTCCAGGTGCCGTCCAGCGCCCGCCAGGCGTGCGCGGCCTCGACGTCGACGCCGGAGGTGTCGACACCGCCGTAGTTGACCTCGGCCCAGGCCACGCGCGTGATCGGCCCGGGCACGCCGCCGGTGGACGGGCCGCGCGTCACGATGCCGGGGAACAGGCTCTCGTTGTCCACCAGCACCTGCGGATACACCAGGCCGATCAACCCGTCGATGCGCACGCGCCAGGCCGTCACGCCCAGCCGCGTGCCCAGCGTTCCGTCGGGCTCCCACACCGCCCCGAGCGTCTGCGCCTTGCCGCGTTCGGGCCCCAGGGCCGGATTGGTGCTGCGGACCACCTCGCCGCCGGCCACCGGCTCGCCACCGCGTGCCGGGTCCACCAGCCCGAAGGCTTCCGAAGGAAAGCTCTGGTCGGGCACGTTCGTCTGCAGCAGCGTCGGCGGCTTGAACGACGTGGCCGTCGACGCGCGCAGCAGCAGCGTGCGTGACGGCCGCACTTCGAGCCCCGCCTGGTAGGTACCCGCCGAGCCGAAGTCGCTGTAGCGGTCGCGGCGCGCGGCCACCGTCAGCGCCGCCAGATCCCAGCCCTGCCCGACCCCGGGCGCCGCGCGCAGCAGCGGCGCACGCAACTCGGCATACGCCGCGCGCTGCGTGCGTTCGGCCTCTATGGGCTGCGCCCCCGGGATCGTCGTGTCGTAGCGGTCGCGACCCGTCTCGACCCCGGCGATCGCCTCCAGCGGCCCCGCCGGCAGCCGCAGCAACGGCCCGCGCACGAAGCCACCCAACTGGTCGTGCCGGCCGTGGTTGGTGCGAAGAGTCTCCGGCCAGATGCGGCGCAGCAGCTCGTCGCTGGCGGCGCGGCCGGTGGTGAACGGGTCGAGCGCGGTGTCGGCCGAGGCACTGGCCAGCGCCGCCGCGCGTGCGGCGGGATCGGCGCTGACGCCCGAGGTGCGGCTGTCGCCGCTGTCGCGCGAGGTGGAGCCCGTGGCCTCGAAGTCCCAGCCGCCCGGCAAGTCACCGCGCAGGCCGACCAGGGCCCGCGTGTAGCGGCTGCGGCGCTCCGAGCTCTGCGCGCCGTTCTCGGCCCCCAGCGCGCCCGTCACGCGCACGTCCACGCCGAACGGGTTGTAGTGGTTGCTCGCCGGCACCAGGACGTTGTTGAGCATCAGCGCCGCTTCGTCGGACCAGAGCCGGTCTTCGGTGCGCGTCAGCTCGCCGAAGAGCGACCAGCCGCCGGCGAACACCCGCTCGCCGCTGGCGTGCAGGCCCAGCGTCTCCGACCCGTGGATCAGCGTGTAGCCCAGGCCCGTGGCCTGCGCGCTGCAGAGGTTGGCCACGCCGGCGGACGGCACGAAGTCGGCCACCGTCAACGGCTGGCCGGCGGGCAGCGACGGAATGCCGGCAACGCTGGAACCCAGGCCCGGCAACGGGCTGCCGTCGGCGCTGCTGACGGTGCCCGGCACGCAGGCGCGTGTGCGCTGGTCGGTGCCGCCGTAGCGCCGGTAGTCGGCGTCGCGGAAGAACGAACGCTCGGCCATCGTCAGCGGCGAGCGCCTGGAGTACGAGCCCAGCACCAGGAACGAGCTGTTCTCGCCATGGCCGCCGCCGGCCAGCGACAGGCTGCCGTCGCGGGTGCCTTGGGCAGAGCCCAGGCGCGCGTCCAGCGCCATGCCGTCGATCGACTTCTTCAGGATCACGTTGACGACGCCGGCCAGCGCGTCGCCGCCGTACACGGCCGAAGAGCCGACCGGCAGCACCTCGATGCGCTCCACCGCCGACAGCGGGATCAGGTTGAGGTTGAAGTAGTTGCCCGAGGACATGCCCACGGCCTGCACGCGGCGGCCGTTGATCAGCGTGAGCGTGGAGCCCAGCGGCAGGCCGCGCAGCTGCACGGTGCCCTGGCCGCCCGTGGCGCCGAAAGAGCCCTCGCCTGCCGCCACCGAGACCTCGCTGAGGCTGCTGAGAAAGCGCTCCAGCGTCGGCTGCCCGCTGTTCTGGATGTCTTTGGCCGTGTACGTGTTGACCGGCACCGGGCCTTCGGTGGCGATGCGCTTGAGCCGCGACCCGGTGACCTCGATCTTCTCGGCCGACGCCGGCAGCCCGCCCGCCGGGGCCGCCGCCGGTTTGACCACGATGGCGCCGTCCGGCATGACCTCGGCCGCCAGGCCCGAGCCTTCGAGGGCACGCGTGATCGCCTCGACGGCCGACAAACGGCCCGATACGGCGCGCGCGGTCTTGCCGTCGACGACGCCCGGATCGAAAAGCACCGACGCGCCCGTCTGCCGCGCGATGGACCGCAGCGCGTCGGCCAGCGCCTGCGCCGGCTGTTCGACCACGTGCCGCGACGGCGCGGGCGGCTCGGCGGCAGCCGCCACGCCGTGCGCCGCGCACACGAGCAGGGCCAGGGCCTGGGCAGCCAGGGGCGGGCGGCGGCGGGCCGCCATGGCGGGTAGCTGGAATCGCATCTCGTGACCTTCTGGCGTTGCCGTTGGGGGGACAACCAGATGACGAGAAAGTCCAATACTGGACTCAACGTGATTTCGCTACTGAGCTTTGGACAACTCCACTCGTCCCGCCTGCTCCTGCACCCGCAGGCCGTGCAAAACCGCCACTGCATGGGCGAAGCCGGCGGAGTCCCCGGTGCGATAGACGCCGCTGACACGCAAACCGGCCAGGCCCGTCGGCTGCAGCAGCACGATCGGCGTTCGGCTGTAGCGGTTCATCTCGGCCACCGCGTCGGCAAGAGAGCTGTCGTCGAACACGGCCTCGCTGTGCTTCCAGGCGACGACCTGGTCCATATTCGGCCGGTCGCGCTCGGCCTTGGCGCGGTGGTCGGGCCCGGCCGCCGCCGCGGAAAGCCGCACACGGTCACCCGCCACCATCGGCACCGCGGCCGGCGGCGCCAGCCCGCCGGCACCGGCCACCGGCTGCAGCGCCACCTGGCCTTCGATCAGCGTCACGGCCAGCGTGTCCTGTCCACCCGGCTGCGGCCCGGCGAAGCGCACCGCGAACACCGTGCCCAGCGCCACCACTTCGCTGCCGCCCGCACGCACGACGAAGGGCCGCCGCGCGTCCTTCGCCACTTCGAACAAGGCCTCGCCGTTCTGGAGGGCCACCTCCCGGCGCTGCGGGCCCAGCGCGACACGCACGCGCGTATCGGTGTTCAGCGTCATGCGCGAGCCGTCGTCCAGCACCACGAGCTGCTGTTCGCCGACGCCGGTGAAGTAGAGCCCGCGGTCACGCCAGTGCTGGTAGCCCACGCCGCCGGCCAGCACGGCCACCCCCAACGCCGCCGCCGACGCCCAACGCACGGGGCCCAGGCGCCAGCGGCCGCCGCCGCGCGAACGTTCTGCCGAAGCCGCAAAGGCGCTGGCCAGCGTGACGCCGGGCACGCTCTGCCAGGTGTCGGTGCAACGCTCGAACGCTTCGCGATGGGCGGCGGAGCGCTGCTGCCAGGCCAGGCATTCCAGCTCCATCTGCCGGCTGCGCTGCGGCCCATGCAGCCGCGCCACCCAGACAGCGGCCTCGGCGGCGATCTCGGGCGTCACCCGGGGCGGGGAGCCCGGTGTTCCGTGGCCCGCGGCGGCGGGCGGCTGACCCATGTTTACCAACCCTCCATCCAGGCCGTGAGCAGCAGCGTGGCCTTGGCGATGTGCTTCTCCACCGCGCTGACGCTCACGCCGTGCTGCGTGGCGATCTGCTGGTAGCTCATGCCGTCCACACGGTTGGCCAGGAAGATAACGCGCGTCTTGTCGTTCAGGCGCCCCAGGCAAACGCCGAGGCGCGCCACGCGTTCACGCGACAGCAGCACCGCCTCTGCGCTGGGCGTGCGGTCGACGAGCACCACGTCGTCCAGCGCCACCTCTTCGCCCCGCGCCAGGCGCGAGCGGTGGGCGTCGATGGACAGGTTGAGCGCCACGCGCATCAGGAACGCCTCGGGCTCGTCGACCGCCTGCTCGCGCCGGTAACATTCCAGCCGCACCCAGGCTTCCTGCACCAGGTCGTCGGCGTCCTGCTCCGTGCGGCCACGGCGCATCAAGGCCGATCTGACGCGGGAGATGACGCCTTGCCAGTTCTTCACCATCCGGGCTCCGCGAACAGAAAGCGCCGACCGTTCAGCCGCCGAGCGCAACACCCCTGAAGGGCGAGACCTCCAGAAGGGGGCGCTGCGCGCGGGTGGCCGTGGACCGGGCGGCGTCGAACCGGCGTTGCGCGCGCGCCAGCGCCGTTTGCACGAAGGACGGCGCTGCGCTGGGGTCGGCAACACCACCATGCCGAGCGAGCGCCCTGCCGACGCTCAGATGGAGCGAAGTTGCACGAGCATCCCCCCGAAGGACCTCCCTCCGAAGGGTGGGTGCCAGCGACCACAACAGCCGTCCCTGGTCCAGGGCGAGGCGCCAGTCCGTCACGAGCGCCGGGTAGCGGGCGGCCCAGCGGCTGGACTCGAACGCGGAGATGGACTGTTGGGCGGCCTGGCTGGAGCCGGCTTGCAGGATGGCGACCAGGTGGTTCTTCACCGGCGCGCGGTCGCGTGGCTGCACTTGTCGGACGCTGCGGTCCAGGAGTGTGGCGAACGACGGCAGCGGTGAGGTACCGGGGAACTGCGTCCGCAACTCCTCACCGAAGGCCGTCGGGTTGTCGGTGACGGCGAAGCGGATGCGTTCGAGGCCGCGGTGGCAGATGTCAGCCAGGATCTGGCGGCAGGCCTGTCGCCCGGACTCGGGTGCGAGCCAGATACCAAGGATCTCGGATCCATCACGACGGCTGCCGATCCACCAATGCACCGCGCCGCAGCGGTCACCACCGTAAAGCAGATGGTGGACGGGCGCGCAGTGGACATAGGCAGCGACATAGCTGCGGCACAGCGTCAAGCCCGCTCGCGCACCTTCATCACGTCGTCCGTTGCTCCAGTTCACGGTGCCCTCCGGGACCCATTAATGTGGATGATCGTCCGTGGTGCTATCAACGTCAAGCCTCGACGATGCCCGGGTGCCTCGCCCGTCACCCCGCCACGCCCAAGCACCCGAACTGGTTGCGTTCGGTGCTGCCGTGCGCGAACGGCGACTGGCACTCGGCCTCTCCCAGGAGGCGCTCGCACACGCGGCCGGCATCGATCGCTCGTACATGAGCAGCGTCGAACGAGGCGGCCAGAACGTCGGGCTGGTGCTCGCGGCTCAGATCGCGCGTGCGCTCGACATCAAGCTGGCTGAGCTCGCGGCCGCCTCAGGCCTGTAGCTTTGACGGGCCAGTGAACTGGCAAACAACTCGAAGGCAAGCGTGCCTACCGCATCCACCGCACCGACACTTCGGGAGGCTGCCGCTCGGCAGAGCGCAGTAGCCCTGCGCTGGACGACGCGCTGAGCCGTGAATTGGACAGACTGGACCTAGCTCTAAGGCACATCTGAAGCCGCTCAAGCGCAGTGCCTGAAGACGTCCACGTGGGCGCGACTCGTCCCGCCGGAGAGCTGGGGGCACCCTGCTGACTGCAGTACATTCGCATCACGATGAAGAGGACGCCATGGCAGCGAGCAAGACCGCCACATTGACGCTGCGCATCGAGCCCGAGATCAAGCAGGCACTGCAGCGTGCCGCCGAACTGGAGCACCGGTCGATCGCGAACATGATCGAGGTGCTCATCCGCGATCACTGCAAAGCCAAGGGCATCGCCACGGACGCCTCGACTAACAACAAACCTGCGGCCAAGGGAGCCACTTCGTGATCAAGACCGTCAGACAGGCATGCCGCTTCAACGCGGTGATCCACGACTACCGGATGAGCCAGGGCATCGAGAACCTAGCCGAGCTGATCCGGGACGAAGGGGATGGGCGGGAGTTCTTCTCGCGCAACTTCGTCACCCACGGGATGGCTCAGCTATTCCGTGAAGGCTTGCTGCGCCTATCGGGAAAGTCGGATCAGGCGGTCTTCGAGCTGACCCAGGCCATGGGCGGCGGTAAGACGCACATGATGATCGCGCTGGGGCTGCTGGCACGCCACCCGCACCTGCGCCAGGAGGTGCTGCCCGCCGATCTGAAGGACCGAATCGAAATCGGACAGGCCCGCATTGCCGCCTTCAACGGCCGCAACACCCCTGACAACTACATCTGGGGTGACATCGCGACGCAGCTGGGCAGATCCGAAGCCATCAAGCCCTACTGGGCCAACGGACCGAGATCCGTCGACCAGCAGAAGTGGAAGGAGATCATCGGCGAGGAGCCCACCCTGATCCTTCTGGACGAGCTGCCGCCCTATCTTGATAACGCCAGCACCCAGGTCTTCGGGCAGGGAACGCTTGCCAACATGGTGGTGTTCTCTCTGGCCAGCTTGATGAGCGCGGCACTGGAGCTGCCCAACTGCTGCATCGTCGTCGCGAACCTTTCGGGCAGCTACCAGGCGCAAACCAAGGCACTGGCCGACGCGATCTCCAACCTCCAGCAGGAGACTCGCCGGCAAGCGATGACCATCACCCCGGTACAGCTGGCCGGCAACGAGATCTACGAGATCCTCAAGACGCGCCTCATCGACGAGATGCCAAGCGAGCGCGTCATCGCCGACGTGGCCGAGGAGTACGCGCAGCAGGTCAAGAAGGCCGAGGACGCCGGCTACGTCGTCGCGGCCAGCATCGAGCAGCTCGCAGAGCAGGTGCGCGAGACCTATCCTTTCCACCCGTCGTTCAAGCACTTGGTCGCCTTGTTCAAGGAGAACGAGGGCTTCCGGCAGACCCGCGGCCTGATGCAGTTCACCGCACGCCTGCTGAAGAGCGTGGCGCTGCGCGAGAACGACGACGTCCACCTCATCGGGGCCCAGCACCTTGCGCTCAACGACGATCAGGTACGTGACGAGATCGAGCGCATCGCCCCCAAGTTGCTGCCGGCTGTCACGCGGGACATCGCCGACAAAGGCAATGCCATCGCCGAGACTATCGACGCCGAGCTTGATACCGATGCATCGCGCCAGGTGATGACGCTGCTGCTGGCTTCTTCGCTGTCGCGCGCAGTGGGCGGGCGTATCGGTCTGTCGGAGAGCGAGGTCATCGAGTTCCTCGCCGCGCCCGGCCGCAAGCCCGACGAGTTCCTGCAAGCGCTGCAGCGGCTGCGCGAGCTGGCCTGGTACCTGCACCGCGAAGATCAGCGTCTCTTCGTCAAGGAGACCGAGAACCTCTCGCGTCAGATCGAGCGCAACGCCAAGGAGGTGCCGCAGCCCAAGATCGACCAAGCGCTGATCAACCGGCTAACCGGCATCCTGCAGCCGGAGAGACGCCAGGCGTACCAGGACGTGCAGGTGCTGCCTCGCCTCGACGAGATTCGCCTGAGCGGCCCGCGCACCCTCATCGTCATCAAGCCGGACGGCAAGGTCCCACCCAGCGAACTCCAGAACTTTTTCGACTACCAGCAGGAGAAGAACAACCTGTTGGTGTTGACGGGGCAGGACAGCCACATGGCTGACGCCGTCGAGGAACGATTGCGCGAGCTGTACGCCATTGAGCAGATCCACAAGCGCTTGAAGGCGGGAGACACCCTGTTCGAGGAGGCGCGAGACCGCCTCGAGGAGGCCGAAGATCGGTTCTCCAAAGCGCTCTCCGCCGCCTACAACCGGGTCTACTTCCCGAGCACCGATCCCATCGACGGGCGGCACTTCCTGGCCAACGTCACCATCGACAACGGTCTCAAGCTCGGCAAGGGCGAGCAGTCCGCCGAGGCGCAGATCGAAACGCTGCTTGCCAGCCCGCGCGCCAACTACAAGTTGGCCGCCAACCTCACCGACAGCTTCGGCGAGTATTTCGCCATGGCAGAAGAGGTTCTGTGGCCCTCGGGCAAGGACAACCGCCGCACGCCCTGGAAGGACGTGGTGGCACGCGCCAAAAGCAACCCCGACTGGCCCTGGATGCCCGGGTCAGGTGGTATGGACACGCTGAAGGCCGAGGCCCTGAAGCAAGGGCGGTGGCGCCTGGGCGAAGACGGGTATGTCGAGAAGGGCCCGTTCCCGAAGGACAAGACCACGGTCAACGTCTTGGTCGTCGGCAGCCAGCCGGACACGGGCGCCACCATCCTGAGCCTCACGCCGCGTCACGCGGGCGAAAGCCCGGTGGTGGTCTACGCCACGCGCCCCGAGGGGCTGGTCAAGGGGCAATCCATCGACGATCTCGACAGCTTCACCACGACGGAAGGCACGCTGTACTTCCTGGCCCGCGACACCACCGGCAACTACGAAACCGGCAAGCCCGTTCGCTGGACTGCCGAGTTGAAGATCCGCCATCAGGTGGAGCCGGCCGCCGACAAGCGCCGCGTCACGCTGGCGTGCACGCCCAAGGCCACGACGCTGAACTACACGCTGGACGGCTCCAACCCGCGCGACGGCCTGCCTTACGAGGGGCCATTCGAGATCGGCGCCGCCGCGGCCCGACTACTCGTCTACGCCTGCGCTGGTGAGGCCAACAAGACGGCCGACTTCCAGATCCCAGCCAGCGGCGACAAGACCGTCCAGATCAACGACACCAAGCCCGTCAAGCTGCAGCCCAAGCGCATCGGACTGGACACCACCGACCGCGTGTTTGGCGTCATCAACCGCTTTCGCGACCAGCCCGGCACGCTCTTCAAGGGCGTGCGCATCGAGATCGGCGAAGGCGAGAAGACCGTGACCGTTCGCTTCCAGGAGCGCGAGGTCACTGCCAACGTGATCGAGGGCGTGATCAACAGCCTGCGCCAGCTGCTGGCCGAAGACCAGGCGCCGGTGGTCGTGAACATCAGCGACGGCGCCCACTTCGACACCGGCTTCGCAGCCAAGGAGTTCGCCAAGCTGGTGGGCCTGGAGCTGAAGCCTGGCGACGTGCTCCAGGAGGCCTGAACCCATGACCAAGGCCAGGATCACCCGCGCCGCCGCGGCGCCGGACGCCAACGCCGCGGCTCCCGCGGCGGCGGACGTGCGCCCGACCCTGGGCTTCGGTGTGCCTGCCACGTCGGACCCACACCACTTCAAGGTAATCGTCCCGCGCAGCAACACCGCCCCCGTGCAGGTGAGCGAGTACCTCGGCCTGCAGGCCTTGAGCAGCGAACACTCGGTGATCGACCGGTGCGTGCTCGACCGAGCACGCTGGACGGCCATCCGCGCCGAAGTGCAGCGTGCCTTCAATGCCCGCCTCAGCGCACACGACCTCAGGCCAGGAGCGTGGAAGACCGGCGACAACCCGGTCGACCGGCTGCTTGGCAGGGAGCTGTGCGTGCTCGTGTGGGCCGTCGAGCAGATGGAGATGGAGAAGATCCCCGTTGCCGTGCGCAACTGGCTGGCGCTGCGGCCGGAGGAGCGTTGGTGGCTGTTCGGCATGACCGCGATGAGCACGGGTGGCATAGGCGACGGCTGTAAGGGATGGCGGCTGGCACTGCGCCACGCGCTGGGCGACGTGGCGCAGAGCGAGCTGCTGTCACCCCGCTCGCGGCGCGGCGCGGCAGCAAGCGCGAGCGGGATCGCAGGGGAACGCCCCACCCTGGATTTGTTCGGTGACGGCACGGCATGACCGCCCAGGACCTGCTCGAACGCCTGCAACTGCTCGACGAAACCGAGCGCATCGAAGCCAAAGCCGGCTCCGACGTGGGCAAGTCGGTCATGGAGACCGTGTGCGCCTTCGCCAATGAGCCCGCCATGGGTGGCGGCTGGCTGCTGCTGGGCGTGGTACGCGAAGAACTGGCGCTCTTCCCCGGCTACACGGTGGAAGGCGTAGAGCAGCCGGAGCGCGTGGGAGCCGAACTCGCCACCCAGGCGGCAAGCATGTTCAACCAGCCCGTGCGGCTGGAGGTGCGTACCGAGCAACTCGAAGGCAAAGTAGTGCTGTCGGTCTTCGTGCCCGAGGCGGCGCCGCAGGACAAGCCGGTCTACCTGAAGGCCCAAGGCCTGCCACGCGGCGCGTTCCGCCGCATCGGCAGCACCGACCAGCGCTGCACCGAGGACGACCTGATCGCGCTGTATCAGGCTCGCCAGGTGGAGAGCTTCGACTCCGGCCTGGTGCCCGACACCACGGTCGACGACCTGTCTCCCGAAGCCATCGCCGACTACCGCGTTGCCCGCCGCGAGGCAAACCCCGACGCCGAAGAGCTGCGCTGGTCCGACGACGAGTTGCTGCAGGCGCTGGGCGCCGTTCGTCGCAATGCGCAGGGGGCTTGGCAGCCCACCGTGGCTGGCCTCGTGCTGCTGGGCAAGCCCGTAGCGCTGCGCCGATGCTTCCCGATGACGCGCGTGGATTACATCCGCGTGCCCGGCCGCGACTGGGTGCCGGACCCGGACCGCCGATTCGACACCGTCGAACTGCGCGACCCCTTGTTCCGCCTGATCCGCCGAGCGCAGGCCGCCATCCTGGACGACCTGCCCAAGGCCTTCGGGCTGGCCGAAGGCGAACTGCAGCGGCAGGACAGCCCGCTGGTACCGCAGCGCGTGATCCGCGAGGCCGTCGTCAATGCGCTGATGCACCGCAGCTACCGGCAGCAGGCGCCGGTACAGATCATCCGCTACAGCAACCGGCTGGAGATTCGTAACCCGGGCTTCTCGCTCAAGTCGCCCGAGCATCTGGGCGAACCGGGCTCGGTGCCGCGCAACCCCAAGGTGGCCGCCGCGCTGTACGACACCCGCTTTGCGGAGACGAAGGGCAGCGGCGTGCGCGTCATGCGCGACATCTGTGAACGCGCCGGCCTGGCGCCACCGCTGTTCGAGTCGGACCGGGGGCAGGACCAGTTCACGCTGCGGCTGTTCTTCCACCATTTTCTGGGGCCGGACGACCTGGCGTGGCTGGCGCGGTTCAAGGAGCTTCAGCTCTCCGAGGCCGAAGCCCGGGCACTGGTGGTGGCACGCGAGGCCGGCGCCATGGACAACCAGACCTATCGCGAGATCAACAAGGTGGACACCCTGGCCGCCAGCAAGGCCCTGCGCCGCCTGCGCGCCGCCGGCCTCTTCACCCAGAAAGATCGTGGCTCGGCCACCTGGTATCAGCCCACCGCCCGGATGCTGGGCCGCAATGACCTGGATGACGGCAAGGACGGCGCTGCCCAGAGCACCGGCGAACTTACTGCCCAAGGCGCTGGCGGTGCCGGCTTGTCTAGTAACCCCCTCGGCTTATCTAGCAACCCTGGCGCCTTGTCTAGCAACCTCGGATCCCAGGACAGTAACCCTCGCCAGCCTGAAGCTCGGGATGACCCGCTGGCCGACCCGCGCCGCCAGGCCCTGCTGAACGAGCTGCCCGGCGGCCTGGCCGCCCGGGTGGGCGCCATCGGCCAGCGTCGCCCGCCGCAGGAGGTGCAAGACCTGGTGGTGGCGCTCTGCGGACTGCGCCCCTGGCGGGCCGAGGAGATCGCGGCCCTGCTGGGCCGCAACGCCGAGACCGTGCGCCAGAACTACCTGCGCCCCCTGCTGCGCGCCGGCCGGATCGCCATGACCCGGCCCGACAAACCCAATGACCCGGACCAGGCCTACCGCGCCTGAAGCCGCCGCATGACCAACCGTCCCTCCCTTACCCCTGGCGCACTGCGCGACGCGCCTGCCTTGATTGAGTCAGTCTTTCCCGCGCAAAAGGTGTCGTTCGAAGCACAGCGGGAGCGCAAGGCACAGGCTAGCCAGACCCTTACGGCCCTCGGATCGTTCTGGAAGGGCCGCAAACCGTTGATCCTGGTGCGCGCTGTTGTCCTTGGTGCGCTGCTGCCGGCCACCGACGATGCCGAGCAGGATCTCGAAATCTTCGAGCGGCTGATGGCCTTCGACGCAGAGGGCCTGGCCCGCCGCGCCCTGGCCAACAACGCTTTCAACGTCGAGACGTTGCAAAGGCTCATCCCGATCAACGATCCCGAACGCTACTTCAGCACCTCGGGATGGCGTCGTGACATCGGGCTGGCCGAGAAGCTAGAGCTGTACCGCCCGGCCATCGCCACCTTCGGCAGCTACGAAGAAAAGGCCGCGCTGTGCAAGCGGCCGGAAGAAGTCGATGCCGATTGGCTCTATGAGCCGGTCTGGCCCGTGGTCAACCGGCACTACGCGCACCTCGGCATTCAGGCGCACTCCGTCGATCAACTCGTCGAACAACTCGGCATGCTGCGGTACGGGCGCCGACCCCGGGTTGGCGACACGTTCAGCGGCGGCGGCTCAATCCCGTTCGAAGCCGCACGGCTGGGCTGCGACGTTTACGCGTCGGACCTGAACCCTCTGGCCTGCATGCTGACATGGGGTACGTTCAACATAATCGGCGCCACGCCGGAACAACAACGCCGCATCAAGCGCGCCCAACAGGCGGTGACGCTCGCCGTGGAGCGAGAGATCAAGACCCAGGGCATCGAACACGATGCCGCGGGCAACCGCATCAAGGCGCTACTGCATTGCCTGGAAACTCGATGCCCCGAGACAGGCTGGATGGTCCCCATGTCCACCACCTGGATCGTGTCCAAGATCCGCGGCACGATCGCGCGGCTGGAGCCGGACCGCGCCAACAGGCGCTTCAACATACGCATCGTCAGTGGCGTCACGCCAGAAGAGCTGGCGGCGGCATCCGAAGGCACGATCCAGTCGGGCCATCTGGTGTATGAGCTGGATGGGCGCACCTATCGCACGCCAGTCAAGACCTTGCGTGGCGACTACCGACAAGCAGATGGAACCGCAGGGAATCGACTCCGGCCATGGGGATGCTCGGACATCAAGCCCCGGGCGGACGACATCCTGCAGGAACGCCTCTTCGCCATTCAGTGGGTCAAGCATGACACGGTGGATGCTGGCCGCCAGGAAACCTACTTTGCTGAGCCGACCGCGGCCGACCTGGAGCGGGAGCGCAAGGTTGAGGAGATCGTCTGTGCCAATCTAGAACGGTGGCAGCGTGAAGGTCTCGTCCCGGACATGCCCATCGAGCCCGGCGATGAGACCGGGCGACTAATTCGAGAGCGTGGTTGGACCCACTGGCACCACCTCTACATGCCGCGGCAGCTGTACTACGCGGCGCTCGTAGCCGAGGCCATCAGAGCGCAACCCACAGAGGTCGCTAACGTCCTGCAGTTCGATCGCATGTTCCTCGCCGACAAGTCGGCCAAACTCTCTCAGTGGCGCCTGGGTTCGCCAGGTCGTCCAGGAAGAGCGCCTTCAGCGGACGGCGTAGAGCACGTTTTCTACAACCAGGCCCTGAATGTTTTCTATAACTATGGCGTTCGCGGGTTTCAACAGATGAGGCCCGGCGAGTCGGTCAGATACCGACACAGCTTGGTGTCCGGCCGCGCAGAGGTCGCTACGCATGAAGCGTCCCAAGTCGCGACTAGTGCGGATCTTTGGGTTACCGATCCGCCCTACGCTGACGCGGTCCATTACCACGAGATCACAGAGTTCTTCATCGCGTGGCTGCGACGTAATCCGCCCGCACCCTTCAACGAGTGGGTCTGGGACTCCAGGCGCGCGCTGGCCATCCAAGGCTCGGGCGAAGACTTCCGCCGCAACATGGTGGCGGCCTACACCGCGATGGCGACACACATGCCCGACAACGGCATGCAGTGCGTGATGTTCACGCACCAGGACACCGGCGTCTGGAGCGACCTGGTCGGCATATTCTGGGCCGCGGGGCTGCAGGTGGTGGCGGCCTGGTACATCGCCACCGAGACCACGTCCGAGCTGAAGAAGGGCGGCTACGTGCAGGGCACTGTGACGCTGATGCTGCGCAAGCGCCCGGCAGGCGAGCGGCAGGCCTTCAAGCAGCGCCTGTTGCCGGCCGTGCGACAGGAGGTGGAGCGTCAGATCAGGACCATGATGCACCTGAACACGTCGGTGACGGCTCACCACGGCGAGCCCGTGTTCAACGACTCGGACCTGCAGATGGCCGGCTACGCCGCCGCGCTGAAAGTACTGACCGCCTACACCCACATCGGCGGCGAGGACGTCACCAGCTTCGCGCTGCGCCCGCGTGTGAAGGGCGAGGTCACGGTGGTGGACGAGATCGTGCAACAGGCCGCCGAAGCAGCCAGCAACCTGTTGGTGCCCGAAGGCCTCGCCGCCGACACCTGGGGCAAACTGGCCGGCATCGAGCGCTTCGTGCTGCGCATGATGGACATGGAGACCACAGGCGCGCGCAAGCTGGACAACTACCAGAACTTCGCCAAAGCCTTCCGTGTGCAGGACTACAGCCGGGTGATGGCCAGCATGGCGCCCAACGAAGCCCGGCTGAAGCGGGTGACCGAGTTTGCCTCGCGCGATCTCACCGACAGCACCGAACTGGGCGCCACGCGCCTGGGCCGGTTGATCATCGCATTGCAGCAGATGCGCGCCGACGTGGAGCCGCCAACCATCATCAGCCAGTTGCAGGCCGAGATGCCCGACTTCCTGGAAGCCCGCCCGCTGCTGGTGGACCTGCTGGCCTTCGTGGAACGCAAGGCTCCCGAGGCCGACGTGCGCGGGGCCGCCGAGGTGCTGGGTGCCCGGCTGAAGAACCAGCGCTTCGGGGTCTGAGGGAGAACGAGAATGCAGGCTGACTTTCTGGATGCCCATCTGCGTCACTGGGACGACGCGGAGCAGCTTTTGCACGCTCAGCGATGGGCAAACGCCGATCATCTATACGGATTTGCTGCGGAGTGCGGACTGAAGCGCCTGATGTTGGCGTTCGGCATGCCCTATGACCCAGTCAAGAACCGCCCCCAGAACGAGAAAGACCGGAGGCACGCAGACGAGGTTTGGACCCGATTCGAAAGCTACCGAAGCGGCTCCGTCCTAGGTGCAGGATACGTTCCCGCCATCGTCGG
This sequence comes from Rubrivivax benzoatilyticus JA2 = ATCC BAA-35, assembly GCF_000190375.1. Taxonomy (GTDB): domain Bacteria; phylum Pseudomonadota; class Gammaproteobacteria; order Burkholderiales; family Burkholderiaceae_C; genus Rubrivivax; species Rubrivivax benzoatilyticus. Next base: position 34,658 of record NZ_AEWG01000155.1, read on the forward strand.
GAACCCCTTCTCGCAGTGGACAGCTTCTCAGCGATATGCACATCACAGCAACTTCGATCAGACGCGCGCCAACGGCCACCGAGCCGGGGCGGAAGCGGTGCGCACGCTGGTACTAAAGGCTCAACAGGAAGGACTGTTCTGAGATGACCACCTTTGATCGGATCCTCCCCATTGCTCAACAGGTCTTTGCCGCCAACGCAGAGGCGATTCGGCGGCTGCCGTGGTTGCTGGTCAATCGCGACTTGAACGGGCGGGTACGCCTGATCGCCCCGGAGTCCGCTTCTCAGGATGAAGCCCAGCGCGCTGCGGTTAAGGATCTATATCAGTCCCTTGCCGCCGAACTTGGCCCGCATGCTTACCCGACGGACGCAGGGGTCCTTTTTGAAGAGCAGCCGGAGCACGCTTACCAAGGCGCTCTGCCGTTTGGTCTTCCGGGCTTCGATAACGTCATGGTACTGGATCGCCTAGCGACGGATACCCGCTGGGAGAGCATTGCAAATGTAGCGAACGGCGCGCCGCGGTTCGTCTTCTTCTCTATCAAGGGCGGCGTCGGACGCTCCACCGCCTTGGCGGCCAGCGCCTGGTCGCTGGCGAGACAGGGCAGGCGAGTGATGGTGCTGGATCTGGATCTGGAATCCCCCGGTCTGTCTAGCGCGCTCCTGCCCAGCGAGCGTCAGCCGATCTACGGGATTACCGACTGGCTCGTAGAAGATCTTGTGGAGAACGGCGACGCATTGCTGGCGGACATGTTCGCAACCAGTGATCTATTGACAGCCGGCCCAATCTATCTGGTACCCGCTCACGGTCGAGAACCCGGCGAGTACGTCTCAAAACTGGGCCGCGTGTGGATGCCCAAGATCTGCGGGCCCGCAGAGCGTCAGTCTTGGGCAGAACGCCTGAATCGACTGATCAGTCGCCTCGAGCATCAGCACCGGCCCGATGTAATTCTCATCGACTCACGTGCAGGCATCGACGAAGTAGCTGCAGCCTGCGTGACAGATCTTGGCGCACATACGGTCTTCATGTTTGCCATCCAGGGCCAGCAGACTTGGACCGGCTATAAGTCGCTATTCGCTCACTGGCAACAGCGCGGGGTCATACGTCAAATTCGGAGTCGCCTGCAGCTCGTCGCCGGATTGGTTCCCGACGACGAGCGACGAAGCGAATATCTCGGCGCACTTAGAGCGGACGCTTATAGACTCTTCGAAGAAACTTATGATGAGGCCGCCCCCGGCGAGATCGGCGACTGGAGCTTCGAAGAGGACGACGACGATGCACCGCACTCACCGTTGGCAATCCGTTGGAACCGTGGCTGGTACGGATTGCTTAGCCTTCAGCAAAGGATGCTGCAGGTTGACGAGACCGAGGTGACGACTGTCTATGGTGCTTTGCAGAAATACTTTGACGGCGCCCTCAATACGGAATTCAGCAAATGATTGATCCCAACTCCGTTCGCGAAGCGATCATCGAGGCCCCTTTCGAGCTTGACAACAAGGGAGAGACCCCTCACCCCGGAACTCTGTACATCCCACTGGCTCATAGAAAGGCCCTGGCGCGAGAAGCCACGCTGGTGGTCGGCGCCCGCGGCGTCGGCAAATCATTTTGGACTTCTGCGTTGAGCAACGACGCGCTTCGGAACCAGATTGGCGCCTCGGTGCAGGACCTGGTCAACACGGATGTCCGCGTCGGCTTCGCAGTCAACTCGAATCTCGACGCCTATCCCGACCGCGCAACGTTCCGGCAACTACTATGCCTCGGCAAAGAGCCAGAAACAGTATGGAAGTCTGTAGTTCTGCGCTGGCTGGCGGAAGTTGTCAACCACGCCATTCCCAGGGCGTCGTGGACCGAGACAGCACAATGGGTCGCCAACAATCCAGAGTCTTTCGCACGAATTGCAGAAGCAGCCGATACCAAGCTCGCTGAACAGGGTCGATTCGGGCTCATTGTCTTCGACGCGATGGACCGAACGAGCGCAGACTGGGATGAGATGAACCGCATCGTCCGCGACGTCCTGCAAGTCGCGCTCTGGATGCGAGGATTTTCTCAACTTCGAGCAAAGGTCTTTCTCAGACCGGATCAACTAGACCGCTCAAAAACCAATTTCGTTGATGCCTCCAAGATTCTGAGTACGCGAGTCGATCTGACCTGGGATCGCAGCGACCTTCATGCGATGATGTGGCAACGCCTCATCAACGCCGCCGAATGCTATGGCGAGAATATTCGGACGTTGGTCTCCTCCGCGCTACCGCCAAGTGAGGCACTAAAGAACGAGGGAAGCGCGTGGAAGCTGCCGACCGCGCTCGCATCCGAAGCACCTCATCAGCGCCGCCTATTCGAGCTTCTGGCCGGCGACAAGATGGGCAAAGATGCAAGACGCGGGGTGCCATACGTATGGAGCGTCAGCCACCTGGCAGACGGACACGGATGGACGTCCCCGAGGTCATTTCTGGCCGCAATACACGGCGCCGCGGAGGACAGCCGCAAGCGCTATGGCGAGCATCCACTGCCGCTTCACTACGAGAGCATCAAGCGCGGCATTCAAAAGGCCTCAAAAATTAGAGTTGAACAGGTGGCAGAAGATGATTCTTGGGTCCCCGAGGTGATGGCCCCCCTGAAAGACCGCAACGTGCCATCGGACTACGAGACCATACGACAGCAATGGGAGAGCGCATTTCCCAACGGTCCTTCGGACCTTCACTCTGAACACCTTCCCCCTCAGCATCGGGAGAAGGGCTGGGATGGCGTTCGACTTGATCTGGAAAGACTAGGCATCTTGGTCACGCGAAGGGATGGGCGAGTCGACATGCCCGACCTGTACCGGGTCGGCTTCGGCTTGGGACGCAGAGGCGGCGTGCGGCCGGGACACTGAGTCAAGGATGTCGATCCGGCGCTTCTCGTCGCGCACGCACCGGCTGGATAGCAGCTTTCTGCTGGAGCACCTGAAAGGCGCACGCAGCTACACGCGCATCGCGGGCTACTTCACCAGCTCGCTGTTCGAGGTGGCGCACGAGCTGCTGGAAGACATTCCGCAGGTTCGTATCGTCTGCAACGTCGACATCCACCCCGACGACCTGAAGGTTGCCCAGCTGCGCGAGGCGCGCATGATGGGCCGCTGGAACGAGAAGGCCATCGAGGCCGAGGCGCTGCTGAACCGCGACCGCTATCGCCGTTTGGATGCCTTCCTGCAGCGGCACGGCCAGGCGGTGCGCGTGGCACCCGACAGCGTGTGCGGCTTCGTGCACGGCAAGGCCGGAGTCATCGAGCTGGCTGATGGACGCAAGCTGGGCTTCATCGGCTCGATGAACGAAACCCGCAGCGGCTGGCAGCGCCACTACGAGATCCTGTGGGAAGACGAATCACCCGAGGGAGTGGCCTGGATCGAGAGCGAGTTCGAGTTCCTATGGAACGCTGCGCGCCCACTGCCCGAGGCGGTGATCCGCGAAGTGCACCGACGCGGCTACCGCCGCGAGGTGGTGTTCGACGAAATCGAGGACGACGGCGACGTGGCGCCGGCTGCGCTGGTCGAGTCTCCGCTGTACCGCGAGGGACTGGCGCTCCAGCCGTGGCAGCAGGGCTTCGTCAGCGAGTGCCTGCACCACTATCAGCTGCACAAAGTGGTGCGCCTGTTGCTGGCCGATGAAGTCGGCCTGGGCAAGACGCTGTCGCTGGGAACCGCGGCGCTGACACTGTGCCTGCTAGCCGACCGCGAACAGCAAGCGCGGCGACCCGTAGTGATCTTTGCCCCGGCCACGCTGTGCGAGCAGTGGCAGACCGAGATGCTGGACAAGCTGGGCATCCCGTGCGCGCGCTGGGACACTTTGCACAAGGTGTGGCTCGACGATCAGGATCGCGCCATCTCGCCGGCAGGCCGAGAGCACATCGCGCGCTGCCCGCTGCGCATCGGTATCGTCTCGACTGGGTTGATGATGCGGCAGTCGGTTGAGAAGCAGCATCTGCTGGGCCTGCGCTTCGGCCTGGTGATCCTGGACGAGGCGCACAAGGCCCGCACCCGGCGAGGCTTCGGTGTTGACGCGGGCACGCCCAACGAGTTGCTGGCCTTCATGCGCGAGATCGCGGCCCGGTCGGAGCATGTGCTACTGGGCACCGCGACGCCCATCCAGACTCAACCGCAGGACCTCTGGGATCTGATCGGCATCCTGCACCAGGGGCGCGGCAACTTCGTGTTGGGGAACGAACTCGCAGCCTGGCACCGGGCCGAAGCGGTGCTGGAGATTCTGTCGGGTCGGCAGGAGGTGACCTCCGCCGAGCACGCTTGGGAGCTGTTGCGGTCACCTCTGCCGCTGGTGGACGCCACGCGCGAACCGCGCGCAAGGCGACTGTTCAGCGCGATCCGCCAGGATCTGGGGCTGGTCAACGGCGAGAGCCAGACTGCCCGGTCACTGGCAGACCTGAGCGTAGACACCCGCGAGATCCTGGAAGACGAGCTGCACCGGCAGGTGTCGGGCGCCACCTTCTTCCAGCGCGAGAACGCCTTGGTGCGTCATGTGGTGCTGCGCAAACGCGTCAGCCTGGAAGACGCAGGCCTGCTGACACGGGTGGGCGTGGATGTGCATCCCGACCGACAGCTCGTCCGTGAGCCCCAGGGCTTCGACGCGTTGTTCGAGGCCAAGGCGCTGCGCACCAGCGAGGACTTCCGAGAGGCGTACCGTGAGGCCCGCGCCTTCGGCAAAGCACTGAGCAAGCGTGGCGGCGGGGGGTTCATGAAGAACCTGGTCGAGCAGCGCATTTGCTCGTCCATCCACGCTGGCCTGAACACGGTGCGAGCGCTGCTGCAAGGCCAGACCCTGAGCGAGGAGAAAGACGAGGGCTACGCAGAACTGGCCGTTGATACAAGCAACGAGCGCGAAGCCCTGGAACGGCTGCTGAACCGGCTGGAGCGGATCGATGCCGACCCCAAACTCGCCGCATTGCTGTACTACCTGGACCGCGAGAAGTGGCTGGAGCTCGGCGTGATTGTCTTCAGCCAGTACTACGACACCGCACGCTGGTTGGCAGAACAGCTTGCCCGACGCTACCCAGCCGAAGCGATCGGTCTGTACGCAGGTGCCGGACGCAGCCGGCTCTACCAGCGCGGCGACAGCGTGTCGTGCGAACGCGAGACGCTCAAGAAGATGGTGGCCGAGCACCAGATCCGGATCATGGTGGCCACGGATGCCGCCTGCGAGGGCCTGAATCTGCAGACCCTGGGCACGCTGGTGAACGTTGACTTGCCTTGGAATCCGACGCGGCTGGAACAGCGCATCGGCCGCATCAAGCGCTTTGGCCAGAAGCGCGACACCGTTGACATGCTCAACTTGGTCAACGAGCAAACCGTCGACGAGAAGATCTACGACCGCCTCTCGGAGCGCATGCGCGACCGCTACGACCTCTTCGGTTCCATTCCGGACACCATCAAGGACGAGTGGATCGACGACATCGAGGCGCTGGGCGAAAAGATGGACGAGTACATCAATGCCCAGCGCGAGGCCACCGGCTTCGATCTCCGCTACACGGCGACGATGCAATCGCCCGAGAAGGACTGGCGTGAATGCGTCGCCGTGCTTTCAAGGCGCGACTTCGCGACCCTCATGGCCAGCGCCTGGACGTCGTAGCAGCGCCGAGAGCGGCTTTGGCACACGGACTCCGTGAAATTGGGTTGGGAACCAGGCTGCGCCGCCCCTACTCCACCGTCACCGACTTGGCCAAATTCCGCGGCTTGTCCACATCCGTCCCCCGCGCACAAGCCGCGTGGTACGCCAGCAGCTGCAGCGGCACCACGTGCAGGATGGGCGACAGCCGCCCGTAGTGCTCGGGCATGCGGATGACGTGCACGCCGGTGTCGCTGGCGATCTGGCTGTCGGCGTCGGCGAAGACGTAGAGCTGGCCGGCGCGGGCGCGCACTTCCTGCATGTTGCTCTTCAGCTTCTCCAGCAGCGCGTCGTTCGGCGCCACCGTCACCACCGGCATCTGCTCGGTCACCAGGGCCAGCGGGCCGTGCTTCAGCTCGCCGGCCGGGTAGGCCTCGGCGTGGATGTAGCTGATCTCCTTGAGCTTCAGCGCGCCTTCCAGCGCGATCGGGTAATGCAGCCCACGGCCCAGGAACAGCGCGTTCTCCTTGCGCGAGAAGTCTTCGCTCCAGGCGATGACCTGCGGCTCCAGCGCCAGCACGGCCTGCAGCGCCAGCGGCAGGTGGCGCAGCGCCTTCAGCTCCGCGGCTTCCTGCTCGTCGGTCAGCCTGCCCTTCACCTGCGCCAGCGCCAGCGTCAGCAGGTACAGCGCGACGAGCTGGGTCGTGAAGGCCTTGGTGCTGGCCACGCCGATCTCGACGCCGGCGCGCGTGACGTAGGCCAGCTCGCACTCGCGCACCATCGCGCTGGTGGCGACGTTGCAGATCGTCAGCGTGTGCTTCATGCCCAGGCTGCGCGCGTGCTTCAGCGCGGCCAGCGTGTCGGCGGTCTCGCCGCTCTGGCTGATGGTGACGACCAGCGTGCGCGGGTCGGGCACGCTGTCGCGGTAGCGGTACTCGCTGGCGATCTCCACCGTCGTCGGGATGCCGGCCACCGACTCCAGCCAGTAGCGCGCGGTGCTGCCGGCGTAGTAGCTGGTGCCGCAGGCCAGGATCAGCACGCGGTCGACTTCCTTGAAGATGCGGTAGGCGCCGTCGCCGAACAGCTCGGGGCTGATGCCGGGCACCGCGTCCAGCGTGTCGGCGATGGCCTTGGGCTGCTCGAAGATCTCCTTCTGCATGTAGTGCCGGTACGGGCCCAGCTCGGCGGCGCCGCTGTAGGCGGCGACGGTGCGCACCTCGCGCTCGACGGCGCGGTAGCGGCCCTGCTCGTCGGCGGCGCTGATCCACACCCGGCCCAGCTGCAGGTCGACGACGTCGCCTTCTTCCAGGTAGACGATGCGTTCGGTGACGCCGGCCAGCGCCATCGCGTCGGAGGCGACGAAGTTCTCGCCTTCGCCGACCCCCAGCACCAGCGGCGACCCCTGGCGCGCACCGACCACGCGGTGCGGCTCGTCACGGCAGAAGACGGCGATCGCGTAGGCGCCGCGCAGCCGCGGCAGCGCACGCTGCACGGCTTCGAGCAGGTCGCCTTCGTAATAGCGGTGCACCAGGTGGGCGATGACCTCGGTGTCGGTCTGGCTGGCGAAGACGTAGCCGCGCTGCTGCAGCTCGGCACGCAGCTCGTCGTGGTTCTCGATGATGCCGTTGTGCACCAGCGCGATCCGGCCCGGGCCGTCGGCGCCGGGGCCGGCCGAGAAGTGCGGATGGGCGTTGTGCACCGCCGGCGCGCCGTGCGTCGCCCAGCGCGTGTGGGCGATGCCGGTGGTGGCGGTGATGCCGTCATGCGCGACGTTGGTCTCCAGCTCGGCCACGCGCGAGGTGCTGCGCGCGCGGCGCAGTTCGCCGTCCTGGTGCACGGCCACGCCGCAGGAGTCGTAGCCGCGGTACTCCAGCCGCTTCAGGCCTTCGATCAGGATCGGGACGATGTTGCGCGTGCTGACCGCGCCGACGATGCCGCACATGGGTTCAACCTTTCGTACTTCGGTGGCGGGATGCTAGGCCGGGGCGGATGAAGTTTTCGTTCATTGATGGCGTGATCGTGAACGATTCACCCACACGAATGAGGCATCAGCATTTTCTTTCGCTACTTAACATCGGATGGCATATCCTTTCGTCATGGATCTCGACGCCACCGACTACCGCCTGCTCGAGCTGCTGCAGGACGACGCCTCGCTGTCCAACCAGGCGCTCGCCGAACGTGCCCACACCTCGCCGGCGACGGCGCTGCGGCGCGTGCGGCGGCTGGTCGACGGCGGCGTCATCGAGCGCCGCGTCGCGCTGCTCTCGCCCGAACGCCTGGGCGCCGGGCTGACGGCGCTGGTGGAGATCACGCTGGACCGCCAGGGCGCCGAGCACCTGGACGCCTTCGAGGCCCGTGTCGCCGGCGACGCCGCGGTGCAGCAGTGCTACCGCGTGTCGCCGGGGCCGGACTTCGTGCTCGTCGTGCACGCCGCCGACATGGCCGGCTACCACGCGCTGGTGCAGCGCCTGTTCACGCAGGACGCCAACGTGCGCAACGTGAAGGCTTTCTTCAGCGTCAAGCGCGCCAAGTTCGACCCGCGGCTGCCGCTGCCGGCGCCGGCGCGCTGAGCGCCAAGCACCCGCGGCGCAGCGGACAAAGCGCGCTCGCTAGAGTGCGCGCGTCACCACCCGCTGCCACCGCCCGATGAACACCGCCGACACCCGCGCCGTCCTGACGATCGCCCTGCTCGCCGCCTTCGCCGACGGCCGCAAGCACGAACGCGAGCGTGAACAGATCCGCCGCATCGCCGAAGGCCTGGCGCAGGACGCGGCGGTCGACCTACCGTCGCTGGTGCAGGACGTGCTGCTCAAGCGTGTGGACGTGGCCGCGGCCGCCGCCGCGCTGAGCAGCGCCGACGCGCGCCAGCTGGCCTACGAGATGGCGGTGGGCGTCTGCGACGCCGACGGCACGCAGAGCGATGCCGAGCGCGCCTTCCTCGCCGACCTGGCGCGTCGTCTCGGCCTCGACGACGGCGAGGCCGGCGCCTACGCGGCGCAGGCCGAGACGCTGGCGTCGGCGGACGTCGCCGGCGAGGTGGTGGAGACGGCTGCGCCGACGGCCGCGGCGGACACCGTGGCGCGCCCGGCCCGGCCCGCGGTCGACGAGGCCGAGCTCGACCGCGCGATCCTCAACGCCGCGATCTTGAACGGCGCGCTGGAGCTGCTGCCGGAGTCGCTGTCGACGCTGGCCATCATCCCGCTGCAGATGAAGCTGGTGCACCGCGTCGGCCTGGCCTACGGCTACCCGCTGGACAGCGGCCACGTGAAGGACTTCCTGGCCACCGCCGGCGTGGGCCTCACCTCGCAGTACCTGGAACAGGCCGGGCGCAAGCTGCTGGGCGGCCTGCTCGGGCGCGTCGGCGGCGGGCTGCTCGGCGGCCTGGGCAAGCAGGCCGTCAGCTCAGGGCTGAGCTTCGCGACGACCTGGGCGCTGGGCCAGGTCGCCAAGCGTTACTACGCCGGCGGGCGCACCTTCTCCACCGAGATGCTGCGCAGCACCTACACCGAGCTGCTGCAGCAGGCGCGCGGCATGCAGAGCCAGTACGCGCCGCAGATCCAGCAGCAGGCGCGCACGCTGGACGTGCAGAAGGTGATGGCGATGGTGCGCGGGGGGCGGTGAGGCCAGGAAGGCTTGAAGCCTGGGGTCAGAAGCCTGGAAGCCTGGGGAAGCCTGGAAGCCTGGGGTCAGGTCCCTCAGGACCTGACCCCGAGCAGCCTCGAGCAGCCACTGGTGCGCGGCCGCTGAAGTCTGGGGTCAGGTCCTGCGGGACCTGACCCCGAGCGGCCGCTGAACGCCGGCGCTACTGCCTGACGATCGCCAGCCCCTTCAGGTACTCGCCTTCGGGGAAGAACAGCGTCGTCGGGTGGTCGGGCGTGCCTTCCAGCCGGGCCAGGATCGCGCCGTCGACACCGGCGTCCATCGCCGCGCCGGCGACGATCTTGTGGAACAGGTCGGCGCTGATGCCGCCCGAGCAGCTGAAGGTCAGCAGCAGCCCGCCCGGCTCCAGCAGCTTCAGCGCCAGGCGGTTGATGTCCTTGTAGGCGCGCGACGCGCGCTCGGCGTGCGCCGCGGTGGGCGCGAACTTCGGCGGGTCGAGCACGATGGCGTCGTAACGCTGCCCCGCCTTCAGCTCATCGCGCAGGAACTGGTTGACGTCGGCGTCCTGCGTGCGGCTGCGCGCGGCGTCGAAGCCGTTCAGCTCGACGTGGGCCTGCACCCGCTCCAGCGCCGGCGCCGACGAGTCGATGCTGGTGACGTGGCGCGCACCGCCGGCCAGCGCCGCGACGCTGAAGCCGCCGGTGTAGCAGAAGCAGTTCAGCACACGCTGGGCGCCCTGCTGGCGCACCAGCTCGGCAAAACGCGCGCGGTTGTCGCGCTGGTCGAGATAGAAGCCGGTCTTGTGGCCGGTGGCCACGTCCAGCGTCAGCTTCCAGCCGTGTTCGCGGATCGTCACCTCGGTGCCGCCGCCGCCGCGCAGCCAGCCGGTCACCGGCTCCAGGCCTTCGAGCGAACGCACGCTGGCGTCGGAGCGTTCGTACAGGCCGCGCGCGCCGGTCTGCGCCATCAGCGCGTCGGCGATCACGTCCTTCCAGCGCACGCTGCCCACCGACAGGAACTGCACCGACAGCAGGTCGCCGTAGCGGTCGACGACGAGGCCCGGCAGGCCGTCGGCTTCGCCGTGGATCAAGCGCACGCCGTCGCTGGCCACCGGCAGACGCGCACGCAGCGCGAGCGCACGCGCGATGCGGCGCTGGAAGAAGTCGGCGTCGATGCGTTCGCTGGCCTCGAAGCTCCAGGCGCGCACGCGGATCGTCGAGTTCGGGCTGTAAGCACCCCAGGCGAGGAAGCTGCCGTCGGCGGCATCCACCCGCACGGTCTCGCCGGCGTCGGCCTTGCCTTTTTCGATGCTGCCCTGGAACACCCAGGGGTGGCGGCGCTGCAGCGAGCGCTCCTTGCCTTCGCGCAGTCGGATCGTTTTCATGGGCGCGATTGTCGCCGCGCCCTGAAGAACGGGGTCAGAGGAACGGGGTCAGGTCTCGGAGGAACGGGAGGAACGGGGTCAGGTCTCGTGAGACCTGACCCCTGACGGCCGCTGAAGAGCGGAAGAACGGGGTCAGGTCTTGCGAGACCTGACCCCAGACCGCCGACCCCAGACCGCCGGCGCGGCCTCAGCCGCCTTCGGGCGTCTTGCGTTTGGCGCGCGGATGCGCGGCGTCGTAGGCTCTGGCAAGGTGCTGGAAGTCGAGCTGGGTGTAGACCTGGGTCGTCGAGATGCTGGCGTGGCCCAGCAGCTCCTGCACCGCGCGCAGGTCGCCGCTGCTCTGCAGCAGATGGCTGGCATAGCTGTGGCGCAGCATGTGCGGGTGCACGTGCGTCGGCAGCCCGGCCTGCAGTGCGATCTGCTTCAAGCGCGCGCGCAGCGCGCCTTGCGACAGGCGTTCGCCACGCCGGCTGACGAAGAGCGCCGGCTCGCCGGCCGCGGCCAGTTGCCCTCGCACCGCCAGCCAGGCGGCCAGCGCCTCCAGCGCCTTCGCGCCCACCGGCACGCTGCGGCGCTTGCGGCCCTTGCCGAGCACGTGGGCGCTGGCGTCTTCGGCGTCGATCCAGCCGGCGGCGCCGGCCGACGGTGCGAGGTCCAGCGCCAGCAGCTCGCCGATGCGCAGCCCGCAGCCGTAGAGCAGCTCGACGATCGCGTGGTCGCGTGCCGCCAGGCGGGCGTCGCCGTCTTCGTTCTCGTGTTCGGCCAGCGCGACGGCCTGGTCGACCGGCAGCGCCTTGGGCAGCGGCTTGCCGGTCTTGGGCGCCTTCAGGCCGTCGACCGGATTCGCCGGCACCAGCCCTTCGCGGCCCCACCAGCGGTACAGCCCGCGCCAGGCCGACAGCACCAGCGCGATGCTGCGCGGCGCGAGGCCGGCGGTGCGCAGCTGCGCCATCCAGCGGCGCACATGGTGCGGCTGGGCGGCGCGCAGTTCGACACCGTCGGCTGCGGCCGAGGCCGCCAGCCGGCCGAGGGCGTCGCGGTACAGCGCCAGCGTGCGCGGCGCCAGCCGCCGCTCGACGCCCAGGTGGTCCAGCCAGCGCTGCACGTCGTCGGGCAGCGTGGCGTCCATCGCCGGGCTCAGGCCGTCAGACGCGAGAGAGCCGCTCCCGCGGTATCACCGATGCGCACCAGGAACTCGGTGCCCATGTCGGCGCTGTAGCGCGTCGGGTCGGGCGAGCCCAGGATCAGCAGGCCGAAGCTGCCGGCCGCGCCGCGCAGCGGGATCAGCGCCACCGAGGCGATGGCGCCCGGCTCGGGCAGCCAGCTCACGGCCTCGAAACCGGCGTTCACGCCGCAGTACGGCTGCGACAGGCTGTCGGCGAAGCTCTTCACGTCGTCGCTGACCGGCTCGCTGAAGCGCTGGCCTTCGTGCGCCGGGGCGACGTTCCACAGCCGCAGCGCGGCCTGCGGGATCATGAACTGGTGCTGCAGCTCGTCGACCAGAACCGCGGGCAGCGCGGCGGCGTCGGCGGTGACGAGCAGCGCGCGTGTCCAGCGGTGCAGGCGTTCGGCGATGCCGACGTTCTCCTGGCTGTGCCGGATCATCTCGACGATGCGCATCTCCAGGCCCTTGATGCGGTCGCGCAGCATTTCCATCTGCCGCTCCTGCAGCGAGACGGCGCGCTGGCCGTGCGGGCTGGTGAGCTGCACGCTGGACAGCAGCTCGGCGTGGCGCTCGAAGAAGCCGGGCGTGTTGGCCAGGTACTCGGCGATGTCGTTCTCGGTGATGCCCTGGAGGTTCACAGCTCGATTTCTCCTTCGAAGACGGTCACGGCAGGGCCGGTCATCAGCACCGAGGCGCTGTCGTCGGGCCACTCGATCAGCAGGTCGCCGCCGCGCGCGTGCACCTCGACACGGCGGTCCAGCCAGCCCAGGCGGATGCCGGCGACGACCGCGGCGCAGGCGCCGGTGCCGCAGGCCAGCGTCTCGCCGGCGTCGCGTTCGTAGACACGCAGCTTGACCTCGCTGCGCGACAAGACCTGCAGGAAGCCGGCGTTGACGCGGCGCGGGAAGCGCGCATGGCTTTCGACCCGCGGGCCGACGGCGGCCACCGGCGCGGCGTCGACGTCGGCTACACGCATCACCGCGTGCGGGTTGCCCATCGACAGCACGGCGACCTCGACTCCGGCGTCGGCCAGCGGCCAGAGCTCGAAGCCGTTGACGAGGCGCGGCGTCAGCCCGCTGGCGTCGAAGGGCACACGCGCCAGGTCGAAGACGGGGCGGTTCATGTCGACACGCACGCGGCCGTCGGCGGCCAGCGACAGCTCGAGCAGGTTGTTGACGGTCTCGACGCGGATCGTCGTCTTGTCGGTCAGGCCGTGGTCGACGACGTAGCGCACGAAGCAGCGCGAGCCGTTGCCGCACTGCTCGACCTCGTCGCCGGTGTTGTTGAAGATGCGGTAGCGGAAGTCGACGCCGGGCGTCGTGCTGCGCTCGATGACGAGGATCTGGTCGGCGCCGACGCCGAAGCGGCGGTCACCCAGCCGGCGGATCTGCTCGCGCGACAGCGCCAGCGGCGCGCCGGTGGCGTCGAGCACGACGAAGTCGTTGCCGGCGCCGTGCATCTTGGTGAAGCGCAGTCGCATCGGCGGATTATCGCTTCGTGTACAGCCCGGGCTCGCCCTCGGGGCGGGTCTTGAACCGCTTGTGCACCCAGAGGTACTGCGACGGGTTGCGCACGACCTCGCTCTCGATCCACTCGTTCATGCGCCGGGCGTCGGCCTCGGCGTCGTCGCTGGGCCAGTCGGTGAACGGGGGCAGGAAACGCACGCGGTAGCCGGCACCGCCGGGCAGGAACTCGGCGACCACCGGCTGCACCGTCATCTTCAGCCCGCGCGCCATCTTCGACGGCGCCGTCAGCGTCGCCGCCGGCACGCCGAAGAACGGCACGAACACCGCCTCGCGGCGGCCGAAGTCCATGTCGGGCAGGTTGAAGAAGGCCGCGCCGCGTTTGACGGCACGCACCAGCGGCAGCGCGCTCTCCTGGCGCGAGAACACCTCGCCGCGCCCGAAGCGCAGCCGCCCGGCGCGCATCGCCGCGTCCATCACCGCATTGCTCTGGCGCTGGTAGATCGAGGCCACCCAGCGCTGCTGGAACAGCTGCGTGGCGGCGCCGGCGACGTCCAGCGCCAGGAAGTGCGGCACCAGCCACATCACCGGGCGCTCGCTCTCGTCGGCCAGTTGCACCTGGCCTTCGACGTGGATCAGGCGCTTCAGGCGCTCGGGGCTGGCGTACCAGAGCAGGCCGCGTTCGATGAGGCTGCGGCCGAGCCAGCCGAAGTGCTCGCGCGCGATGCGCTCGCGCTCGGCGGCGGGCTTGTCGGGGAAACACAGCTCCAGGTTGCGCAGCGCGATGCGCCGGCGCGAGCCGGCGAGGCGGAAGAACAGGGCGCCGAGGCCGCGGCCGAGCGCGGCCTGCACCCCCAGCGGCAGCCAATGCAGCAACCAGACGAGCGCCAGCACGGCGCGGGACAGCAGAGTCATGAGGACGCGCCGCTGCGCGGCGCCTTGTAGCGGTGGTAGCCCCACAGGTACTGCGTGGGCTTGAGGCGGATGACGGCTTCCATCGAGCGGTTGACGGCGATCGCACCCGCTTCGTCGCCGCCGTCCTCGGGCAGCGGCACCGGCATCGGCATCAGGCGCACCACGTAACCGGCACCACGCGGCAGGCGTTCGGCCCAGAGGATGGCCACCGCGGCGCCGGTCTGCTGCACCAGGCGCGCGGCCAGCGTCATCGTGTAGGCGGGCTGGCCGAAGAACGGCGCCCAGACCCCCTGGCCTTCGGGCGGCACCTGGTCGGGCAGCAGGCCCACGGTCTCGCCCTTCTTCAGCGCCCGCAGCATCTGGCGCACGCCGGCCAGCGTGGCCGGTGCGGTGGCCAGCGCCGGGCGCGCGCGTGCGGTCTCCTCCAGCTCGCGCAGCAGCTGCTTGCGCGCCGGGCGGTAGAGCACGGTCAGCGGCTGGCGCGCGCCGAAACGTTCGGCGTAGGCCTGGGCGGCGATCTCGAAGCTGCCCATGTGCGGCGTCAGCAGCACCAGGCCCTTGCCGCGGCCCAGCAGCGACTCCATCAGCTCGGCGCCTTCCCAGCGCACCGGGTCGGCGATCGGCTGCTCGCGCGGGCGCAGCCACAGGCGCGGCACCTCCATCACCAGGCGGCCGGCATCGGCCACCGCCTCGCGGCGCTCGGCCGCGGTCAGCCCGGCCAGCGCAGCATTGGCGTCCAGGCGGCGGCGGTAGGACGGCGAAGCCCAGTAGACCAGCCAGCCAAGGAAAGCGCCCAGGACGTGGAGAAAACGCAAGGAACGGCGAGACAGCCAGCGAACCAGGAAAAACATGCTTGTATGATCCGGCCGTCGCCGAGTTAACAGGACAACTTGCGGGGCGACGCGGGAGCCGAAGGATACCGAGGCCTCGCCGGGCGAGACGCCGCTTCGGGTGGTGTTGGCTCAACAAATCCGCTAAAGCGTTCGCCGCGGCTCCAGATGCATCTGACCCCGACGATCGCGAAGTCAGGGTTCGATAGACAGACAGACAGGAGCTTTTCAGCAGTGGCGAACGATTTCCTCTTCACCTCCGAATCCGTCTCCGAAGGCCATCCCGACAAGGTGGCCGACCAGATCTCGGACGCGATCCTCGACGCGATCTTCAAGCAGGACCCGCGCAGCCGCGTGGCCGCCGAGACGCTGACCAACACCGGCCTCGTGGTGCTGGCCGGCGAGATCACGACCAACGCGCACGTCGACTACATCCAGGTCGCGCGCGACACGATCAAGCGCATCGGCTACGACAACACCGACTACGGCATCGACTACAAGGGCTGTGCGGTGCTCGTCGCCTACGACAAGCAGAGCAACGACATCGCCCAGGGCGTGGACCACGCGTCCGACGACCACCTGAACACCGGCGCCGGCGACCAGGGCCTGATGTTCGGCTACGCCTGCGACGAGACGCCCGAGCTGATGCCGGCGCCGATCTACTACGCGCACCGCCTCGTCGAGCGCCAGGCCGAGCTGCGCAAGAACGGCAAGCTGCCCTTCCTGCGCCCCGACGCCAAGAGCCAGGTGACGATGCGCTACGTCGACGGCAAGCCGCACTCGATCGACACCGTCGTGCTGTCGACCCAGCACCACCCCGACCAGAGCGAGACCGCCACCAAGCTGAAGGCCAGCTTCTACGAGGCCGTCATCGAGGAGATCATCAAGCCGGTGCTGCCCAAGGAATGGCTGCAGGACACGCGCTACCTGGTCAACCCGACCGGCCGCTTCGTCATCGGCGGCCCGCAAGGCGACTGCGGCCTGACCGGCCGCAAGATCATCGTCGACACCTACGGCGGCGCCTGCCCGCACGGCGGTGGCGCGTTCTCGGGCAAGGACCCGTCCAAGGTCGACCGCTCGGCCGCCTACGCCGCGCGCTACGTCGCCAAGAACGTCGTCGCCGCCGGCCTGGCGCGCCAGTGCCAGGTGCAGGTCGCCTACGCGATCGGCGTCGCCAAGCCGATGAACATCACGGTCTACACCGAAGGCACCGGCGTCATCTCCGACGCCGAGATCGCCAAGCTGGTCGAGACCCACTTCGACCTGCGTCCGAAGGGCATCATCCAGATGCTCGACCTGCTGCGCCCGATCTACGAGAAGACCGCCGCCTACGGCCACTTCGGCCGCGAAGAGCCGGAATTCACGTGGGAGCGCACGGATAAGGCTGCGGCGCTTCGCGCAGCCGCCGGGCTGTAAGCCCCGCCGCGGCAAGAGGGGTCAGGCAAGAGGGGTCAGGTCTCACGAGACCTGACCCCAGCTTTTCGCGGACCTCCGCTGCACCCGACGCCGGCCTCGCGCCGGCGTTTTCGTTGGCGCAGGAAAAGCGGCGGCGCTGCCGGGCTGCACGCCCCGCCGCGGCAAGAGGGGTCAGGTCTCACAAGACCTGACCCCGGCCTTCCCGGCCTTCCCGACTCAGGCCACCCGCGGCCGGACCTTCGACGCTGCGAGCTTGGCGCGTTCGCGCGCCGTGTCGACGTCGTCGGCGTGCACCAGCGCCACGCCCATGCGGCGCTTGCTGAAGCTCTCGGGCTTGCCGAACAGGCGCAGATCGCTGCCCGGCACGGCCAGCGCGTCGGCGACGCCGTCGAAGACGATGCCGGCGGCGTCGACACCGCCGTAGACCACGGCGCTGGCGCCCGGGCTCTTCAGCGAGGCGTCGACCGGCAGGCCGAGGATGGCGCGCGCGTGCAGCTCGAACTCGTTCTGCCACTGCGTGGCCATCGTCACCATGCCGGTGTCGTGCGGCCGCGGGCTGACCTCGCTGAACCAGACCTGGTCGCCCTTGACGAAGAGCTCGACGCCGAACAGGCCCAGGCCGCCCAGGTCGTCGGTGATCTTCTTGGCGATGTCGCGCGAGGCGGCCAGCGCCGCCGGGCTCATCGGATGCGGCTGCCAGCTCTCGACGTAGTCGCCGCTGACCTGGACGTGGCCGATCGGGTCGCAGAAATGCGTCTGCGGCTGGCCGTCGGCGCCCAGCGCGCGCACGGTGAGCTGGGTGATCTCGTAGTCGAAATCGATGAAGCCTTCGACGATGATGCGGCCGCCGGCGACACGGCCGCCGGCCATCGCGTAGTCCCAGGCCTTCTTCACGCCGTCGGGGCCGTCGATCTTGCTCTGACCCTTGCCGCTGGAACTCATCACCGGCTTGACGACGCAGGGATAGCCGATGCCGCCGTCGATCGCGGCCTGCAGTTCTTCCAGCGAGTCGCAGAAGCGGTAGGGGCTGGTCGGCAGGCCCAGCGTCTCGGCGGCCAGGCGGCGGATGCCTTCGCGGTCCATCGTCAGCCGCGCGGCGCGCGCCGTCGGGATGCAGCGGATGCGGCCTTCGGCCTCCAGCTGCTCGAGCACCGGTGTCGCGATGGCCTCGATCTCGGGCACGACGAGCTGCGGCTTCTCGGCCTCGAGCAGCGCACGCAGCTGCTCCGGGTCGCTCATCGTGATCGTGCGCGCGTGGTGCGCGACCTGCTGGCCGGGCGCGTTCTCGTAGCGGTCGACGGCGATCGTCTCGACGCCCAGGCGCTGCAGCGCGATCAGCACCTCCTTGCCGAGTTCGCCGCTGCCCAGCAGCAGGACACGGGTGGCGGACGGGGACAGCGGCGTGCCGATGACGGTGCTCATGACGGATGGGGCGGAAGTCGGACGGAGGGCCCGGATTGTCGCCGCAGGCATGCCGCGGGCCGCTTGTCGCGCGACACAACGCGACCTTTGCCCGGCTTTTCCCGCTCAACGACTTCGCCGGACAGCCGAAAGTCAGGCATGGCCCACCTCGACGACCTCTTCGGCGCCCCGCTGCACGAGCACCGTGGCGACCGCCAGCACCGCTTCATGGAGTCGGCGGACATCAACATCGTCTTCCGCGAGCTGTTCCGCCCGCTGCAGGCCAACGTGCGCCGCGGCATGACCATCGAGGGCCAGCTGTACGGCATCGAGATGGACCCCTGCATCCCCGGCGAGCTGCTGGGCTCGACCTGGATCGCGCCGGTGGCCGGCACCGCGTCGGACCCGGAACGCCTGGCCGACAACGGCCTGCGCCGCGCGACGCTGGCCGAGCTGCTGGCCGAGCCGCGGCCCGAGGCGCTGTTCGTCTACGTCTGCGAACGCAAGATCAAGCGCCGCCCGGTGCTCTACGTCGAGCTGGCGTCCGAGGACGGCCAGTACGCCGCCGAGTACCCGATCCGCTCGGCGCGCGGCTGGCACCACCGCGAGCTGATCGAGGCGCCGTACCGCCGCCTGGGCCCGCTGGCGCTGGCCTGATCAGCGCCCGAAGCCGGCGATCACCGCCTGCGCGACCTCGGCGAAGCCGGCGCCGCGCTCGCCGCGCGTGATCCAGCGCGGCCAGGTGTGCAGCTGGGCGGCGAAACGCCGCAGGTTGGCGACGCCGACCGAACGCTCGAAGGCCCCGAACATCAGCTGGTCGTTGGTCGAGTCGCCGACGTAGACCCAGCGGTCGATCTCGCCGGCCAGCTCGCGGCCGTACAGCCGGCGCAGCATCCAGTGCGCCGCGCTCAGCTTGGTGTGCGTGCCGATCCAGCCGTTGACGTGGATCGAGCTGACGGTGGCGGTGAGGCCTTCGTCGCGCATCAGGCGCACGACGGTCTCGATCTGCGCCTCGTCCAGCCGGGCGAACTCGGAATGGTCGACGGCGATGTCGGTGACGCGGCCGTCGCTGTCGCGCGCCAGCGTCGCGCCCGGCACCTCGTGCAACACGCGCGCCGCGGCGGCGCGCAGGCGCTCGGCGTTGTGCACGCGTTCGGCCGCGGGCTGGGCGAACTCGACGCGGGCACCGTCGCCGTCGGGGATCAGCGCCGCGCCGCCGTTCTCGGCAACCATCGCGTCCAGCGGCCAGGCCCCCAGCAGCGGCAGGCACCAGCCCAGCGGCCGCCCGGTGATCGCGATCACCGGCACGCCGGCGGCACGCAGATCGGCCAGCGCGGCGGCGGCCGGCGCGTCGAGGCGGCCGTCGGCGGTCAGCGTGTCGTCGATGTCGGTGAAGACGCCGAGGCTGCCGTGAAGTGCGGCGGGAACGAGGTCGACGGCTTGACTCAAGATAATTGACAGCTCGGCTGGACGGTCGATCATGGGCAGGTCGAAACGTCGCGAGCGCGTCTCATGGCCCAGGATTCTGCCGCAAGCCCCCCGCCCCCCAAGCCTGCGCGACGCCCCCGTCGCCCGCGTGCCGTCGCCAGCGGCGACACCGCGCCGACGCTGTCGGCGCCGGCCATCGAGGCCAGCGTCGTGCAGCGCGCCGCCGAGCGCCACCAGACCGCGACCGCGATGGCACTGAAGGACGTGCTGGCCGCGCACGCCAACGGCGATGCCGGCCCCGATGGCGAGTGGCTGCGCCAGATGCAGGCGCTGATCGCCGGCGCCTCGCCCGACGAGGCCAAGGCGCTGCGCCGGCTGCTGTTCGCACGCGAGACCGTCGTCCCCGAGGGCGTCGACCCCGACCTCGAGCTGCGCCCCGGCTGGCGCGACGGCGGCTACCCGTACAAGAACCTGATGTCGCGGCGCAGCTACGAGCGCCAGAAGTACCGGCTGCAGGTCGAGCTGCTGAAGCTGCAGGCCTGGGTCAAGGAGACCGGCCAGCGTGTCGTCATCCTGTTCGAGGGCCGCGACGCCGCCGGCAAGGGCGGCACGATCAAACGTTTCATGGAGCACCTGAACCCGCGCGGCGCGCGGGTCGTCGCGCTGGAGAAGCCCAGCGACGTCGAACGCGGCCAGTGGTACTTCCAGCGCTACATCCAGCACCTGCCGACGCGCGGCGAGATCGTGCTCTTCGACCGCAGCTGGTACAACCGCGCCGGCGTCGAACGCGTGATGGGCTTCTGCTCGGACAACGAGTACGACGAGTTCATGCGCCAGGCGCCGGAGTTCGAGCGCCATCTCGTGCGCAGCGGCGTGCACCTGTTCAAGTTCTGGTTCTCGGTCAGCCGCGACGAGCAGCGCCGCCGCTTCAAGGAGCGCCGCGCCCACCCGCTCAAGCAGTGGAAGCTGTCGCCGATCGACGTCGCCTCGCTGGACAAGTGGGACGACTACACCCGCGCCAAGGAGTCGATGTTCCTGCACACCGACACCTCGGACGCGCCGTGGATCGTCATCAAGTCGGATTGCAAGAAGCGCGCGCGCCTGAACGCGATGCGCTACCTGCTGCACCGCCTGCCGTACTCGAACAAGGACCTGCACACGCTTGGCACGGTCGACACGCTGCTCGTCGGGCGCGCGGCGATCGCCAGCTTCCGCGCGGACGAATTCACGCCGGCCGCCGACGCCTGACCCCGGCCGCGGGCCGGCGCCGTTTCGCGCGCGGCCGGCCCGTGGCTACAATCGCGCACCGTTTCCGAGGAGCGTTGCAACCTCACCCGCTTGAGGCCAGGCTCGGAAATCTCACCCCCATTGCAACTGCGCTCACCCGCTCGACTGACGTCGTGGGTGGTGGGCGATGCGCTTGAACCTCCCCTGACGCCTGCCGCGCGGGTTCCAACCGAACTGGAGCCCCGTGATGAACGCCGTCCTGAAAGCACAGCACCACCCCGATTACGCGATCGCCGACCTGTCGCTCGCCGCCTGGGGCCGCAAGGAACTCAACATCGCCGAGTGCGAGATGCCCGCGCTGATGGCCATCCGCAGCGAGTACGCCGAGAGCCAGCCGCTCAAGGGCGCGCGCATCACCGGCAGCCTGCACATGACCATCCAGACCGCGGTGCTCGTCGAGACGCTGCAGGCGCTGGGCGCGCAGGTGCGCTGGGCCTCGTGCAACATCTTCTCGACCCAGGACCACGCCGCCGCGGCGCTGGTCGAGCGCGGCACGCCGGTCTTCGCCTACAAGGGCGAGAACCTGACCGACTACTGGGACTACACCCACCGCATCTTCGAGTTCGGCCCCGCCGGCACGCCGGGCGAAGGCCCGAACATGATCCTCGACGACGGCGGCGACGCGACGCTGCTGATGCACCTGGGCAAGCGCGCCGAGAAGGACCTGTCGGTGCTGGACAAGCCGACGAGCGAGGAAGAGACCTGCCTGTTCGCCGCGATCAAGGCCAAGCTCGCCGTCGACCCGACCTGGTACAGCCGCAAGAGCGCCGAGATCATCGGCGTGACCGAAGAGACGACGACCGGCGTGCACCGCCTGAACGAGATGTCGGCCAAGGGCACGCTGCTGTTCCGCGCGATCAACGTCAACGACTCGGTCACGAAGAGCAAGTTCGACAACCTCTACGGCTGCCGCGAGTCGCTGGTCGACGGCATCAAGCGCGCCACCGACGTGATGGTCGCCGGCAAGATCGCCGTCGTCGCCGGCTACGGTGACGTCGGCAAGGGCAGCGCGCAGGCGCTGCGCGCGCTGTCGGCCCAGGTCTGGGTCACCGAGATCGACCCGATCAACGCGCTGCAGGCGGCGATGGAAGGCTATCGCGTCGTGACGATGGACTGGGCCGCCGACAAGGCCGACATCTTCGTCACCGCCACCGGCAACAAGAGCGTCATCACCTTCGACCACATGGCGAAGATGAAGCACAACGCGATCGTCTGCAACATCGGCCACTTCGACAACGAGATCGACGTCGCGTCGCTCGAAGCCAAGTGCCAGTGGGAGGAGATCAAGCCGCAGGTCGACCACGTCATCTTCCCGGACGGCAAGCGCATCATCATGCTGGCCAAGGGCCGCCTGGTGAACCTGGGCTGCGCCACCGGCCACCCGAGCTACGTGATGAGCTCGTCGTTCGCGAACCAGACGATCGCCCAGATCGAGCTGTTCACGCACAGCGACTACTACGAGGTCGGCAAGGTCTACGTGCTGCCCAAGCACCTCGACGAGAAGGTCGCGCGCCTGCAGCTGAAGACGCTCAACGCCGAGCTGACCGAGCTGACCGAAGAGCAGGCGGCCTACATCGGCGTGCCCAAGCAAGGGCCCTACAAGCCGGATACGTACCGGTACTGAGCCCCCGCAGCGCCTTCGGCGCTCCCCCGCGGCCCGGCAGAGCCGGGTCGCGGCGCTTGCTTGATGGGCCGCTGTTCCGCCAAGAGGCGGACACGGCCCGCTTCTCTCATGCCCGCCCGCGAGTTCGCCCATGAGCACCACGCCCGTCAGCTTCGAGTTCTTCCCGCCGAACACGCCGGTCGGCGCGGACAAGCTGCGCACCGTCGTCCAGGATCTGGCGGCGGTGAACCCCGAGTTCTTCAGCGTCACCTACGGCGCCGGCGGCACGACGCGCGAGCGCACGCTGGACACCGTCAAGGCCATCGCCGCGATGGGCCACGAGGCCGCGCCGCACCTGTCCTGCGTCGGCAGCACCGAAGCCAACATCGCCGAGATCCTGGCCACCTACCGCGAGCAGGGCATCCGCCGCATCGTCGCGCTGCGCGGCGACCTGCCCAGCGGCACCGCGACCGCGGGCGAGTTCCGCTATGCCAGCGAGCTCGTCGAGTTCATCCGCCGCACCCAGGGCGACGACTGGTTCATCGAGGTCGCCGCCTACCCCGAATACCACCCGCAGCAGCGTTACGCGCGCCGCGACCTCGAGCACTTCGCGAACAAGGTCGGCGCCGGCGCCAACTCGGCGATCACGCAGTTCTTCTTCAACCCCGACGCCTACTTCCACTTCGTCGACGAGGTGCACAAGCTGGGCGTGCGTGTGCCCATCGTCCCGGGGATCATGCCGATCCACAACTACGCGCGCATCGCCCAGTTCGCCGCGCGCGACGGCATCGAGATCCCGCGCTGGGTGGCGCTGAAGATGGAAGGCTTCATGGACGACACCGCGTCGGTGCGCGCCTTCGGCATCGAGGTCGTCACGCGGCTGTGCGAACGGCTCATCGCCGGCGGTGCTCCGGCGCTGCATTTCTATACGCTGAACCAGTCCTCGCTTTCGCTGGAGATCTGCCGCAGACTCGGCTTGGCTCAAGACGCCTGACGTCGGTCAAGAGCAACACAAGAGCCGGCGGAACTGGTGTTTGCCCCTAGGGCTTTGCGCCAGCTCAAAGTTGACGTTTGCGCAGGCGCGCCAAATTGATCCAGGCCATGTGGCCAGATCAAAAGCTGAGGAGTTTCTCCATGTTCAAGCGCACCGCGCTCGCCCTCGTCGCCCTGTCGGCCGGTCTGGCCGCCCCGCTGGCCCAGGCCCAGGCCGACGACTCCGGCTCCTGGATCGTCCGCGGCCGCGCGCTGTACCTGGATCCGGCCAACAAGGGCACGGACCTGGACCTCAACGCCAACTCGAAGACGTTCCCGGAAGTGGACATCACCTACTTCTGGACGCCGAACCTGGCCACCGAGCTGATCCTGACCTACCCGCAGAAGCACGACGTGAAGGCCGGCAGCGCCAAGATCGGCACGCTGAAGCACCTGCCGCCGACGCTGACGCTGCAGTACCACTTCACCGGCCTGAACGGCTTCCGCCCGTACGTCGGCGCCGGCATCAACTACACCCGCTTCTCGAGCGTCGACCTCGACGTTCCCGGCGCGAAGATCGACAAGAACAGCTTCGGCGCGGCGCTGAACGTCGGCGTCGACGTTCCGCTGGGCGACGGCTGGCTGTTCAACGTCGACGTGAAGAAGGTCCAGATCCGCACCGACGTCTCGATCGGCGGCACCGACCACGGCACCTTCAAGGTCGACCCGCTGCTCGTCGGCATCGGCATCGGCAAGCGCTTCTGATGCCCCCCGCGAGCCCGGCCATGCCGGGCCGCGTGTCCAACGTCCTAGCGTTTCCAGGAGGCCGCCCGCGAGGCGGCCTCCGCGTTTGCAGCCCCCAGCGCCGACAGCAGGAAGTCCAGCCCGCTGCGGTCGCCGGTCAGGTCCACCGGGGTCAAGGTCGCGCCCAGCACCGGGTAGGCGCCGCAAGCCTCGCCGCTGGTGCAGAGGCTGCCGTCGTTGTCGTAGTCGCTGCCGGCGACGATCGCCACCGAAGACGAGCGCACGCCGTCGACGCGGTAGCGGTAGACGCCGCCGCTGGCGCGCACCAGGCCTCGCCGCACCACCTCCCGGGTCGCGGTGTCGTATACCAGCACGTAGATCGGGCCGATGTCGACGCCTGTCGTGGCGGCCAGCTTCTGCACGGCCAGCGTGACGCTCAGCGTGCGGCGGCTGGTCTGCACCGTGACCGTCGGCGTGTAGACGCCTGCGGCCAGGGCGTTGCGGTCCACCGTGACGCGGTAGCGGCCCAGGCCGGCCGCGTCCACCGCGACGGCGGCGACCGTCACCGCGACGCTGTCGGCCGCGACGCCGGTGACGGTCTCGTCGGTGGCGGCCGTGGCACGCACGACGAAGTCCAGGCCTGTGGTGGTGGTGCCGAAGTCCAGCGCCGACGGCTGCGTCTCCAGGACGCCCTGCGCCCCGGGCACGGCACCGCCGTTCTTCAGCGCCAGCGCTGCCCGCACCGCCTTGGCCGCGTTGACGATGCCCCAGCCGTAGGCGGTGTCGCGGCCGGCCGCCCCCTGATCGTCGCTCAGCTGCCCGGACTGCAGCAGCGCGTCCACCTCGTCGACCGTCAGCGCCGGGTGGACCCAGCGCATCAGCGCCAGCACGCCGGCGACGTGCGGCGTCGCCATCGAGGTGCCCTGGAAGGCGCCGTAGGTCGGCACGCGCACGCCGCCGGCATCGAAGCCGGCCAGCGTGCTGTAGACGCCGTCGGGCAGGCCGCTGCCGGTGGTCGCGACGCGCATGTCGCCGCCGGGCGCGGCCAGCGCCACCTCGGCCCCGCCGTTGGCGTAGTAGGCCAGGCCGCGCTGCGCGTCGGTGGCCGTGACCGCGAGCACGCCGGCGCAGTTGGCGGGGTAGTTCACCGCCGCCACCCGCCCGGCGTCGCGCGCCGAGTCGTTGCCGGCCGCCGCGACGACCAGCGTGCCCTGGGCCCGCACCTGGCCGAGCAGCGCGACGGTGGCGGCGTCGCAGGCAATGCCGGCGCCGCCCAGGCTGAGATTGGCGACGTCGGCGCGCCGCTCGGGCAACCGGCCCGAGTCGTTGGCCAGCCGCGCCGCGTAGCGCAGGCCCTGCAGGACGTCGTAGAACGTGCCCTCGCCACCCCGGCCGAGCACACGCAGCGGCATCACCAGCGCCATCGGCGCAACCCCGGCGACACCGTCGCCGTTGAAGCTGGCCGCGGCCACGGTGCCGGCAACGTGGGTGCCGTGGAACGACGGCTGCGACGCGGCGCTGCGCAGGTCGTCCGGGTCGGCATCGAGGCCGCCGCCGTCACCCGCCGAGGCCGGGTCCTGGATGAAGTCGTAGCCGGTGGTGATCTGGCCGGCGAAGTCGGGATGCTCGGCGACGATGCCGGTGTCCAGCACCGCGACGATCGGCCGCTGCGTCGGCTGCGGCTCGATGGCGACCAGCGTGTCCATCGCCGACGGCAGCGCGATCTGCTCGTAGTGCCAGCGCTGCAGCGAATAGCGCGGGTCGTCCGGCGGGAAACGGCCGACCAGCGCCGTGGCGCGCAGCGGGCGGTTGACGGTGACGTGATCGAAGGCCCCGCTCGCCGCCAGGCGCTTGGCGTACTGCAGCGTCTCGACCTGCAGCCGCGAGTCGGTGGACAGGCGGTCCATCCAGGCCGGGCGGCGCGCCTCACGCCAGGCCGCCTCGTCGGCGCCGGCCAGCGCGAGCAGGCCGCGGCGGCGGGTCTTCTCGTCGGCGGCCAGGGCCATCAGGCCGACCCGCCCGGGCGCCACGCCGCCTTCCAGCAGCGCCAGCCCGTGGGTCCGGGACAGCGCACCGGCGGCGTGCACGCGCGCGCTGCCGGCGTCCAGGCCGACGACGAGCTGCCCCGGCACGAGCGGCCCGGCACCGCCGGTGACCGTCGAGTTGAAGCACGCGCCGGAAGCCCCCGCCGCCGCGATGCGCAGGTTGTAGAGCGAACCGCCGGCGTAGGCGTCGACGAGCGCGACGTACTCGCCGGCCGCGCTGATGCGCACGCACTCGGACAGCGACACGCCGTTGGACACGCCGACCAGCAGGTACGAGTCGCCGTTGCGGCGGAAGACGTACAGGTCGAGGTCGTTGGTGGCGGAGTCGGCGGTGAAGTCCAGCTGCAGCGTCTGCCCGGCGGCCAGCGTCACGCGGAAGAAGTCGCCCGGATCGCCGCCGGCGCGGCTGGCGCCGGCGGGCCCGGCGCCGGCCAGGTTGACGGTGCCCATCACCTGGCTGGTGGCGGCGATCGGCTGCGCGCTGTCGGCGTCGTCGTTGGCAACGCGGCGCTGGTTCGGGTCGTTGGTGTCGCCGTCGACGACGAGGTTGGACGACACCGACAGCGTGCCCTCCACCGCGTTCCCGCCGCCGCCGCCGCCACCACCGCCGCAGGCGGACAGGACCGCCAGCACGACAGCCGCCAGGGCGGCAGACAGCGGGTGCAGCGCACGGTGGCGACCCAGTTGGCTCATCGTGGACTCCTGCGACGCCCGGAAGACGTCTTCGTGGACGGGCCACCCGGCGCGGCGGGCGGCCGCACGGCGCTCAGATGTCGGGATGCTGCCAGTGCACGCCGTCCTCGGTGAGGACGACGTCCAGCGGCACGTCGTGCGGCTCGGCCTCGAGCCAGGGCACGAAGCCGTGGGCATAGGCGACGCCGACGGTCAGCGGCCGCGGCTGCAGCGTCGCCAGCGTGCGGTCGTAGAAACCGCCGCCGTAGCCCAGGCGCACGCCACCCGGGCCGAAACCGACGCAGGGCACGAGCAGCAGGCCGGGCTCGAACTGCTCGGTGTCCTTGGGCTTGGGGATGCCGTAGGCGTCCTCTTCCATCGGGCAGCCCGGATACCAGACATGGAAACGCAGCTGCTTGGTCTCGCGGTCCATCACCGGCAGGCCGATGCGGCGGTCGGGCTCGGCCTCGCTCCAGCAGTACAGCGCCGGCAGCGCGTCGAACTCGCCCTTGATCGGCCAGTAGGCGCCGATGGTGTTCTCGACGCGGCCGATGAGCCACACGCGCAGCACCTCCTGCAGATGCACCGAGCGCTGGTGGCGGTCGACCAGCGACTGCCGTTCGGCCTGGAGCTGGCGCCTCAGCGTCTTCTTGTCGCGGGAGGGCTGCAGCGGCAGCGGGAACGGCAGGTTCATGACCTCCGATTGTGAGGCCTGGCGCCCGGCCAGCCTAGACGGGCGCGAGGCGTCCGGAGCCGTTCTCCGAGCGCTGAGGCGCGGCTTTCGGCGCCGAATCAGGCGGCGTGCGCCGCGCCCCAGGGCGCGTGCCAGCGACCCGGACGCGCCAGACGGCGCGCCGGCGTCTTGCACGGTGCCTCGAGCAGTTCGACCTGCGCCGAGGGCCAGCCTTCGATGACCCACTCGCTGCCGGAGGGCAGTTCATGGCGCTGGCCGGCGTCCAGCCAGATGTCAGCCTCGTAGGGGCCGGCGCCGCTGCGCGTCAACCAGACGCGGCCTTCGGAGACCACCAGCCAGCGCGGCTGGTTCGCCGCCGGCACGCGCATCGCCATGGCCGGGCCGACGGCCCACTCCCACGGTGCGTTTTGATGCGGATTGCTCATGGCGGCTTGCGACATCGCGGGCTCCAGGCTTTGACTTCCTGGCCTCTATTTTCGGCAGCCCTAGGCCCGGGGTCCAATCGAAAATCTGCGCCGCATTGATAATCAAAGCGCATGAATCGCCCACGCCAACGCCCACTGTCGATCGGCCCGCTGCGCGCCTTCGAGGCGGTCGCCCGCCGGCTCGGTTTTCGCGCCGCGGCCGACGAACTGCACCTGTCACAGCCGGCGATCAGCCGTCAGATCCGCTCGCTGGAGGACGAGATCGGCGTGCCGCTGCTGCTGCGCGGCACGCGCCACGTCGAGCTGACCAGCGCCGGCGAGGCCTTGCTGCGCACCGTCGCGCCGCTGCTCGACCGCCTGGACGCCACCGTGCACCAGATCCGCGTCGCCCAGGGCCGGCGCCAGGTGAACCTGACGACCTGGCCGTCGTTCGCGTCGATGTGGCTGCTGCCGCGGCTGCAGCAGTTCCAGCGCGAGCACCCGGGCATCGACATCCGGGTCTCGGCCACCGACGCCATCGTCGAGCTCGACGACCCGGAGCTCGACCTCGCGCTGCGTTACTGCCACCCCGATGACGCGCCGCCGGGCTCGACGCCGATGTTCGGCGAGGTGCTGACGCCGGTGGCCAGCCCCGCGCTCGGCCCGCTCGCGCGCCCGGAGGACCTGGCGCCGATGACGCTGCTCGAGGAGGACTCGCAGCTGCCCAGCGTCGAGTACCTGAGCTGGCGCCACTGGCTCGCCGCCAAGGGCGTGCCCGACCTCGAGCCGCGCGGCTGGCTCTACCTGAACTACACCTACCAGCAGATCCAGGCCGCCACCGCCGGCCAGGGCGTGGCGCTGGCCCGGCTGGCGCTGGTGCGCGAGTCGCTGGAGCGCGGCGAGCTCGTCGAGCCCTTCGGTCCGGCCGGGCGGCTGCGCTCGCCGTTCGCCTACTGGCTGGTGCGCTGGCCGGCGCGGCGCGAGCGGCCCGAACTCGCCGCCTTCGAGGACTGGGTGCTCGAGCAGGCGCTCGCCACGCGGGCCGCGCTGGAGTCGGCCTGATCGCGCCGCGGGCCGACGGTTACTCACGATCCGCTAGATTCCGAGCCATGACCGCCCTGCATCGCATCATCCGCCGGGCCCCCGCGCGCACTGCCGCCGTCGCCGCGCTCGCGCTGGCTTTCGTGCTGCCGGCTGCCCGCGCGCAGACCGGCGACGACCTGATCCTCGACGCCCGCGCCGCGGCGCAGAAGGGCGACCGCGCCCGGCTGTCGGCGCTGCGCACCGCAGCGCTGTTCGCGTCGCACCCGCTGGCGCCCTGGGTCGACTACTGGGACCTGTCGGGCCGGCTGCGCGAAGCCGACGCCACCGAGGTCGAGGCCTTCTACCGCCGCTGGAGCGGCCAGTACGTCGAGGACCGGCTGCGCAACGACTGGCTGCTCGAACTCGGCAAGCGCCGCGACTGGGCGAACTTCGCCCGCGACGTGCCGCGCTTTCGCATGAACGACGACCGCGAGGTCACCTGCTACACGCGGCTGATCGAGCACCAGTCCGGGCGCGACGTGCGCCAGGCCGCGCTGGAAGCCTGGTACGCCCAGCGCGAGGCCGACGACGGCTGCACGCTGCTGGCGCAATCGATGTTCGCCGCCGGCCGCTTCAACGTCGACGACGTCTGGCAGCAGGCCCGCCTGGCCTTCGAGCTCGAGCGCCAGAACTCGGCACGCGGGCAGCGCTCGCTGCGCGCCGCGGTGGCCCTGCTCGGCCCGGAGACCACGAAGGCGGTCGACGACGCGGTGGCCAACCCGGCGCGCACGCTGGCGCGCACCGACACCGCGCCGGCGGTGGCGCTGCTGGCGCTGCTGAAGCTGGCGTCCAACGACCCGCCGGCCGCCGCCGCGCAGCTCGCCGCCGGCGGCTGGGAGCAGCGCCTGGGCCGGCGTGACGCCGCCTTCGCCTGGGCCTTCACCGGCAAGTGGACGGCGGTGCTGCAGCAGCCGCAGGCGCTGGACCACTACCGCCGCGCCTGGACGCTGGCCGGCGCCTCGGCCCCCGGCTGGAGCGACGACACGCTGGCCTGGGGCGCACGCGCGGCGCTGCGTGCCGGCGACGCGCCCGACCGCTGGCCGCTGCTGGCACGCGCGATCGACGCCATGAGCCCGGCCGAACGCGCCAACGCGGCCTGGGTCTACTGGCGCTCGCGCGCGATGGCCGCCAGCGCCGCGGCCGGCGCCGCCGGCGAGGCCGACCGCACGGCGGCGCGTGCGATGCTGCAGTCGATCGCCGGCCAGATGCACTTCTACGGCCAGCTCGCCGCCGAGGATCTGGGGCTGCCGTTCGTGCTGCCGCCCCCGCCGCGCACGCTGCAGCCGGCCGAACGCGAGGCGGCGCGCCTCAACCCCGGCTTCGCACGCGCGCTGCAGCTGATCGACCTGGGCCTGCGCAGCGAAGGCCAGCGCGAGTGGAACTTCTCGCTGCGCGGCCTGGCCGAGCGCGACCTGCTCGCCGCCGCGCAGATGGCCTGCGAGCGCGAGGTCTGGGACCGCTGCATCTTCACCAGCGACCGCAGCAAGGCCGAGATCGACATCGCCCAGCGCTTCCCGACGCCGCACCGCACCGCGCTGACGCAGACCGCGCGCCGCGTCGGCCTGGACCCGGCCTACGCCTTCGGGTTGATCCGCCAGGAGTCGCGCTTCATCACCGTCGCCCAGTCGAGCGTCGGCGCCAGCGGGCTGATGCAGGTGATGCCGGCCACGGCACGCATCGTCGCGCGCCGCATCGGCCTGGACTACAAGCCGGCGATGCTCACCGACCCGGACACCAACCTGCTGCTGGGCACGAGCTACCTGAAGATGGTGCTGGACGACTTCGCCGGCTCGCAGCCGCTGGCCACCGCCGGCTACAACGCCGGCCCGAACCGGCCGCGGCGCTGGCGCGACGCGCCGGCCGTCGAGCCCGCCGCCTGGGTCGAGGCGATCCCGATCGGCGAGACGCGCGACTACGTGAAGAAGGTGCTGTCCAACGCCGTCTACTATTCCGCCGTGCTGGGCGGCACCCCGCCGTCGCTGAAGGCCCGGCTGGGCGGCCCGATCGGCCCACCCGCCCCGAATGCCCCTCCCGTCGATCGTGACCTCCCCTGAACCATGAAGAACGTTCTCGTCCTCGGTGGTACCGGTTTCGTCGGCCGTTCGCTCGTCGAACGGCTGGTCGAGCGCAACGGCGGCGGCGGCGGCCGCGTCATCGTGCCGACGCGCCGCCTCTCGCACGGCGTCGTGCTGCGCTCGCTGCCCACCGTCGAGCTCGTCGAGGCCAACGTGCACGACGAGCGCACGCTGGCACGCCTGGTCGCCCAGGCCGACGCGGTCATCAACCTGATCGCCATCCTGCACGGCAGCCGCGAGCAGTTCCAGCGCGTGCACGTCGAGCTGCCGCGGCGCATCGCGCATGCCTGTGCCGCCGCCGGCGGCCGGCGTGTGCTGCATGTCAGCGCGCTGGGTGTCGGCGCCGGCGGGCCGTCGAACTACCTGCGCAGCAAGACCGAGGGCGAAGCCGCGCTGCAGTCGCCCGGCGTCGCGCTGACCATCGTGCGGCCGTCGCTGATCTTCGGCACCGAGGACCGTGTGCTCAACGTCTTCGCCGAGCTGCAGGCGATGGCGCCGTTCGTGCCGCTGCCCGGCGGCGGCGCGAAGATGCAGCCGGTGTGGATCGAGGACGTCACGACGGCCATCGTGCGCTGCCTGGACGACAAGGCGACGATCGGCCAGGTCTACGAGCTGGCCGGCCCGAAGGTCTACACGCTGTCGGAGATCGTGCGCCTGGCCGGGCGCTGGTCGGGCCACGAACGGCCGCAGTTCCCGCTGCCCGACGCCGTCGGCCGGCTGCAGGCGCTGCTGATGGAGATGATGCCGGGCACGCCGCTGATGTCGCGCGACAACCTCGACTCGATGCGCGTGGCCAACGTCGCCAGCGGCAAGCTGCCGGGCCTGGAGGCGCTGGGCATCACGCCGACGGCGATGGAAGCGATCGCACCGGCCTACCTGGGCCGCGCCTTCGGGCGTGCACGCTACGACCGCTGGCGCGGGCACGCGCGCCGCGGCTGAACGTCCTGAACGAAAGAACGCCCGAGATGAGCCTGCAACTGGTGATCGGCAACAAGAACTACTCGTCGTGGTCGATGCGGCCCTGGGTGCTGATGCGCCAGCTCGGCATCGTCTTCGACGAACGCAAGCTGCGCTTCGACTTCGCCGAGGGCTCGGACTTCCGCCGCCAGGTCGCCGCGGTCAGCCCGGCCGGGCTGGTGCCGGTGCTGCTGGACGACGGTTTCGCCGTCTGGGACACGCTGGCGATCACCGAGTACCTCGCCGAACGGTTCCCGCAGGCCGGCGTCTGGCCGGCCGACGCCCGGCAGCGCGCTCGCGCGCGCAGCCTGTGCGCCGAGATGCACGGCGGCTTCGGCGCGCTGCGCCGGCATTGCGCGATGAACATCGAGGCCGCGCTGCCCGACGTCGGCGAGCGCCTGTGGGCCGAGCAGCCGGCGCTGCAGCGCGACGTTGCGCGGCTCGAGGCGATGTGGGCCGAGGCGCTGGACGCCAGCGGCGGCCCCTTCCTGTTCGGCGAGTTCGGCGCCGCCGACGCGTTCTACGCGCCGGTCTGCACGCGGCTCGTGAGCTACGCGCTGCCGGTGTCCGACGCCACGCGCGCCTACGTGCGGCGGGTGCTCGCCGCGCCGGGTGTCGCCGCCTGGATCGCCGACGCGCTGGCCGAAGCCGATTTCATCGCCGACGAGGAACCGTACCGCAGCAGCCGATGAGCGGACGTTTCTACGTCGTCGGCGGCGCGGTGCGCGACGCGCTGCTGGGCCTGCCGGCGAGCGACCGCGACTGGGTCGTGGTCGGCAGCACGCCGCAGGAGCTGGTCGCCGCGGGCTTTCGCCCCGTCGGGCGCGACTTCCCGGTCTTCCTGCACCCCGAGACCGGCGAGGAGGTCGCGCTGGCGCGCACCGAGCGCAAGTCGGCGCCGGGCTATCGCGGCTTCACGATCCACGCCGACCCGTCGGTCACGCTGGAAGACGACCTGCTGCGCCGCGACCTGACGATCAACGCGATCGCGCGCGCCGAGGACGGCACGCTGGTCGACCCGCACGGCGGCCAGCGCGACCTGCAGGCGCGCATCTTCCGCCACGTCTCCGACGCCTTCGTCGAGGACCCGGTGCGCCTGCTGCGCCTGGCGCGGCTGGCGGCGCGTTTCACCGACTTCACGGTCGCGCCGGAGACCGAGGCGCTGCTCGAACGCCTGGTCGCCGACGGCGAGGTCGACGCGCTGGTGCCCGAGCGGGTCTGGCAGGAGCTGTCGCGCGGGCTGATGGAGGCCCGGCCCAGCCGCATGTTCGAGATCCTGCGCCGCTGCGGCGCGCTGGCGCGGCTGCTGCCCGAACTCGACCGGCTCTGGGGCGTGCCGCAGCCGCCGGAGCACCACCCGGAAGTCGACTGTGGCGTGCACACGATGCTGGTGCTGGACATGGCCGCCCGGCTGCAGGCGCCGCTGACGGTGCGCTGGGCCTGCCTGATGCACGACCTGGGCAAGGGCACGACGCCGGCCGACGTGCTGCCGCGCCACCTGGGCCACGAAGGCCGCAGCGCCACGCTGGCGCGGGCGGTGGCCGATCGCTGGCGTGTGCCCAACCCCTGCCGCGAGCTGGCCGACCTGGTCGCGCGCGAGCACGGCAACCTCCACCGCAGCAACGAGTTCGGCGCCGCCGCCATCGTGCGCCTGCTCGAACGCTGCGACGCCTTCCGCCGCCCGGAACGTTTTGCCGAGGCGCTGTGGGCCTGCGAATGCGACGCCCGCGGCCGCAGCGGGCTCGAGGACCGGCCCTATCCGCAGCGTGAACGCCTGACGGCGCTGCTGGAGGCCGCACGCGGTGTCGACACCGCGGCCGTGGCGGCGGCCGCCGCGGCCCGCGGCGCCAAGGGGCCGCAGATCGCCGCCGCGATCCAGCTCGCCCGAGCCGACGCCGTCGGCGCGGCGCTGTAACGGCTCGGCCGCCCCGGTCAGACCAGCAGCGAGATCAGCCCGACGAGCACGCTCAGCACCGCCGACGAGGCCAGCGGGAAGTACCAGTCGCGGCCGCCGACGCGCACGCGGAAGTCGCCCGGCAGCCGGCCCAGGCCGATGCGCCGCAGCAGCTGCTGCAGCCCGTTGAACAGCAGGAAGGCGACGAGGAAGACCAGCAGCCAGCGCATCGCGGCTACAGCGTGTGCGTGCGGTCGCCGGCGGCGAACCCGACGGGAGCGAAATCCGGCAGCCCCCTTGCAAAGCCGATCACCTTGAACAGCTCGCCCATCTCGTGCTCGGTGACGAGCTTCTGCGCGTGGGCGATCGTGCGCGCGTCGGCACCTTCGAGCAGCTCGAACAGCCCGCAGTTGGCGAGGAACCGCGCCTGCGAGGTGTAGCCGATCACGTCCAGCCCGGCGTCCTGGCCGGCCAGCGCGACCGCCGTGAAATCGACGTGCGCGGTGATGTCCTTCTCGCCGACCTCGACCAGCGGGTCGGTGTCGGCGCGGTGCGCGCGGTGGCACATCAGCGTGCCGCCGCGGCGCTGCGGGTGGTAGTACTCGCGCTCGGGGAAGCCGTAGTCGGCGAAGAAGGCCGCGCCGCGCACCAGCCGCGTGGCCAGCGTCGCGACGAAGGCCGAAGCCTGCGCCGGCAGCTCGATCGTGGTGCCGGGCAGGAAGCCGGTCTCGACCGGCGGCCGGAGTTCGGTCGGCCGGTCGGCCCAGGCGAAGCGGCCACCGTCGTCGACGACGCCGCGTTCGAACCAGCGTCCGCCGTCCCAGTGCAGCAACTGCACCGGCATCGCGTCGAGCACCTCGTTGCCGACGACGACACCTTCGATCGCCTCGGGCAGCGTGTCGTGCCACTGCACACGCGGCGCGAACGGCGCCAGGCGTTCGGCCTGGCGCGCGCGCAGCGTGCCCGACAGGTCGACGACGTGGTAACACGTGTCGGGTGGCAGCGCGGCGAGCAGCTGCGACGCGAAGGCGCCGCTGCCGGCACCGAACTCCCAGACCTCGTGCGCGCCGGCGGCGGCCAGCGCTTGCGCGACCTGGCGCGCGAACGCGGCGCCGAACAGCGGCGACAGCTCCGGCGCCGTGACGAAATCGCTGCCCGAGGCCGGCATCGTGCCGAACACCGGGGCGCCCCCGGGTGTAGTAGCCCAGGCCCGGCTCGTACAGTGCCGCAGCCATGAAGCGGTCGAACGGCCACCAGCCACCGTCCGCACGCAGGCGCGCGGCGATGCGCGCCGATAAACTGTCGGGTTCGCCTGTGGTCACGCGGGCATTGTAGGAAGCATGGGAACAGCTCACGTCGGAGCCCACGTCGGCGGCGCAGGCGCGCCCGACGGCAGCCGCCCGGTCGCCCTCGTCACCGGCGCCGCGCGCCGCATCGGCCGCGCCATCGCGCTCGAACTCGCCGCCCACGGCTGGGACGTGGCGCTGCACCACCGCGCCTCGGCTGCCGACGCCGAGGCCGCGGTGCGCGCGCTGGCCTCGGTCGGCGCACGCGGCCAGGTGTTCGCCGCCGACCTCGCCGTCGAGGCCGAGTGCGAAGCGCTGCTGCCGGCCGTGCAGGCCGCTTTCGGCCGCGTCGACGCCGTCGTCAACAACGCCTCGCTGTTCGAGTACGACACGACCGAGGACTTCGGCTACGCGGCGATGGAGCGCGCCTGGCGCGCCAACGTCGCGCCGGCCGTCGTGCTGGCGCGCGCGCTGGCACGCGCCGGCGGCGGCTGCGCCGTCAACCTGCTCGACCAGAAGCTCTGGAACCCCAACCCCGACCACCTCTCGTACACGCTGTCCAAGGCCGCGCTGCGCGAGGCGACGACGCTGCTCGCCCAGGCGCTGGCGCCGGCGGTGCGCGTCTGCGGCGTCGCACCCGGCGTCACGCTGCCTTCGGGCGACATGGACCAGGCCGAGTTCGCCGCCGCCCACCAGATGACGCCGCTCGGGCGCTCATCCACCGCCGCCGACGTCGCGCGCGCGGTGCGTTTCGTTCTCGAATCGCCGGCCATCACCGGCACCACGATCCTCGTCGACGGGGGCCAGCATCTGCAGGCCCAGGCGCGCGACGTGCTGTTCATCGCCCGCCAAGGCTGACCCCTCATCATGCAGAGCCTCCCCTTCTCCGCCACGCTGCGCGACTGCCGGCGCCTGTTCCTGCGCGACCACGAGATCCACGTCAACATCGGCGTGCACGACTTCGAGAAGCAGGGCGAGCAGCGCATCGTCATCAACGTCGACCTCTGGGTGCCGCTGGCGCTGTCGACGCCGAGCGAGGACCGCCTCGACGAAGTGCTGGACTACGACTTCATCCGCAGCACCGTCGCCGAACGTGTCGCGCGCGGCCACATCCACCTGCAGGAGACGCTGGCCGACGACCTGCTGCGCTCGCTGATGGCCCACCCGATGGTGCGCGCGGCGCGCGTCTCCACCGAGAAGCCCGACGTCTACCCCGACTGCGCGGCGGTCGGCGTCGAGGTCTTCGGCTGCAAGGAATGAACACGATGGACACCGTCATCACCACCGACGCCGCGGCGGCGAAGAAGGCCGCCTTCGAAGCCAACAAGCTGTCCAAGCGCCTGCACCGCCTCGTCGGCCAGGCGATCGGCGACTTCAACATGATCGAGGCCGGCGACCGCGTGATGGTCTGCATGTCCGGCGGCAAGGACAGCCACGCGCTGCTGGACATCCTGCTGTCGATGCGCGAGCGCGCGCCGATCGACTTCGAGATCGTCGCCGTCAACCTCGACCAGAAGCAGCCCGGCTTCCCGGCCGAGGTGCTGCCGACCTACCTGAAGAGCCGCGGCGTCGAGTTCCGCATCGAGGAGCAGGACACCTACTCGATCGTCAAGCGCCTGGTGCCCGAGGGCCAGACGATGTGCAGCCTGTGCTCGCGGCTGCGCCGCGGCGTGCTGTACCGCGTCGCCAGCGAGATCGGCGCGACCAAGATCGCGCTCGGCCATCACCGCGACGACATGGTCGTCACGCTGCTGATGAACATGTTCTTCGGCAGCCGCATGAAGGGCATGCCGCCGAAGCTGGTCAGCGACGACGGCCGCCACGTCGTCATCCGGCCGCTGGCCTACGTCGCCGAGACCGACCTGGAGCGCTGGGCCGAACACCGGGCGTTCCCGATCATCCCGTGCTCGCTGTGCGGCAATCAGGAGAACCTGCAGCGCGTGCAGATCAAGAAGATGATCCGCGAGTGGGAACGCCAGTACCCGGGGCGGATCGACAACATGTTCACCGCGATGGGCAACATCGTCCCGTCGCACATGATGGACCGCAAGCTCTATCCTTTCGAGACGCTGCGCGCCACCGGGGTGGCCGACGCGGACGGCGACAAGGCCTTCGACGAGGAGCCCTGCGCGCCGCCGCCGCCGGCACCGGGCGCGCTGCGCATCGCACCGGACTCCGAGGACACGCCATGAAGACCTGGATCGGCGCCGCGGCCGTTGCCGCCGCGGCCCTGCTCGCCGGCTGTGCGGGCCTGAACAGCGTCACCGCCGACGTCTCGAGCTACGGCTCCTGGCCCGCCGAGCGGGCGCCCGGCACCTACGCCTTCGACCGCCTGCCGTCGCAGCAGGCGCGCGCCGCCGAGACCGAGCGCCTGGAACTGGCCGCCCGCCCGGCGCTGGAGCAGGCCGGCTTCACGCCGGCCGCCGCCGGTCAGGCGCCCGACGTGCTGGTGCAAGTCGGTGCCCGCGTCACCCGCGCCGAGCAGATCATCTGGGACGACCCGCTGTGGTGGCGCGGCGGCTGGGGCTACTGGCGCAACTCGCCGTGGTACGGCCCCGGGCCGTTCTGGGGCCCCGGGTACATGGACCGCGTGACGCGCTACGAAGGCGAGGTCGCGGTGCTGCTGCGCGACCGCGCCAGCGGCCAGCCGCTGTTCGAGGCGCGCGCCAGCCTGGACAGCCATCGCGGCCTCGATGACCCGACGCTGGCGGCGATGTTCTCCGCCGCGCTGATGGACTTCCCGAAGACCGGCGTCAACCCGCGCCGCGTCGTCGTGCCGCTGGCGCCCGACGCACGCTGAAGCCGGCTCAGCCCGAGCGCGTGAAATCGCGCTCGGGCCTGAGCCTGGCACGCGAGGCCTTCCGGCCTTGCGTGTCCCGGCTCAGGGCTGGACTGCCAGCGTGCCGGTGGCCGCGGCGGCCAGCGAGCGCAGGTCGCGCTCCCAGCCCGACAGCTTTTCGCGCGCCCGCTCGCGCTGCACCGGCGTCGTCGTGTTGTGCACACGCGCGGCGAAACCGCAGTTGTAGAGCTCCAGCCGGGCCTGCTGCTCGCGATAGGCCGCATCGGCCGAACGTTCGCCGCGCGAAGCCAGCGTGCGCAGCGCCGGCAGCGCGGTGTCGGCGTCGGCACGGTCGGCGACCAGCCGGCGCAGCGTCTGCACGATCTCGCGCTGGCGCCGGTCGCGCTCGGCGATCCAGGCCTCGGGGTCCCACGGCGACGCGGCCACGGCCTCGGCGACGACGCGCCGCTGCGCCGCGTCCAGGCGGCCGTAGAAGTCCTCGAAGCGGCCGACAGCGCGTTCGACCGCGGCCTCGCGCCGTGCCACCGGGTCGGCCTGCAGGTACTCCTCGCGCATCTCGTCCAGCCGCTTGGCATAGCGCTGCTCCAGGTGGCGCAGCTGCGGCTCGCGCAAGCCGGCCAGCAGCGGCGCGCCTTCCAGCAGCGCACGGTCCAGCGCCGGCATCGCCGCCTCGCGCAGCCGCCCGGTCCAGCGGCAGACGGCCTCGGGCGTGGTCGGCTGCATCACCGTCTGGCGCGCCTCGGCGAGCAGCGCGGCGTACTCCGGCAGTTCGTTGGCGCGGTGCCAGTCGAACCAGCGCGCGATCGCCGCCTTGGCCGCCGGCGCCTGGCGCGAGTCGAGGTCCAGGTAGCCGTCGAGCCACCACCACACGAGCCGGGGGCCGTTGTCGTAGCCCAGACGCAGCGTGCTGCAGCCGGCGAGCACCAGGGCGGCCGCGATAATCGCCGCTTTCAACAAGGACCGTCTCATGGCATTGAACGTCGTCGTGATGGCCGCGGGCAAAGGCACGCGGATGAAGTCGGCGCGGGCGAAGGTGCTGCACCGGCTCGGCGGTCGCAGCCTATTGCAGCATGTCCTCGATGCCGCCGCTCCGCTGGGGGCCTTGCGCACCGTCGTCGTCACCGGCCACGGCGCCGGGCAGGTCGAGGCCGCCGCGGCGGCCAGCGGCGCGGTCTTCGTGCGCCAGGAGCCGCAGCTCGGCACCGGCCACGCGGTGCAGCAGACGGTGCCGGCACTGGACGAAGCCGCCGGCACGACGCTGATCCTCAACGGCGACGTGCCGCTGATCCGCCCCGAGACCGCCGCCGCGCTGGCCGCGGCCTGCGGCGGCGAACGCCTGGCGCTGCTGACCGTCGAGCTCGCCGACCCCAGCGGCTACGGCCGCATCGTGCGTGACGCCGCGGGCGCGGTGACGGCGATCGTCGAGCACAAGGACGCGAGCGAGGCGCAGCGCACGATCCGCGAGGTCTACACCGGCATGATGGCCGCGCCGACGGCGCTGCTGAAGCGCTGGGTGATGGCGCTGAAGGACGACAACGCCCAGCGCGAGTACTACCTGACCGACATCGTCGGCATGGCGGTCGCCGAAGGCGTGGCCGTGGTCGCCGCGGCGGCGTCGGGCGAGACCGAGGTGCTGGGCGTCAACAGCCCGGCGCAGCTGGCCGACCTGGAACGCCGCCTGCAGCGCCAGCGCGCCGAGGCGCTGCTGGCCGCCGGCGTGCGCCTGGCCGACCCGGCGCGTTTCGACCAGCGCGGCACGCTGGACTGCGGCCAGGACGTCGAGATCGACGTCAACTGCGTCTTCGAAGGCCGCGTCGTGCTCGGCGACGGCGTCTCGATCGGCGCCAACTGCGTCATCCGCGACGCCGAGATCGGCGCCGGCGCGGTGCTGCATCCGTTCACCCACGTCGAAGGCGCCAAGGTGGGTGCCGGCGCGCTGGTCGGCCCGTTTGCGCGCCTGCGCCCGGGCGCCGCGCTCGGCCGCGAGGTGCACATCGGCAACTTCGTCGAGGTGAAGAACTCGACGCTGGCCGACGGCGCCAAGGCCAACCACCTGGCCTACCTCGGCGACGCCACGGTCGGCCCGCGCGTCAACTACGGCGCCGGCAGCATCACCGCCAACTACGACGGCGCGAACAAGCACCGCACGGTGATCGGCGCCGACGTGCACGTCGGCTCGAACTGCGTGCTCGTCGCTCCGGTGACGATCGGCGACGGCGCGACGATCGGCGCCGGCTCGACGATCGGCAAGGACGCACCGGCCGGCCAGCTCACCGTCGCACGCGCGCGCCAGGCCAGCCTGCCGGGCTGGCAGCGGCCGAAGAAGGTGCCGAAGGGCTGACGTGGAGACGTGAAGACGGAGAAGACCGGGGTCAAGAAGACCGGGGTCAGGTCCCGCAGGACCTGACCCCTTCGGCCGTGGACCTGCCGCAGAAAGACCGGGGTCAGGTCCCTCAGGACCTGACCCCTTCTTCTGAGCCCTTCAGCCGCCGCCGGTGCGTTCGGCCACCGCCGCGGCCAGGCACAGGTCGTCCCAGGCGCGCGCCTTGTCGGGCAGGTTGCGCAGCAGGTAGGCCGGGTGGTAGGTGACGACCAGCGGCACGCCCTGGTAGCGGTGCACGCGCCCACGCAGCTTGCCGATCGGCTCGCTGCTGCGCAGCAGCGCCTGCACCGCGAAACGCCCCATCGCGAGGATGATGCGCGGCTTGACCAGCTCGATCTGGCGCACCAGGAAAGGCTCGCAGCGCTGCAGTTCGTCGGGCGCCGGGTTGCGGTTGCGCGGCGGCCGGCACTTCAGCGTGTTGGCGATGTAGACACGCTGCGCCGGGTCCCCATCGGCCGCACGCGACAGCGCCAGCGCACGCAGCATCGCGTCGAGCAGCTGGCCGGCCGCGCCGACGAAGGGTTCGCCGCGCAGGTCCTCCTGCTCGCCGGGGGCCTCGCCGACGATCATCCAGTGCGCCTGCGGGTGGCCGACGCCGAACACGGTCTGCGTGCGGCTCTGCGCCAGCGCGCAGGCAGTGCAGCCGGCGACGGCTTCACGCAGCGGCTGCCAGTCCAGGCCCGAGACGGCCCCAGGTCCACCGGCGCGGCCGGCACCGGGGCGACTGCCGGCGCCGTGGCGCGCACGGCCGGAGCCGGGGCGGCAGACGGGGCTGCGGGGCGCAC
>NZ_AEWG01000154.1 GCF_000190375.1 Rubrivivax benzoatilyticus JA2 = ATCC BAA-35
CGCTGGAGGCGCTGGGCGAGGCCAACGACCGCAGCGTCGCCCGCCAGACGCTGGCCGCGCGCGCCGCGGCCGATCCCGCCGACCCGGCGCTGGCCTTCGCGCTCGGCTGGCTGGCCGGCCGCGACGAGGCGCTGCTCGCACGCGCGGCCGCGGCGCTCGCGCCGCTGGACGAGGTCCGGCGCTTCTGGCGATGAGCCCCGAACTCGAGCGCCGCCAGGCCGAGCGCCGGCGCCGCGACTGGCGGCGCAACCGGCGCCTGACCGGCTGGCTGCTGCTGGCCTGGTTCGTCGTGACCTTCGTCGTCGCGTTCTTCGCGCGCGAGCTCGACTTCGGCTTCTTCGGCGCGCCGTTCGGCTTCTGGGTCGCGGCGCAGGGCGCGCCGATCGTCTACCTCGTCATCGTCTGGGTCTACGCCATCGTCATGGACCGCCGCGACGACCAGCGCGGCGACCCGGGCGACGACTGATCAGCCGGCTTCCGAGACCTCCGGCGCCGGCGCCAGCGCCGCTGCGTAGGCCTCGGCCAGCGTCGCGGTGATGTTGGCCGCGCCGATCTCGGCCTCGAAGCCGGCGCGCCGGATCAGCGAGCGCGGCTGCTCGTTGACGGCGGCCAGCACCAGGCGCACGCCGCGGCGCTCCAGCTCGCGGTGCAGCTGCGACAGCGCGTCCAGCCCCGAGGTGTCCATCGAGATCAGCCGGTGCATCTCCAGCACCAGCGCCCGCGTGCCCGGCGGCTGCGCCGTCAGCGTCTCGATCTTGCCGACGGCGCCGAAGAACAGCGAGCCGAAGACCTCGACGACACGCACACCCTCCGGCGCGCCGGCGTCGGCCACCGGCTCGGCGCGGAACAGCGTGCTCATGCGGTAGATGAAGAACACGCAGGCCAGGATCAGCCCGACCTCGACGGCCACCGTCAGGTCGAAGATCACCGTCAGCGCGAAGGTGCCGACGAGGATCGTGCGGTACTGGACGCTGAACTGGCGCAGGCGCACGAACTCGCGCCACTCGCCCATGTTCCAGGCGACGAAGGCCAGGATGCCGGCCAGCGCCG
Source organism: Rubrivivax benzoatilyticus JA2 = ATCC BAA-35 (assembly GCF_000190375.1). Lineage (GTDB taxonomy): Bacteria > Pseudomonadota > Gammaproteobacteria > Burkholderiales > Burkholderiaceae_C > Rubrivivax > Rubrivivax benzoatilyticus. The sequence continues at coordinate 1,051 of NZ_AEWG01000154.1, forward strand.
CCAGCGGCACGTGCAGCGCCAGCGGCGCGGCCAGCAGCACCACGGCCAGCACCGTCAGCGCGTGCACGATGCCGGCCACCGGCGTCTGCCCGCCGGCGCGCACGTTGGTCACGGTGCGCGCGATCGTGCCGGTGGCCGGGATGCCGCCGAACAGCGGCGTGACGAAGTTCGCCACGCCCTGCGCCATCAGCTCCTGGTTGGGGTCGTGGCGCGGGATCGGCGCCATGTTGTCGGCCACGCGGGCGCACAGCAGCGACTCGATCGAGCCGAGCAGCGCGATCGTCACCGTCGGGATCAGCAGCTGCTTGACGGTGGTCCAGCTGAACTCGGGCAGCTCGAAGCCGGGCAGCGACTGCGGGATGCCGCCGAAGCGGCTGCCGATGGTCTCCACCGGCAGGTCCAGCAGCACCGTGGCGACAGTGGCCGCGACCAGCGCGACGATCGTGCCCGGCAGGTGCGCCGACAGCCGCCGCAGCCGCGCCAGCAGCCCGCTCGGCGCGGTCGGCATCTTGTAGGACTTGGGCCAGAGCACGACGATCGCCAGGCTCGCCGCGGCCAGCGCCAGCGCCGCCGGGTTCAGCGTGTGGGCGTGGCGCGCCAGCACCGCGATCTGCGAGAAGAAGTCCGACGGCAGCTTGGGCGTGTCCAGGCCGAGGAAGTCCTTCACCTGCGACAGCCCGATCAGCACCGCGATGCCGTTGGTGAAGCCGATGACGATCGGCACCGGCACGTAGCGCACCAGCGCGCCGAGCTTGAACAGCCCCATCACGAACATCAGCACGCCGGCCAGCGAGGTGGCGATCAGCAGGTTGGCCAGGCCGTAGCGCTCGACGATGCCGTAGACGATGACGATGAAGGCGCCGGCCGGGCCGCCGATCTGCACGTGCGAGCCGCCGAGCGCGGCGATCAGGAAGCCGGCGATGATCGCCGTGAACAGGCCTTGTTCGGGCTTGACGCCGGAGGCGATCGCGAAGGCCATCGCCAGCGGCAGCGCGACGATGCCGACGGTGATGCCGGCGCCGAGGTCGGCGGAGAAGCGGCGGCGGTCGTAGCCCGTCAGGGCGTCGAGCAGGCGCGGGCGGAAGCGGTGCAGGCGGGAAGGGGACATGCGGACTCCGGGAAGCGTGGGACGGGAAGGGCTCCCGGTCCCGGAGGGCCGCCATGGTGCATGCGTGCGATGAAGCGGCGGCGGCGCGACGGCAGCGCGACCGGCGAATCGGCGGGCGTGGCGTCGGCAGGCTGCATGACCGACATCATGCCACCGCCCCTGCGCCATCCCGGGCATCATGCTTGCCGGTTGAGCGTGGTTGAGGTGCAATTTCCGCACTTCGCGCCGACGCGAGAACGTCGGGCACCTCGACCCGGCGCCGCGAAGAGGGGGTGAGCGTGGCCTGTCGAGTGATGCTGGTCGACGACAGCGAGGCCGATCTGCTGTTCACGCGGATCGTGCTCGAGCGTGCCGGGCAAGGGTTCGACGTCCTCTCCTTCGAGGAGGCGCGTGCGGCGCTGGACTATCTGCGTTCGGACGCGCCGCGGGTCGAGCTGATCCTGCTGGACATCAACATGCCCGGCATGAACGGCTTCGAGTTCCTCGACGCCTACGAGGCGCTGCCGGCGGTGCAGCGCAACGGCTCGGCGATCGTGATGCTCAGCTCGTCGGCCGACCCGTCCGACCGCGAGCGTGCCGCGGCCTACCGCTGTGTCGCCGGCTACGTCACCAAGCCGCTGGACCCGGCCGCCGCGGCGCGTCTGCGCCAGCAGGCGTCGGCTTGAACACGATGCCCGGCGGCGGCAGGCTGCTGGCCGTGTTCGCGCTGCTGGCCGGGTGGCTGTCCGCCGCGGCGGCCGCCGGGCCGGTCACCACGCCGGCGCAGCAGGACTGGCTGAAGGCGCAGGGCACGCTGCGCGCCGCACCCGAGCATGACTACGGCCCCTTCGTCTATGTCGACGACGACGGCCAGGTGGCCGGCCTGTCGGTGGACCTGCTGGCGCTGGTGCAGCGCCGCACCGGTCTCGAACTGCGCTGGCTGCCGGCCCGGCCGCTGGGCGAGCAGCTCGAGCGCGTGAAGCGGCGCGAGGCCGACCTGCTGACCTCGCTGCGCCCGAGCCCCGAACGCGCCGCCTTCCTGCTGTTCACCCGGCCTTACGTCAAGGTGCCGGCGATCCTGGTCGTGCGCGACGACCGGCCGGGCAGCACGCTGGCGGCGCTCGAAGGGCGGCCGGTGGCCGTCGGCGCCGGCTACGGCGTCGAGCCGGTGGTCAGGGCGGCCTACCCGCGGGTGCGCTGGCTGCCGGTCAGCGACGACCTGCAGGCGCTGCGCGCGGTGGCCGAGCGGCGCGCCGATGCCGCCGTCGTCGACGCCGCGAGCGCGGCCTTCGTGATGCGCCGCCACGCGCTGGGCGGGCTGGCCAGCGCCGGCGAGGTGGGCTTCGAGTACGAGCTGAGCTTCGCGGTGCGCGCCGACTGGCCCGAGCTGCGCACGATCCTCGACGCCGGCATCGCCGCCGTGCCCGAGGCCGAGCGTGCCGCCGTGCTGCGGCGCTGGCTGGGGCCGCTGCAGCCCGGACAGATGGCCGGGCGAGCGCCGGTGGCCACGCGCCTGGGCATGCTGCTGGTGCTGTTCGCGGTGCTGGCCGGCCTGCTGGTCTACGCCCGCCGGGTGCGCGTGAAGCCGGTGCCGCCGCGGCCGCGTGGCGGGCGCCGCATCCCGTGAACGATCCCGGCGCGCACCGCTGGCGTCTGGCGGCCTGGCTGGTGCTGGCCTATGCGGTCGCGGCGCTGATCTCGATGCTGATCGCGCGCCAGCCGGGCTCGATCGCCTCGATCTGGTTCGCCAACGCGATCGGCGTCGCGGCGCTGGCCAACCGGCCGCGGGCCGACTGGCCGCTGCTGCTGGCCGCCGCCGGCATCGCCAACCTCGGCGCCAACCTGCTGCAGGGCGACACGCTGCTGCTGGCGGCGAGCTTCGTGCCGCCCAACCTGCTGGAGATCGTGCTCGGCGCCTGGGGGCTGCAGCGTGCGCGCCTGCCCGAGCGCGGCCTGCGCTCGGCCCCGGCGCTGGCGACGCTGCTGGTCGTCGGCGGGCTGCTGCCACAGGCCGTCAGCGCCACGCTGGGCACGGCACTGCTCGCGCCGCAGGGGCTGGACGCGATCGAGGGCGTCTGGCTGCGCTGGTACGAGGGCGGGGTCATCGGCGCGATGTCGGTGCTGCCGCTGGCCTTCCTGGTCTGCCGCGACGGCGCGGCCTCGCTGGTCGCCGGCCGTGACGACGCCTGGTTCGTCGTGCTGCTGCCGCTGGCCGTCGGCGTCTCGCTGCTGGCGCTGGCGCAACTGCCGTCCCCGTTCATCTACCTGACGCTGCCGCTGCTGCTGGGCGTGTTCGTGCTGTCCTACCCGGCGCTGCTGGCGCTGACGCTGGCGGTGTCGCTGACGGTCGCGCTGGCGCTGGGCACCGGCGTCTTCGTGCCGCCGCCGCGGCTGGCGGCCTGGCAGACGATCTACGTCTACCTCGCCTACGCCGCGGCGCTGGTGCCGCCGCAGCTGCTGGCCGCGGCCCAGGCCGACCTGCGCGACGCCCGGCAGCGGCTGGAGGCGCGCTCGCAGCAGCTGCGCCGTGCCAACGACGGACTGGAGCAGTTCGTGCGGATTGCCTCGCACGACCTGCGCGAGCCGCTGAACACCGTCGTGCAGTTCGGCAGCCTGCTCGAGCAGGACGAGGCCCAGCACCTGAGCGAGCCCGGCCGGCGCTACCTGGGGCTGATGCTGCAGTCGACGCGGCGCATGCGAACCCTGCTCGACGACGTGCTGCAGTACGTGCGCATGCAGCGCGGCGAGCCGCCGGCGACGCAGGCCGTCGCGCTCGGCCCGCTGCTCGACGAGGTGCTGCTGGCGCTGGCGGCCAGCGTGCGCGAACGCGGCGCCGACGTGCACGTCGCGCCGCTGCCGGCGGTGCGCGGCAACCCGGCGCTGCTGTCGCTGCTGTTCCAGAACCTGCTGTCCAACGCGCTGAAGTTCGTGCCGCCCGAACGCACGCCGCAGGTGCGCGTCAGCGCCGGGCTGGAGGGCGGCCTGGCCTGGATCAGCGTCGCCGACAACGGCATCGGCATCGCGCCGGCCGACCAGGACAAGCTGTTCCAGCCCTTTCGCCGCCTGAATCTGCGCCGCCACTACGACGGCACCGGCCTGGGCCTGGCGCTGGCACGCCAGATCGCCGAGGCCCACGGCGGCACGATCGAGCTCGAGTCCGAGCCCGGCCGCGGCGCCTGCTTCAGCGTGCGCCTGCCGCTGGCCTGATCAGCGGATGCGCATGCCCGGCTGGGCGCCGGGCCAGGGTTCGAGCACGAAGACGCCGGGCTGGGCCTTCTCGTCGGCGTGGCTGGCGGCCAGCACCATGCCTTCGCTGACGCCGAACTTCATCTTGCGCGGCGCCAGGTTGGCGACGACCACCGTCAGCTTGCCGGCCAGCTGCTCGGGCGCGTAGGCCGCGGCGATGCCGCTGAAGACGTTGCGCGTGCGGCCTTCGCCGACGTCCAGCGTCAGGCGCAGCAGCTTGCTGCTGCCCTCCACCGCATCGGCGGCGACGATGCGCGCGACACGCAGGTCGACCTTGACGAAGTCGTCGATGCCGATCTCGGCGGCCAGCGGCTCGCCGCCGGGCACCGGCGCGGCCGGCGCCGGCGGCGGCTCGAACAGCGCCTCGAGCTTCTTCGGGTCGACCCGCTGCAGAAGGTGGCTGAAGGCGCCGATCGTGTGCGCGCCCAGCGCGCGGGCGGCGTCGTCCCAGGCCAGCGGCGCGATGCCGAGGAAGGCCTCGACGCGCGCGGCGGTGGCCGGCAGCACTGGCTTCAGGTACAGCGTCAGCAGGCGGAAAGCCTCGATGCAGACCGTGCAGACGTCGTGCAGCCGCGCCTCGGCGCCTTGCTGCTTGGCCAGCTCCCAGGGCTTGTTCTGGTCGACGTACTCGTTGACGCGGTCGGCCAGCAGCATCACCTCGCGCAGCGCCTTGCCGTACTCGCGCGTCTCGTAGTGCTCGAGCACGACGCCGGCGTGGGCGCGCAGGCCGTCGAGCAGCGCCCGGCCCTCGACGCCGACGTCGGCCGTCAGGCGGCCGCCGAAACGCTTGGCCAGGAAGCCGGCGGCGCGGCTGGCGATGTTGACGTACTTGCCGACCAGGTCGGCGTTGACGCGGGCGACGAAGTCCTCGGGGTTGAAGTCCAGGTCCTCGACACGCGCGTTGAGCTTGGCGGCGATGTAGTAGCGCAGCCACTCGGCGTCCAGGCCCAGCTCCAGGTAGCGCAGCGGGCTGATGCCGGTGCCGCGGCTCTTGCTCATCTTCTCGCCGCTGACCGTCAGGTGGCCGTGCACGTAGACGCGGTCGGGCGTCTTGCGGCCGCTGAACTTCAGCATCGCCGGCCAGAACAGCGTGTGGAAGGTGACGATGTCCTTGCCGATGAAGTGCACCTGCTCCAGCTCGGGCTGGGCGAGGTAGGCGTCGAAGGCGGCGGCGGCGTCGCCCGGCACGTTCTTCACGAACCAGTTCTTCAGCGACGCCAGATAACCCACCGGGGCGTCCAGCCAGACGTAGAAGTACTTGCCCGGCGCGCCGGGGATCTCGATGCCGAAGTAGGGCGCGTCGCGGCTGATGTCCCAGTCGCCCAGGCTGACCTGGCCGGCCTCGTCGCGCGTGAACCACTCGCGCACCTTGTTCGCGACCTCGGGCTGCAGGCGGCCGTCCTGGGTCCAGCTCTCCAGGTACTCGACGCAGCGCGGGTCCGACAGCTTGAAGAAGAAGTGCTCGCTGGTGCGCAGCACCGGCGTCGCGCCGGACAGCGCCGAGTACGGGTTCTTCAGGTCGGTCGGCGCGTAGACGGCGCCGCAGACCTCGCAGTTGTCGCCGTACTGGTCCTTCGCGCCGCACTTCGGGCATTCGCCCTTGATGAAGCGGTCGGGCAGGAACATGCCCTTGTCCGGGTCGAAGAACTGCTCGATCGTGCGCACCTCGATCAGGTCGTTGGCCTTCAGCGCGAGGTAGATCGACTGCGCGAGTTCGTGGTTCTCCGGACCGTCGGTCGAGTGCCAGTTGTCGAACTGGATGTGAAAGCCGTCGAGGTACTGCTTGCGGCCGGCAGCGATGTCGGCGACGAACTGCTGCGGCGTCTTCCCGGCCTTCTCGGCGGCGATCATGATCGGCGCGCCATGGGCGTCGTCGGCGCAGACGAAACGCACCTCGGCGCCGCGCATGCGCTGCAGCCGCACCCAGATGTCGGCCTGGATGTACTCCATCACGTGGCCGATGTGGAACGGGCCGTTGGCGTAGGGCAGCGCGGTGGTGACGAAGAGCTTGCGGGTCATCGGGAGCGGGCGTGCCGGCGAGCGCACGCGTGGGCGGGCAAAGGCGGGAATTCTACGGACCGGCGCCTGCCGCCGGCCCGCCGCTTGCCCGCGCCGGCCGCGCGGGTGCGCCGCGGGCGCTAGACTGCCGCGCCTTTGTCCCCCAGCCCTCCCGCCTGCCCTCCGCCATGGCCACCGTCACCGAAGCCGCGCTGCTCGAAGCGCTGAAGACCGTCGTCGACCCGAACACCGGCCGCGACCTGGTCTCGACGAAACAGATCCGCAACCTGCGCATCGCCGGCGGCGAGGTCGCCTTCGACGCCGAGCTCGGCTACCCGGCGAAGAGCCAGGTCGCGGCGCTGGCCGCGGCGCTGGAGGCGGCGGCGCGCAGCGTGCCGGGCGTCGAACGCGCCCAGGCGGCGGTGTCGACGAAGATCGTCGCCCACGCCGTGCAGCGCGGCGTGCCGCTGCTGCCGGGCGTGAAGAACGTCATCGCGGTGGCCTCGGGCAAGGGCGGCGTCGGCAAGAGCACGACGAGCGTCAACCTGGCGCTGGCGCTGGCCGCCGAAGGCGCCTCGGTCGGCATCCTCGACGCCGACATCTACGGCCCCAGCCAGCCGACGATGCTGGGTGTGGCCGACGGCCAGCCGGCCAGCGTCGACGGCAAGACCATGGACCCGCTGGTCGGCCACGGCATCCAGGTGATGTCGATCGGCTTCCTCGTCGACCCCGACCAGGCGATGATCTGGCGCGGCCCGATGGCCACCCAGGCGCTGGAGCAGCTGCTGCGCCAGACCAACTGGAAGGACCTGGACTACCTCGTCGTCGACATGCCCCCGGGCACCGGCGACATCGCGCTGACGCTGGCGCAGCGTGTGCCGGTCACCGGCGCGGTGATCGTCACGACGCCGCAGGACATCGCGCTGCTCGACGCCAAGAAGGGCCTGACGATGTTCGAGAAGGTCGGCGTGCCGATCCTGGGCATCGTCGAGAACATGGCCGTCTACTGCTGCCCGAACTGCGGCCATACCGAACACATCTTCGGTGCCGAGGGCGGCAAGCGCATGGCGGCGCAGTACGGCGTCGACTACCTCGGCGCGCTGCCGCTGGCGATGTCGATCCGCGAGCAGGCCGACGGCGGCCGCCCGACGGTCGTCGCCGAACCCGACGGTGAACTGGCCGGCCTGTACAAGCAGATGGCGCGCCACGTCGCGGTGCGTGTGGCGCAGAAGGCCAAGGACTTCTCGGCCAAGTTCCCGACGATCACGGTGTCCCAGAACACCTGATCCGTCCCGGCCCGCCCCGGCCGGTTTCCCAGGGGCGCGTCGTCCACCGCCCGGCCTGTCGAAGGCCGGCCCGTCCCGCGCGGCCCGAGGCGCGCGCCTTGCTTCCTCCGTTCCCCGATGTCGACCGACTCCCTGAACGCCGGCCGCGGCTGGCTGGACAAGCAGCGCACCGTCGCGCCCCCGGGCTTCAACCGCTGGCTGGTGCCTCCGGCGGCGCTGGCCATCCATCTGTGCATCGGCATGGCCTACGGCTTCTCGGTCTTCTGGCTGCCGCTGTCCAAGGCGATCGGCATCACGAAGCCGCTGGCCTGCGGGCCCGAGGTCGGCTTCTGGCAGGAACTGTTCGTCAGCCACTGCGACTGGAAGATCAGCACGCTGGGCTGGATGTACACGCTGTTCTTCGTGCTGCTGGGCAGCTCGGCGGCGCTGTGGGGCGGCTGGCTGGAGCGTGTCGGTCCGCGCAAGGCGGGTGTCGTCAGCGCGCTGTGCTGGTGCGGCGGCATGCTGCTGTCGGCGGCCGGCGTGCACTGGCACCAGTTCTGGCTGATGCTGCTCGGCTCGGGCGTCATCGGCGGCATCGGTCTGGGGCTGGGCTACATCTCGCCGGTCAGCACGCTGATCAAGTGGTTCCCCGACCGCCGCGGCATGGCCACCGGCATGGCGATCATGGGCTTCGGCGGCGGCGCGATGATCGGCTCGCCGCTGGCCGCCGAGCTGATGAAGGCTTTCGCCACGCCGAGCGACGTCGGCGTCGCCGCGACCTTCGTCGTCATGGCCGCGATCTACTTCGTCTTCATGATGGGCGGCGCACTGGCCTACCGCATCCCGGCGGCCGACTGGGCGCCGGCCGGATGGCAGCCGCCGCCGAAGGCCGAGCCGGGCACGGCGGCGATGGTCACGCACGGCCACGTGCACGCCCGCCGCGTCTGGCGCATCCCGCAGTTCTGGCTGGTGTGGATGGTGCTGTGCATGAACGTCTCGGCCGGCATCGGCGTCATCGGCATGGCCAGCCCGATGCTGCAGGAGGTGTTCGGCGGCCGCCTGGTCGGCGTCGATGCTCGCTTCGGCGATCTGGACACGGCGCAGCTGGCGGCGATCGCCGGCGTCGCCGCCGGCTTCACCGCGCTGCTGTCGCTGTTCAACATCGGCGGGCGCTTCTTCTGGGCGAGCCTCTCGGACCGCATCGGCCGCAAGGCGACCTACGTCGTGTTCTTCGTGCTCGGCGCGGTGCTCTACCTCAGCGTGCCGTACAGTGCCGGCGCCGGCAGCCTGCTGCTCTTCGTCGCCGCGTTCTGCGTCATCCTCAGCATGTACGGCGGCGGCTTCGCCACCGTGCCGGCCTACCTCGCCGACCTGTTCGGCACGCAGATGGTCGGCGCCATCCACGGCCGGCTGCTGACCGCCTGGGCCACCGCCGGCATCCTCGGGCCGGTGGTCGTCAACTACATGCGCGACTGGCAGCTGGCGCAGGGCTTGCCGCGCGAGCAGGTCTACAACCAGACGATGGTCATCCTGGCCGGCATGCTGCTCGTCGGCCTGGTCTGCAACCTGCTGGTGCGGCCGGTGAACCCGAAACACTTCATGTCCGAGGCCGAACTGGCTGCCGAGCGCCGCCAGGCCCATGACCGTGCCCAGGCCGCCGAGACCGGCGCCGGCACGATGAGCTTCCACCGCAGCTCCACGCTGCTGGTCGCGCTGGCCTGGGCGGCCGTGGGTTTGCCGCTGGCCTGGGGCGTGTACCGTACGGCGCTGAGCGTCGCGCGTTTCTTCCACTGAGCGCGGGCGCCGTTCGATGAACCTGCTGGACGCCTACCGCTACCTCGTCGCGCTGGAGCAGCACCGCCACTTCGGCCGTGCCGCGGCGGCCTGCCACATCACGCAGCCGGCGCTGTCGAACGCGCTGCGCACGCTGGAACAGCACTTCGAGGTCGCGATCGTGCGCCGCGGCCGGCAGTACGAAGGCCTGACGCCCGAAGGCGAACGGGTGCTCGCCACCGCGCACCGGCTGCTGCACGAGCAGGAGCTGCTGCAGCAGGACCTGCGCGCCGGCGCCGGCCGGGCGCAGGGGCGGCTGGTGATCGGCGCCGTGCCGACGGCGCTGCCGGTGGCCGCGCGGCTGGCCGCACGCCTGGTCGAGCGCCATCCGGGCGTGCAGCCGCAGATCCGCTCGCTGGCCTCGCAGGAGATCGAGCTCGGCCTGGAGACGCTGGCCATCGACCTCGGCCTGGGTTATGTCGAACGTGCGCCGTCGCGGCTGGAGACGGTGCCGCAGTACGTCGAGCGTTATTACCTGCTGCAGCGCGCCGCGGTGCCCGGCGACGCGCTGAGCTTCGGCCCGGCAATGCCCTGGGCTGAGGCGGCGGCACAGCCGCTGGCGCTGCTGTCGCCGGAGATGCACAACCGCGCCATCCTCGACGGCGTGTTCCGCGAGCTGGGCTGCACGCCGCAGCCGGCGATCGAGACCAACTCGGTGCTCGCGCTGCTGGTCGCGGTGCAGGCCGGCGGTGTCGCCGCGGTGCTGCCCGGCGCGCTGGTCAGCACGCTGACGGCGCACCGCGAGCTCGAGGCGCGGCCGCTGGTCGCGCCCGAGGTGCTGACGCCGATCGGGCTGATGCTGGCCGTCGGCGCACGCCGCTCGCGCGCGCTGGACGCGGCGCTGGAGCTGGCGCGTGACCTCGTCTGGCTGGAGCACGTGCGCGGCCACAGCGGCACGCTGGAAGCCGCTGCGCGGCTGCGCCGGGTCGTGGGCTGAACGCCGCCGGCGTGCGTCGCCGGGCTCAGGACATTCCCTAGGCCGTGTTCGGCACGCGGTCGGCGCGTGTCGCGCTTCTCCCTCGTGAGCCGAGGCCCGCGCCCGCCGGCGATTCGACCTGCGAATCGCGCGGTTCGTGTTTCCCATTGGACGCCGCGGCAGCTTGCGCCAGATCATGGTGCATGACCCAGGACATTGTTGCCTCCACGATCGCGCGCCACCAGGGTCGGGAAGGCCCGCTGCTGCCGATCCTGCACGAGCTCCAGCACACGCTCGGCTACATCCCGCGCGAGGCGCTGCCGCGGATCGCCCAGGCGCTGAACCTCTCGCGCGCCGAGGTCCACGGCGTCGTCAGCTACTACCACCACTTCCGCACCGAGAAGCCGACGGCGCCGGTGCTGCAGGTCTGCCGCGCCGAGTCCTGCCAGGCGATGGGCGCCGACCGGCTCTGGGACCACGCCCAGGCGCACGGCGGCTGCCAGGTCGAGGCGGTCTACTGCCTGGGCCTGTGCGCCTCGTCGCCGGCGGCGATGCTGGGCGAGGAGCCGCTGGGCCGCCTGACGCCCGAGAAGCTCGACGAGGTGCTGGGTTGAACCGCCGCCTCTACATCCCCGAAGACAGCGGCGCGCTGGCCGTCGGTGCCGACGCCGTCGCGCGTGCCGCCGAGGCCGCCGGCGCCGAGGTCTGGCGCACCAGCTCGCGCGGCCTGTTCTGGCTGGAGCCGCTGGTCGAGGTCGACAGCGCCGAAGGCCGCATCGGCTACGGCCCCTGCACGCCGGCCGACGTCGCGGCCATCGTCGCCGGCACGCCCGACCATCCGAAGGCGCTGGGGCCGATGGACGCGCTGCCCTATCTGCAGCGCCAGCAGCGCCTGACCTTCGCACGCGCCGGGCTGACGCGGCCACTGTCGATCGCCGACTACGAGGCCCACGGCGGCGGCGCCGGCTTGCGTGCGGCGCGCGCGATGGCGCCCGAGGCGATCATCCAGGCCATCGTCGACAGCGGCCTGCGCGGCCGCGGCGGCGCCGCCTTCCCGGCCGGCATCAAGTGGCGCACCGTCGCCCAGGCGGCGGGCGAGCTGAAGTACGTCGTCTGCAACGGCGACGAAGGCGACTCGGGCACCTACGCCGACCGCATGCTGCTCGAAGGCGACCCCTTCCTGCTGATCGAAGGCATGGCGATCGCGGCACGCGCCGTCGGCGCCTCGCGCGGCTACGTCTACGTGCGCTCGGAGTACCCGCGTTCGGTCGAGATCTTCGGCCGCGCGATCGAGGTCGCACGCGCTGCCGGCTGGCTGGACGGCTTCGACATGGAAGTGCGCATGGGCGCCGGCAGCTACGTCTGCGGCGAAGAGACGGCGATGCTGGAGAGCCTCGAAGGCCGGCGCGGCGTCGTGCGCGCCAAGCCGCCGCTGCCGGCGATCGCCGGGCTCTTCGGCCGACCGACGGTCATCAACAACCTGCTGACGCTGGCCGCGGTGCCGACCATCCTCGCCGAAGGCCCGGCCTACTACCGCGACTTCGGCGTCGGCCGCTCGACCGGCACGATGCCCTTCCAGCTCGCCGGCAACCTGCGTTTCCCCGGCCTCGTCGAACGCGCCTTCGGCGTCACGCTGCGCGAGCTGCTGTTCGACTTCGGCGGCGGCACCGCCAGCGGCCGGCCGGTCAAGGCGGTGCAGGTCGGCGGCCCGCTGGGCAGCTACGTGCCCGAGGAACACTGGGACGTGCCGCTGGACTACGAGGCTTATGCCGTCGTCGGTGCGGTGCTGGGCCACGGCGGCCTCGTCGTGCACGACGACACGGCCGACATGGCGCGCCTGGCGCGCTACGCGATGGCCTTCTGCGCCCAGGAGAGCTGCGGCAAGTGCACGCCCTGCCGCATCGGCTCGACGCGCGGCGTCGAGGTCATCGACAAGCTGCTCGCCGGCGACGACCGCCAGGAATCGCTGCTGCGCGACCTGTGCGACACGATGAAACACGCCAGCCTGTGCGCGATGGGCAGCATGACGCCGCTGCCCGTGCTGTCGGCCCTGAACCACTACCCGGAGGATTTCCGGCGATGAACACGATCGAGACACCCGACCGCGGCACCCCGGCGCGCGACAGCGCCACCACCGTCACGCTGACGATCGACGGCCGCGCCGTCAGCGTGCCCGCGGGCACGTCGGTGATGCGCGCCGCTTCCGAAGCCGGCATCGAGATCCCGCGCCTGTGCGCCACCGAAGGGCTTGAAGCCTTCGGCTCGTGCCGGCTGTGCATCTGCGAGATCGACGGCCGCCGCGGCTACCCGTCCTCGTGCACGACGCCGGCCGAGGCCGGCATGAACGTGCGCACCCAGACGCCGAAGCTCGCCGAGCTGCGCCGCGGCGTCATGGAGCTCTACATCAGCGACCACCCGCTGGACTGCCTGACCTGCGCCGCCAACGGCGACTGCGAGCTGCAGACCCAGGCCGGTCTCGTCGGCCTGCGCCAGGTGCGCTACGGCTGGGACGGCGCCAACCACCTGAAGGCGGCCCAGGACGAGTCCAACCCGTACTTCGCCTACGACCCGAGCAAGTGCATCGTCTGCAACCGCTGCGTGCGCGCCTGCGAGGAAGTGCAGGGCAGCTTCGCGCTGACGATCTCCGGCCGCGGTTTCGCCTCGCGCGTGGCCGCCGGCATGGACGAGCCTTTCCTCGAAAGCGAATGCGTCAGCTGCGGCGCCTGCGTGCAGGCCTGCCCGACCGCGACGCTGCAGGAGAAGAGCGTCATCGAGATGGGCCTGCCCGAGCACGCGGTGGTGACGACCTGCGCCTACTGCGGCGTCGGCTGCGGCTTCAAGGCCGAGATGCAGGGCAAGCGCGTCGTGCGCATGACGCCGTGGAAGGACGGCCGCGCCAACGAGGGCCACGCCTGCGTCAAGGGCCGTTTCGCCTGGGGCTACGCGACGCACCAGGACCGCGTCACCAAGCCGATGATCCGCGCGAAGATCACCGACCCCTGGCGCGAGGTCAGCTGGGACGAGGCCATCGCCTACGCCGCCAGCGAGTTCCGCCGCCTGCAGGCCGAACACGGCCGCGGCGCGGTCGGCGGCATCACCTCGTCGCGCTGCACCAACGAGGAGGCCTACCTTGTGCAGAAGCTGGTGCGCGCGGCCTTCGGCAACAACAACGTCGACACCTGCGCACGTGTCTGCCACTCGCCCACCGGCTACGGTTTGGGCCAGACCTTCGGCACCTCGGCCGGCACGCAGACCTTCAAGTCGGTCGCGCACGCCGACGTCGTGCTCGTCATCGGCGCCAACCCGAGCGACGCCCACCCGGTCTTCGCCTCGCGGCTCAAGCGCCGGCTGCGCCAGGGCGCGAAGCTGATCGTCATCGACCCGCGGCGCATCGACCTCGTCGCCTCGCCGCACGTCAAGGCCGAACACCACCTGCAGCTCAAGCCCGGTACCAACGTCGCCGTGCTCGACGCGCTGGCGCACGTCATCGTCACCGAGGGCCTGGTCGACGAAGCCTTCGTCGCCGAACGCTGCGATGCGCGCAGCTTCGGCCAGTGGCGCGACTTCGTCGCCCGGCCGGAGAACTCGCCCGAGGTGCTGGAAGCCGTCAGCGGCGTGCCGGCAACCGCGGTGCGCAGCGCCGCGCGGCTGTACGCGACGCGCGGTCTCAACGCCGCGATCTACTACGGCCTCGGTGTCACCGAACACGCGCAGGGCTCGACCGCGGTGATGGCGATCGCCAACCTGGCGATGGCCACCGGCAACGTCGGCCGCGAAGGTGTCGGCGTCAACCCGCTGCGCGGCCAGAACAACGTGCAGGGCTCCTGCGACATGGGCAGCTTCCCGCACGAGCTGCCGGGCTACCGCCACATCAGCGACAGCACGGTGCGCGCCGAGTTCGACGCCGCCTGGGGCGTGACGCTGGACCCGGAGCCGGGGCTGCGCATCCCGAACATGTTCGACGCCGCGCTCGGCGGCAGCTTCAAGGGCCTGTACGTGCAGGGCGAGGACATCGTGCAGTCCGACCCCAACACCCAGCACGTCGGCGCCGCGCTCGAGGCGCTGGAGTGCCTGGTCGTGCAGGACATCTTCCTCAACGAGACGGCCAAGTACGCCCACGTCTTCCTGCCGGGCGCGAGCTTTCTCGAGAAGGACGGCACCTTCACCAACGCCGAACGCCGCATCAGCCGCGTGCGCCGCGTGATGCCGCCGCTGGCGGGTCTGGCCGACTGGGAGGTGACGGTGCGCCTGGCCAAGGCGCTGGGCTACCCGATGGACTACGCCCACCCCGAGGCGGTGATGCAGGAGATCGCGGCGCTGACGCCGAGTTTTGCCGGCGTCAGCTACGAGAAGATCGAGCGCCTGGGCAGCGTGCAGTGGCCGTGCAACGAGCGCACCGAAGAAGCCGGTACCTCGGTGATGCACGTCGGCGGCTTCGTGCGCGGCAAGGGGCGTTTCGTCATCACCGCCTACCAGCCGAGCGACGAACGCGCCAACCGGCGCTTCCCGCTGCTGCTGACCACCGGGCGCGTGCTCAGCCAGTACAACGTCGGCGCGCAGACGCGGCGCACCGCCAACACCGCCTGGCACGGCGAGGACCGGCTGGAGCTGCACCCCAGCGACGCCGAGCTTCGGGGTGTCGTCGACGGCGACTGGGTCGGCATCACCAGCCGCGCCGGCGAGACCGTGCTGCGCGCGCGCGTCACCGAGCGGGTCGCGCCGGGTGTCGTCTACACGACCTTCCACTTCCCGGAGTCGGGCGCCAACGTCATCACCACCGACAGCTCCGACTGGGCGACCAACTGCCCCGAGTACAAGGTGACGGCGGTCGAGGTGACCAAGGTGACGCAGCCCAGCGAGTGGCAGCGCCGCTACCGCAGCTTCAACGAGGCCCAGCTGCGCGCCCACGCCGAGCGCGAGACCGCCGCCGCGGCGGCCAAGTGAGGGCAGGGGAGACGACGATGAACAGCGAACAGATCGTCCAGATGGCCAACCGCATCGCCGCGTTCTTCGCGGCGATGCCCGAGCACGCCGAGGCGGTGGACGGCGTCGCCGGCCACCTCCGCAAGTTCTGGGAGCCGCGCCTGCGCGAGCAGCTCGGCGCGCTGATCGCCGGCGGCGACACGGCGGCGCTGCACCCGCTGGTGCTGGAAGCCTGGGAGCGGGTCGCGGTGCGCGCCTGAGCGCGTCAGCGCCGCATCGCGCGGAACTGGGCCCAGGCGACCAGCGCGATCAGCGGCAGCGACAGCTCGATCGTCTCTTCCAGCGAGCCGATCAGCAGCCCCGTTTCGGGGGCGAACACGATGCCCCAGTCCTCGGCCAGCAGGTTCTCCATGCGGTCGATGACCTTGGTGATGAACATCGTCACGGCAAAGATCACGACGCTGCTGGCCACCGGGTCGCGCCGGCGCCAGTGGTGCAGCAGCGGCCCGGCCTGGCGCAGCAGCAGCGTCAGCACCGCGGCCGCCACCAAGGCCACCGCGATGAACGCGAGCAGACGTTGCTGCCACGGTGCGTCACCCAGGTAGTAGCTGACCTTCAGCACGCTCTTGCCGGTGAGCGCCTTGTGCCAGTCCATCTCGCGCGCCCCGAAGGCCGCGAACAGCACCCCGAGCGCGGCGCGGGTCGCGGGCTCGATGCGCCGCGTCAGCAGGAAGATCAGGCTGCAGACGAAATACAGCGCTGCATTCGTGCCTTCGATCGGCCCGTTCTCGGCGATCAGCCAGCGCAGCGTCTCGGGGGCTCAGGAGCAGCCAGAACAGGGTCGCCGCGACGGCAGTGACGGCCGGCCACCAGACGGCCGACCAGCGGCCGCCGCGGGGCGATTCCTCAAACATTGTTTCGTGACTTGACGGTGAAACCCCTCATTTTAGGGGCGGCCCGGTCAGGCCTGCCGGCTGTCAGCCGGCCGCCAGCCGGAAGCGTCCGGCGACGTCGACGAGCTTGGCGGCCTGCTGGCGCAGGCTGTCGGTGGCGGCGGCGTTCTCCTCGACCAGCGCCGAGTTCTCCTGCGTCGCGCGGTCGAGGTCGGCGACGGCGTCGTTGACCTGACCGATGCCCTGGGTCTGCTCGGCGCTGGCGGCGCTGATCTGGGCCATCAGCCGGGCGACGTTCTGGACCTCGGCGACGACCTCGTGCATCGCCGCGCCGGCATCGCCGACCAGGCGCACACCCGAGTCGACGGTCTCGACGCTGGCGCCGATCAGGCTCTTGATCTCGCGTGCCGCGGTGGTGCAGCGCTGGGCCAGGCTGCGCACCTCGCTGGCGACGACCGCGAAGCCGCGGCCCTGCGCGCCGGCGCGTGCCGCCTCGACTGCGGCGTTGAGCGCCAGGATGTTGGTCTGGAAGGCGATGCCGTCGATGACGCCGATGATCTCGGCGATGCGGCGTGAGCTGGTGCTCACGTCTTCCATCGTGCGCACGGCGCGTTCGATGGCCTCGCCACCGCGGCCGGCGGTGCTGCCGGCGGTGGCCGCGGCCTCGTTGGCCTGGCGCGCGGTGGCGGCGTTCTGGGCCACGGTGCCGGCCAGCTGCTCCATCGACGCGGCGGTCTGCTGCAGGCTGCTGGCCTGCGATTCGGTGCGCCGGCTGAGGTCGGCGGTGCCGCCGGCGATCTGGGTGGAGCCGGCGGCGATGCTCTCGCAGCCTTCGCGCACGTGGCCCACCAGCCCGGCGAGGTTGTCGTTCATGCGCTGCAGCGCGGCCAGCAGCTGGCCGGCCTCGTCGTGGCGCGTGACGGCGATGCGTCCGCTCAGGTCGCCGGCGGCCACCGTTTCGGCGAAGGCCACCGCCTCGTGCAGCGGCCGCACGATCGAGCGCCCGACAAGCAGCGCGACAGCGCCGCCGAGCAGCGCCCCCAGCGCCGCCAGCCCGAGCATCACCCAGCCGTCGCGTGCGGTCTGGCTGCGCACCGCCTGGGCGGCGGCGATCATCTGGTCGCGTTCGTGGGCGACGAGTGCATCCAGGGCTTCGTAGTAGCGCGCCTGCAGCGCCGCCAGTTCACCGTGCATCAGCGCCCGCGCTTCGCCGGATCGGCCGGCGCTGTCGAGCTCGCCGACCTGGTTGAGCGTGCGGATGTAAGGCTCGCGCGCGGTTTTCAGCGCCGTCAGCAGCGTGCGGCCGTCGCCCGCCACCGTGGCGTCCAGTGCCGCCAGCGTCTTGGCGTTCTGCTGGGCCATGCCGGCCAGCCGCTCGAGCTCGGTGCGTGCGGCGGCGGGGTCGCTCTGCAGCATCGCGTCGCGCAGGGCCTGGGCGCCGCGCAGCGCGTTGTTCTTCAGCACGCTCACGTGGTCAACGGTGACCATGCGCGCGTCGACGATGCCGCTCAGCGCCTCGTTGGCGCGTTCCAGCTCGTGGCGCGCGAACAGCGCCATCGCGACGGCCAGCACCCCCACCAGCACGAAGCCCGCCGCGAGCCGGGTCCCGATCGACCAGTTCCGGATCCAGTTCATTTCTTGTTCTTCCCTTCGCCTGTCAGCAGGCGTCTGTCCGCCTATCGGTTGCTGGATATCCGAAATGAGCAAAACAATGAAATCAACCCTGAGGCGGATCAAAGACACGAGGGTTTACCCTCGGTCGTGTGTTCCCGTTCGCTTCTTGGTCGGCCCCGGGCTCGACACCGGCGGGGGCTCTGCTGCGCGTGCCGCCGGCGCCCCGGGGCTCGCGATCGCGTACGCTCGCGGCGATGAACACCCCGCTGCAACTGCTGCTGAGCCGCCATTCGCTGGGCGCCAAGCACCTCGTGGAGCCCGGCCCCGACGACGCCGCGCTCGACCGGATGACCCAGGCCGCGCTGCACGCGCCGGACCACGGCGAGCTCGTGCCCTACCGCTTCGCCGTCGTGCGCGGGGCGGCGCGCGAGCGCCTCGGCGAGGCCTTCGCCGCCGCGGCGCGGCGCGCCGGCAAGGACGAGGCCGGTGTCGCGATGGATGCCGAACGTGCGGCACGCCCGCCGGTCACCGTCGTCGTGCTGGCGCGTCTGGATCTCGGCCACCCCCAGGTGCCGGCGCACGAGCAGTGGATCGCCGTCGGCGGCGCGATCACCAACTTCCTGAACGCGGCGCATGCGCTGGGCTTCGGCGGCAAGATGCTGTCGGGCGCCAAGGTGCGCGACGCCGGGCTGCAGGCCGCGTTCTGCGGCCCCGGCGAGACGCTGGTCGGCTGGATCGCGCTGGGCACGCCGGCGCGTGCGCCGTCCACGCGCGCGGCCAAGGCCGAGCCGCGCCAGGTCTGGGGGACATGGCCGTGAGTGCGCCGGTCGACCTGCGCTCCGACACCGTCACCCGCCCGACCGCGGCGATGCGTGCCGCGATGGCCGCCGCGGAGGTCGGCGACGACCAGTACGGCGAGGACCCGACGACCAACACGCTGCAGCGCCGCTGCGCCGAGCTGCTGGGCCAGGAAGCGGCGATCTGGCTGCCCTCGGGCACGATGGCCAACCAGGTTGCGCTGCGCGTGCTGACGCGGCCCGGCGACGAGGTCGTCGCGGCGCGCGAATGCCACGCCGCCTGGCACGAGGCCGGCGGTTCGGCGGCCAATGCCGGCGTGCAGATCGTCGAGGTCGGTTCGGGCGGCGTCTTCGACGTCGACGACCTGGACGCGGCGATCAAGCCCAGCGGCCTGCCGGTGTTCCCGCCGACGACGCTGCTGCAGATCGAGAACACGCACAACCGCGCCGGCGGCGTCGTCGTGCCGCAGGCCGTCGTCGAGCGGGTCTGCGCGCGTGCCCGCGAGCGCGGCCTGAAGACCTACCTCGACGGAGCCAGGCTGTGGAACGCCGCCGTCGCCAGCGGCCGGCCCGAGGCCGAGCTGGCGGCGCCGTTCGACCTCGTCGGCGTCTCGTTCTCGAAGGGCCTGGGCGCGCCGGGCGGCTCTCTGCTGGCCGGGCCGCGGGCGCTGATCGCCGCTGCCGACCGTCACCGCCGCATGCTCGGCGGCGCGATGCGCCAGAACGGCATCTTCGCCGCCGCCGCGCTGCACGCGCTGGACCGGCACCGCGAGCGCCTGGCCGAGGATCACCACCACGCGCGGCGGCTGGGCGAGGCGCTGGCCGGCTGCCCGGGTGTCGACCTGGACCTGGCGACGGTGCAGACGAACATCGTCGTCTTCCGCCTGGCGCCGGGCATGCCCGATGCGGCGACGCTGGTCGCGCAGGCGCGCGAGCGGGGCGTGCTGATCGTCGCCTTCGGCCCGCGCACGCTGCGGGCGGTGACGCACCTGGACGTCACGGCCGCCCAGGTCGAACGCGCGGCGGCGGTGCTGCGGGAGCTGCTCGGCGGCTGAGCCGCGCTCAGGTGGCGGGGTGGGCGAGGTCGCGCACGATGGTCGGGCCGACGCGGCTCTCGATGCGCGCGACCAGGCCCTTGCACCCGCCGGCCATCGCCAGCAGTTCCATGACGACGAACATCGGGCCGACGAGCAGGCCGATCAGGTCGTCGGCAAAGGCCGGCTTGCGGCCTTCGTAGTAGTGGCCGAGGAACTGGATCGTCCAGCCGACGAAGAAGCCGCCGGCGCCCAGGCCCAGCCAGGCCAGCGTGCCGGCCTCGGCCAGCGGCTGGGCCAGCATCAGCAGCGCGGCGATGGCCGCCGAGACGGCCAGCCCGAGCACGAACTCGCCGCGGGTCAGATACCACAGCGCCACCGGCGCGAACAGCAGCCAGGCCGGTGACAGCGCGTAGCCGGCGATCTGGAAACCCGGCCGGCCGAGCAGCACGCCGATCGAGAAGACGATCAGCGGCACGCCGACGACGTGCGTCGCGATGTTGCGTTCGTCGCGGTGGTAGCGGGCATACTGGGCCAGCAGGTCGATCGCGGGGCGGAACGGGCTGGACATCGGGCAGCGTCTCCTTCGCGGGCCATGTTAGCCCCCGGATCGGCAAAGCTGCCACCCGGCTTGAGTTGACCCGCGTGCCGGTGGCGGCATTTCACGCACAATCGCGCGTTTTCGACGCGGCCGGGCCGACCCGAGGACTGAAGTGAGCATCAAGAGCGACAAGTGGATCCGCCGCATGGCCGAGCAGCACGGCATGATCGAGCCGTTCGAGCCCGGCCAGGTGCGGCAGTCGGCCGACGGCCAGCGCATCGTCAGCTACGGCACCAGCAGCTACGGCTACGACATCCGCTGCGCGCCCGAGTTCAAGGTCTTCACCAACGTGCACAGCACGGTCGTCGACCCGAAGAACTTCGACCAGAAGAGCTTCGTCGACATCGAGGCCGACGTCTGCATCATCCCGCCGAACAGCTTCGCGCTGGCGCGCACCGTCGAGTACTTCCGCATCCCGCGCAACGTGCTGACGATCTGCCTGGGCAAGAGCACCTACGCACGCTGCGGCATCATCGTCAACGTGACGCCGTTCGAGCCCGAGTGGGAAGGCTACGTGACGCTGGAGTTCAGCAACACGACGCCGCTGCCGGCCAAGATCTACGCCGGCGAGGGCTGCGCCCAGGTGCTGTTCTTCGAGAGCGACGAGGTCTGCGAGACCAGCTACCGCGACCGCGGCGGCAAGTACCAGGGGCAGGTCGGCGTGACGCTGCCCAAGACCTGATTCAGGCCAGCGCCGGCAGCCAGTCGCAACGCAGCCGGCCGCTGTCGTGCAGGCGAGCGCGCAGCCGCACGTAGATCGACGGCGCGAAGAACGCCGGCACGCACAGCGCGACCATCCAGGTCCAGTGCAGCAGCAGCGCCGGCGCGACACCCATCCAGCCCAGCACCCACAGCGTCAGCATCATGTCCCAGGCGTGGTACTCGAGCGGCGCTTCGCGGCGGTGCTCGAGCTGCCAGCGCTTGATGCGGGACATCTGGCTCACGTTCATCGGGGGCTCCGGGCGGTCGTTGGCTTGACTCAGGGTAAACCCCAGTCTATCCGATCGCCCTGAGCCGGATCAGCCCGGGAAGGGCCGAACGGCGTTGCAAATGCAACGATCGGCCGGTTTCAGCCGTCCCGGCTCAGCGCGGTGCCGTGCCCGGCAGCAGGATGTCCGGGCCGACGTCGGCGATGCGCTTGCGGCCGCAGAAGGCCATCGTCAGGTCCAGTTCCTTGTGGATGATCTCCAGCGCCTTGGTGACGCCGGCTTCGCCCATCGCGCCCAGGCCGTAGAGGAAAGCGCGGCCGATGTAGGTGCCGCGTGCGCCCAGCGCGACGGCCTTCAGCACGTCCTGGCCGGAGCGGATGCCGCCGTCCATGTGGACCTCGATGCGCGAGCCGACCTCGGCGGTGATCGCCGGCAGCGCACGGATGCTGGACTCGGCGCCGTCGAGCTGGCGGCCGCCGTGGTTGCTGACGACGAGCGCGTCGGCGCCGGACTCGACGGCCAGCCGCGCGTCCTCGACGTCCTGGATGCCCTTCAGGATCAGCTTGCCGCCCCAGCGCTTCTTGATCCACTCGACGTCGTTCCAGTTCAGCCGCGGGTCGAACTGCTGCGCCGTCCAGGCGCCCAGGCTGCTCATGTCGGCGACGCCGCGCACGTGGCCGACGATGTTGCCGAAGCCGCGCCGCTTTGTGCCCAGCATGCCCAGGCACCAGCGCGGCTTGGTCGCCAGGTTCAGCAGGTTGGGCAGCGTCAGCTTGGGTGGCGCCGACAGGCCGTTCTTCAGGTCCTTGTGGCGCTGGCCGAGGATCTGCAGGTCCAGCGTCAGCACCAGCGCGCCGCAGCCGGCGGCCTTGGCGCGGTCGATCAGGCGCTCGATGAAGTCGCGGTCGCGCATCACGTAGAGCTGGAACCAGAACGGCGCCTTCGTGTGCGCGGCGACGTCCTCGATCGAGCAGATGCTCATCGTCGACAGCGTGAACGGGATGCCGAAACGTTCGGCGGCGCGCGCGGCGAGGATCTCGCCGTCGGCGTGCTGCATGCCGGTCAGGCCGGTCGGCGCGATCGCCACCGGCATCGCCACCGGCACGCCGACCATCGTCGACGCGGTGCTGCGGCCTTCCATGTCGACGGCGACACGCTGACGCAGCTTGATCGCCTGGAAGTCGTGTTCGTTGGCGCGGTAGGTGCTCTCGGTCCAGGAACCGGAGTCGGCGTAGTCGTAGAACATGCGCGGCACGCGTTTCTTCGCGAGCACACGCAGGTCTTCGATGTGGGTGATGACGGGCATCGGCGGTCTCCTCGAGGCCGATGCTAACGACGCACGCGCCGAGACGGCGTGTGCGGCCCGGCGGGCGCCGGGCGCAGACTCAGGCGGCGCAGGCGCCGGCGGCCGCGACGGGCCGCGGCGGCGGCGGGGCGTCCAGCGCGTCGGCCGGCAGGTAGCCCATCGAGACCATGCACTGCGCCAGGTTGGCGTCCATCGAGCGCGAATGCGCCGGGAACCACTCGACCAGTTCGTCGGCGAGCTGACGCACGAGGGCGACGTCGCCGTCGTCGCGCAGCCGGTCCTGCACCTCGTGCATGGCCTTCAGCACCTGGGCGTGCTGGTAGGAGTGGCAGTTCTGCGGGGCGAAGCCCATGCCGAGCATCCAGTGCTCTTCCTGGGCGAAGTGGGCTTCGGTGTGTTCGACCACTGCGTCCAGCGCCGCGTCGAGCGAGCCGTCGTCCGCGTCGAGGGCGGATTCCAGCGTGCCCAGCAGGTCGACGAACTCGTGGTGCGTCGTGTCCATCTGCGGCTGCTGCAGCGCCAGTGATTCGGACCAGGCGAGGGTGGACATGTGGCGACGCTTTCCTTGATGACGGGCCCAGACTAGGCGCGCGTTTGTATCGAATTTTTGCGCTGCCTCAATCGCCGTGCCGCTATCCCGACTTTCCTCGGAGGATGTCGATCGGGGTATTCACCACGGCCTGCGGGTCTGGTGCAGGCGTCGCCGCCAGGAAGGGCAGCTCGGGTTCGGCCTCGGCCGCGGTGCGCCGTGGCGTGGCGCTTGCGCGACGGCCGGATGCCGCCGCGGCGGCGCTGTCGGCGCGCACCAGCGTGGCAGCGCGCACCCCCAGCAGCCGCAGCCGGCGCGACAGGTCCACGCGCTTGAGGCATTGACCGGCGGCGCGGCGGATGGCGGCGGCGTCGACCACCGGCCCGGGCAGCGTCAGGTCGCGCGTGACGGTGCGGAAGTCGTCGTAGCGCAGCTTGATGCCGATGGTGCGCGCGGCGTAACCCTTGCGCTGCAGGTCGGCGGCGACACGTTCGGCGAGGTCGGTGAAGACCGCGGTCAGCCGGGCCCGGTCCTGCACCGCGTGCAGGTCGCGTTCGAAGGTCGTCTCGCGGCTCACCGACACCGGCTCGCTGTGCGTCACGACCGGCCGGTCGTCCTGGCCGTGCGCGGCGTCGTGCAGCCAGGCGCCGTAGCTGCGGCCGAAGTGTTCCTGCAGCCAGGCGCGTTCGCGTGTCGCCAGGTCGCCGATCGTCGCCACGCCCAGCGCCGCCAGCTTGGCGCCGGCCTTGGGGCCGATGCCGTTGATGCGCCGCACCGGCAGCGGCCAGATGCGTGTCGGCAGTTCGGCGGCGGTGACGACGCTCAGGCCGTCGGGCTTGTCCAGCTCGGAGGCGATCTTGGCCAGCAGCTTGTTCGGCGTGACACCGATCGAGCAGCTGAGGCCGGTCGTGCGACGCACGTTGTTGCGGATCTCCTGCGCCACCGCGCGCACGCCGCCGGCCGGGTCGTGGCCGACGGCGTCCTGGGCGCCGGGCACCTCGGTGAGGTCGATGTAGATCTCGTCGATGCCGCGGTCCTCGATGACCGGGGCGATCTCGGCGACCGCGGCCTTGAACCGCCGCGAGTAGCGCCGGTATTCGTCGAAGTCGGTGGGCAGCAGCACCGCCTGCGGGCAGCGCAACGCGGCTTTCATCAGCCCCATGCCCGAGTGCACGCCATAGTCGCGTGCCGCGTAGGTGGCGGTGGTGACGACGCCGCGCCCGGCGTAGCCGGCGAGCGTCGCGAACCTTCGGCTGCCGTCGGCCAGCAGCTCGGGCTGGTGGCGCCGGCCGCCGCCGACGACCACCGGCTGGCCGCGCAGCTCGGGGTAGCGCAGCATCTCGACCGACGCGTAGAACGCGTCCATGTCGAGATGCGCGATCCAGCGCGTGCGCGGCTTCATCGGCGCAGCGGCGCCGCCGCCGTTCAGGCGCCCAGACGGGCGCGGTGGCGTTCGATCTGCGCGCGCACCTGCGCCGGGGCGGTGCCGCCGACGACGTTGCGTGCGTTCAGCGAGCCGGCCAGCGTCAGCACCTCGAAGACGTCCTCGCCGACCGCGGCGTTGAAGCCCTGCAGCTCGGCCAGCGTCAGCTCCGAAAGATCCACGCCGCGGCCCAGCGCAACCTTCACGGCGTGCGCCACGACCTCGTGCGCGTCGCGGAAGGGCAGGCCCTTCTTGACGAGGTAGTCGGCGAGGTCGGTGGCGGTGGCGTAGCCGCGGCGAGCGGCACGTTCCATCGCCTCGGGCTTGACGCGGATGCCGCCGACCATCTCGGCCAGGATGCGCAAGGTGTCGCGCAGCGTGTCGACGGTGTCGAACAGCGGCTCCTTGTCTTCCTGGTTGTCCTTGTTGTAGGTGAGCGGCTGGCCCTTCATCAGCGTGATCAGGCCCATCAGATGGCCGACGACACGCCCGCTCTTGCCCCGCGCCAGCTCGGCGACGTCGGGGTTGCGCTTCTGCGGCATGATCGACGAGCCGGTGCAGTAGCGGTCGGCCAGGTCGATGAAGCCGAAGTTCTGGCTCATCCACAGTACCAGCTCTTCGGACAGGCGCGAGACGTGCACCATCGCGATCGAGGCGCAGGCGCAGAACTCGAGCGCGAAGTCGCGGTCGCTGACCGCGTCCAGGCTGTTCTGGCAGACGCCGTCGAAGCCCAGCGTGCGCGCGACACGCTCGCGGTCCAGCGGGTAGCTGGTGCCGGCCAGCGCGGCGGCGCCCAGCGGCAGGCGGTTGGTGCGCTTGCGCACATCGGCCAGGCGTTCGGCGTCGCGCGCGAACATCTCGACGTAGGCCAGCAGGTGGTGCGCGAAGCTGACCGGCTGCGCGACCTGCATGTGGGTGAAGCCCGGCATCACGGTGTCGGCATGGCCGGCGGCCAGCTCGACCAGCGCACGCTGCAGCTCGACGAACAGCGTGGACAGGCCGTCGATCTCGTCGCGCAGCCACAGGCGCACGTCGGTGGCGACCTGGTCGTTGCGGCTGCGGCCGGTGTGCAGACGCTTGCCAGCGTCGCCGACGAGCTGCGTCAGCCGGGCCTCGATGTTCAGGTGCACGTCTTCCAGTTCGAGCTTCCACTCGAAGCGGCCGCCCTCGATCTCCTCGACGATCTGCGCCATGCCGCGGCGGATGGCGTCCAGGTCGGCGCCGGCGATGATGCCCTGCGCGGCCAGCATCTCGGCGTGGGCCAGGCTGCCCTGGATGTCGGCGCGCCACAGGCGCTGGTCGAAGCCGACGCTGGCGGTGTAGCGCTTGACGAGCTCGCTCATCGGCTCGCTGAACAGCGCCGACCAGGCCTGGGACTTGTTGTCGAGGGGATTCGCTGACATGCGGGGGAGGCTGGCTGCCGCTGGCGCGGCGGGACTTCGTATTATCCGGCGGCGATGGACGAAGCCGGCCCCGACGCCTCCAGCAGCCCGCCGTCGCCCCCGGTCTGGCACGACACCTGGCCGGCCGGGCGAGGCCTGTCGTTCACGCCCAGCCGCTTCGACCGCCTGGCCGAGCAGCGTGCCCGCGACGAGGCCCGGCTCGCCGCCGCCTTCGACGTCTGCCAGCCGGCGCTGGCACTCCGCGCCGCGCTGCTGGTGCCGACGGTGCTCGTCGTCGTCGCGCTGGCCCAGGCCGCGGACGTCGCCGACTGGCTGGCGCGTGCCGCCGCCGCGGCCTTCGCCGGTGCCGGCGGCACGCTGCTGTGGCTGGTGGCGCTGTGCTCGTCGCGCACGGCACTGGCGCGGCTGTCCTCGGGCGCGCGGGCCGGTGCGGTGCTGCTGGGCGGCGCCGCCTGCGCGCTCGTGGCCTGGGCGCCGCTGGTGGCCATCGGCCTGGCCGACACGGCCGGCGGGTTGCGTCTGGCGGGCATCGCGCTGGCGGGCGCCGGCTTCGCCGCGCTACTGTGGCTGTGGCTGGACCTGCGCGCGCGCAGCGCCGTGCCGGCGGACACCAGCGCGCGCCTGGTCGAGCTGCAGTCGCGCATCCGCCCGCACTTCCTGTTCAACGCGCTGAACACCGCGCTGGTGCTGGTGCGCGTCGACCCGGCGCGCGCCGAACGCGTGCTCGAGGACCTGGCCGAGCTGTTCCGGGCGGCGCTGGCCGAGGTCGGCGAGTCGGTCGCGCTGGCCGACGAAATCGAGCTGGCGCGCGCCTACCTGGCGATCGAGCAGGCACGCTACGGCGAGCGCATCACCGTCGACTGGGATCTGGACGCCGCCGCCGGCGCGGCGCGTGTGCCGCCGCTGGTGCTGCAGCCGCTGGTGGAGAACGCGGTGCGCCACGGCGTCGAGCCGGCGGCCGAAGGCGGGCGCATCCGCGTCGCCACCTGCCGCCGGCGCGGCCAGGCCATCGTCACCGTCAGCAACACCGTGCCGGAGCAGCCGTCGGCGCCCGGCCACGGCATGGCGCTGGACAACGTGCGCGAGCGCCTGCAGCTGCTGCACGACGTGGCCGCCGAGGTCGAGGTCTGGCGCGAGGGACGCGAGTTTCACGCCCGCCTCGTGCTGCCGCTGTAGCGCACGACGATGGCCGCGCCGCTGTCGGTCCTGATCGTCGACGACGAACCGCTGGCGCGGCTGCGGCTGCGCACGCTGCTGGGCGCGGTGACGCAGCCGGCGCTGGTGATCGCCGGCGAGGCCGGCAGCGCCGAGCAGGCGATGGCCCTGGTGCGCCGCGAGCCGCCGGACCTGCTGCTGCTGGACGTGCGCATGCCCGGCCGCGGCGGGCTGGCGCTGGCCGCGGCGCTGCACGAGTTGCCGCGCCGCCCGGCGGTGGTCTTCGTCAGCGCGCACGGCGAGCACGCGCTCGAGGCCTTCGACGTCGAGGCCGTCGACTACCTGACCAAGCCGGTGCGGCTGCAGCGGCTGCAGGCCGCGCTGGAGCGTGTGGCTGCGCGGCGCGCGCCGCCACCGGCGCCGCCGGCAGGGCCGGTGCTGGTGGTCAGCGAACGGGGCCGGCTGCGGCGCGTGCCGCTGGCCGAGCTGCTGTACCTGCGCGCCGAGGCCAAGGCCGTGCTGCTGCGCACGCCCGCCGAGACGATCGTGCTGGACGAGACCCTGGCCGAGCTGGAGCAGCGGCTGGGGCCGGGTTTCGTGCGCATCCACCGCAACGCGATCGTCGCGCGCGCCGCGGTGCGCGCGCTGGAGCCGCGCGACGCCGACGAAGGCTGGGCGGTGCGCATCGCGCCGGGCGACGAATGGCTGGCGGTATCGCGCCGCCAGCTCGCCGCGGTGCGCGAGGCGCTGGGGGAGGGCTGAGGGCGGCGCCGGTCCCCGCCCCGGGGCTCAGCCCGTGTTGCGCAGCCCGGCGGCGATGCCGTTGATCGACAGGTGGATGCCGCGCTGCAGCCGCGCGACCACCGGGTCCTCGGCGGCGGTGTCGGGCTTGCGCTGGCGGAAGCGCCGCATCAGCTCGACCTGCAGGTGGTTCAGCGGGTCCAGGTACGGGAAGCGGTGCTCGATCGAGCGCGCCAGCGCCGGGTTGGACTGCAGGCGCGAGGCTTCGCCGGTGATCTGCTCCAGCGCCTGGCCGACACGTTCCCACTCGGCGCGCATCGTCGTGAACACGCGCCGGGCGGCACGTTTGTCCTCGACCAGCTCGACGTAGCGCGCGGCGATGCGCAGGTCGGTCTTGGCCAGCACCATGTCCAGGTTGGACAGCAGCGCGCGGAAGAACGGCCACTGGCGGTACATGCGCTGCAGCAGCTCCAGCCGCGCCGCCTGAGTCGTCTCGTCGCCGAGGAAGTCCTCGACCGCCGAGCCGAAGCCGTACCAGCCCGGCAGCGCCAGCCGGCACTGGCCCCAGGAGAAGCTCCAGGGGATGGCGCGCAGATCCTCGATCGCGCGCGTCGCCTTGCGCGAGGCCGGGCGCGAGCCGATGTTGAGCTCGGCGATCTCGCGGATCGGCGTCGCGGCGAAGAACCAGTCGACGAAACCCGGGGTCTCGTAGACCAGCGCGCGGTAGGCGGCGAAGCTGGCGTCGCTGAGCCGTGCGGCGGCGTCGAGGAAGGCCTTGGGCGCGCTCTTCGTCGGGTGCAGCAGCGTCGCCTCCAGCGTCGCCGCGACCAGGGTCTCCAGGTTGCGCCGGCCGATCTCGGGGTTGGCGTACTTGGAGCCGATGACCTCGCCCTGCTCGGTGAGGCGGATCTGGCCGTTCACCGTGCCCGGCGGCTGTGCCAGGATGGCCTGGTAGCTGGGGCCGCCGCCGCGGCCGACGGTGCCGCCGCGGCCGTGGAACAGGCGCAGCCGGATGCCGTGTTCGCGGTTCAGCGCGGCGAAGAACTCGGCCAGCGCGACCTCGGTGCGGTAGAGCTCCCAGTTGCTGGTGAAGAAGCCGCCGTCCTTGTTGCTGTCGCTGTAGCCCAGCATCACATCCTGCTCGGCGCCGCTGCGCACGACCATCGCCGTGATGCCCGGCAGCGCGTAGTAGGCGCGCATGATGGCCGCCGCCTGGCGCAGGTCGCCGATGGTCTCGAACAGCGGCACGACGATCAGGTCGGCCACGGCGTCGCGGTCCAGCGTGCCGCGCAGCAGGCCGGCCTCCTTCTGCAGCAGCAGCACCTCGAGCAGGTCGGAGACGTCCTCGGTGTGCGAGATGATGTAGTGGCGCAGCGCCTCGCGGCCGTAGCGCTGGCGCGCCTCGCGCGCGGTCTCGAAGACTTCCAGCTCGCTGGTCGTCAGCGCCGAGTATTCGGCGCCGCGCACGCGCAGCGGCCGCGCGTCGTCGAGCAGGCGCAGCAGCAGCGCGCGCCGCGCGGGCTCGTCCAGCGCCGCGTAGTCGTCTTCCAGCCGCGCCACGCGCAGCAGCTCGGCGACCACGGCCTCGTGCTTGTCGCTGCTCTGGCGCAGGTCCAGCGTCGCGAGGTGGAAGCCGAAGACCTGCACCGCACGCATCAGCGGCGCCAGCCGCGGCGCGATCAGCGCCTGGGCGTGGTGGTGGCGCAGCGAGCGCTCGACGACACGCAGGTCGGCGAGGAACTCCTCCGGCCCGGCGTAGGCCTGCTGCGGCGCCACGGCGTGGCGCAGCGCCTCGGTGCCGGTGAGCTCGTGCAGCGTCGAGGCCAGGCGGGCGTACAGGCCGACCAGGGCGCGCCGGTAGGGCTCGTCCTCGCGGTGCACGTTGCGGTCCGGCGAACGTTCGGCCAGGGCCTGCATCTCGGCCGTCACCGGGGCCAGCATTGCGCTCATCGACAGCTCGCTGCCGAGCTCGTGGACCTCGGTCAGATAGAAGCGCAGCGCGGTCTCGCACTGGCGCGACAGCGCCCGGCGCAGCGTGCGCGCGTCGACGTTGGGGTTGCCGTCGCGGTCGCCGCCGATCCAGTGGCCCATGCGCAGGAAGGGCGCCACCGGGTGCCCGGGCAGCGCGCGCTCGAGCTCGCGGTACAGCCGCGGGATCTCGCGCAGGAACGTGATCGGGTAGTAGCCGAGCGCGTTCTCGATCTCGTCGGCCACCGTCAGCCGGGCGGTGCGCAGCATGCGCGTCTGCCAGAGCTGGGTGACGCGCGCGCGCAGCAGTTCCTCGTTCTCGCGCCGCTGCTCGTCGGTCAGCAGCTCGTCGCGCTGGCCGATCAGCTCGGCGACGGCGCGCTCGGCGTCGAGGATGCTCTTTCTCTGCACCTCGGTCGGGTGGGCGGTGAGCACCGGCGAGATGTAGGCCTGCTCCAGCGTGCGCGCGATGTCGGCGCTGCGGTGGTCGGCGGCGTGCAGGCGCTCGATGGCCATGGCCAGCGAGCCCTCCTGCAGATGGCCCTCGCGCTCGTGCACGCGGCGGCGGCGCACGTGGTGGCGGTCCTCGGCGATGTTGGCCAGGTGCGAGAAGTAGCTGAAGGCGCGGATGACGCTGACCGTCTGGTCGGCCGACAGGTTCTTCAGCAGCCGGTCGAGCACGCGCCCGGCCGAGGCGTCGGCCTTGAGCCGGTAGGCCACGGAGAGCTGGCGCACGCGCTCGACGAGCTCGTAGGCCTCGGTGCCTTCCTGCTCCCGGATGACGTCGCCGAGGATGCGTCCAAGTAACCGGATATCCTCGACCAGGGGGCGATTCTTCTCCGCGGCCTCGGCTGCACCATGGTGCGTCGAGGTCTTTCGCAGGGCGGCGGCAGGCGCGGGGCGTCGCGTCATCGGGGCTCCCAGAAGGCGTAACCGGATTACCGATTCTGGCACGTCCTGCGCGTTGTCGATAATTGCGTCATGAGCTCCAACACCATCATCGCCACCCGCGAAAGCCGCCTGGCCCTCTGGCAGGCCGAACACGTCCGCGACGTGCTGACCGCTCGCTTCGGCCTCGCCGTCGAACTGCTGGGCATGACCACCAAGGGCGACCAGATCCTCGACCGCGCGCTGTCCAAGGTCGGCGGCAAGGGCCTGTTCGTGAAGGAGCTCGAGACCGCGCTCGAGGAAGGCCGCGCCCACCTGGCCGTGCACTCGCTGAAGGACGTGCCGATGGACCTGCCGCCCGGCTTCGCGCTGGCCGCGATCTGGGAGCGCGAGGACCCGCGCGACGCCTGGGTGTCCAACCAGTACGAGAACCTCGACGCGCTGCCGCAGGGCGCCTGCGTCGGCACTTCCAGCCTGCGCCGCGTCGTGCAGCTGCTGGCCCGCCGCCCCGACCTGAAGATCGAGCCGCTGCGCGGCAACCTCGACACGCGCCTGCGCAAGCTCGACGAAGGCGGCTACGACGCCATCGTGCTGGCCGCCGCCGGCCTGAAGCGCCTGGGCCTGGGCGCGCGCATCCGTTCGCTGTTCGATACCTCGGTGATGATCCCGGCCGCCGGCCAGGGCGCGCTGGGCATCGAGATCCGCGAGGACGACACCCGCCTGAAGGAGCTGCTGGCGCAGACCCTGCACCTGCCGACCTTCCTGGCCTGCCACGCCGAGCGCGCCGTGTCGCGTTCGCTGGGCGGCAGCTGCTCGATGCCGCTGGCCGCCTTCGGCCAGTGGAACGACGGCGTGCTGACGATCGACGCCGCGCTGGGCCACAGCACCGAGCTGACGCGCCCGCTGATCAAGGTGCGTGTCACCGGCACGCCGACCGACGAGGCCAGCGCCCGCGCGCTGGGCGAACATGCCGCCGCGCTGCTGCGCGAGGCCGGCGCCGGCGACTATCTGCCGGCCTGCTGACGGTGCGCATCATCGTCACCCGGCCGGCGGATCAGGCGGCCGCCTGGGTGGCGCGGCTGCAGGATCTGGGCGCCGACGCCGCGGCGCTGCCGCTGATCGGCATCGAGCCCGCCGAGGACCCGCAGCCGCTGCGTGCGGCCTGGCGGTCCCTGGCCGACTACGCGCTGGTGATGTTCGTCAGCCCGAATGCCGTCGCCCATTTCTTCGCGCTGCGGCCGGCCGGCTGTGACTGGCCGGCGGCGACGCTGGCCGGCTCGGTCGGCCCGGGTTCGTCGGCGGCGCTGCGCGAGGCCGGCGTCGGCGAGCGTGTGGTCGAGCCCGCCGCCGACGCCCGGGCTTTCGACTCCGAGGCGCTGTGGCTCCAGCTGCAGGACCGCGACTGGGCCGGCCGCCGCGTGCTCGTCGTGCGCGGCGAGGACGGGCGTGAATGGTTGGCCGAGACGCTGCGCGGCCGCGGTGCCTTCGTCGAGTTCGTTGCCGCCTACCGCCGCCGTCCGCCCCGGCCCGACGAGGCCGGCCGGGCGCTGCTCGATGCCGCGCTCGCCTTCCCGCACGAGCACCTGTGGCATTTCAGCAGCAGCGAGGCCGTCGGCCACCTGCGTGCCCTGGCGCCCGGTGCCGACTGGTCGCGTTCGCGCGCCGTCGCTTCGCATCCGCGCATCGCCGCGGCGGCGAGGGCGCTGGGCTTCGCCGATGTGGCCGAGCTGCCGCCCTCCGTCGAGGTGGTGGCCGAATGGGCCTCGCGCAGGCCGCCGATAGAATCGGCGTCCCTGTGACCGAGCCCGTCTCGCCCCCTTCTCCAGACCCGGTGCCGCCGGCCCCCGCGCCGGTGCCCGTGGCCGCCGCCGCGCCGTTGCTGCCGGCGCGCTGGATCGCGACTGCCGCCGCCGTGCTGGCCGCGCTGGCCACGGCGGCCGGCGTGCTCGCCTGGAACACCCAGCAGCGCGTGAAGGCGCTGGAGACCGAGCTCGTCAAGCGCCAGCAGGACGCCGGCGCCGAGGCTGCCGAGGCCCGCGTCGCCGCACGGTCCGCGCAGGACGTCGCGCGTGACGCGGCGGCCAAGCTGGCAGTGCTCGAGGCGCGGGTCGCCGAGTCGACGATCCAGCGCGGCCAGCTCGAGGACCTCATCCAGTCGCTGGCCCGCTCCCGCGACGAGAACGTGCTCGCCGACGTCGAGAACGCGATCCGCGTCGCGATGCAGCAGACCGCGATCACCGGCAGCGCCGAGCCGCTGGTGGCCACGCTCAAGCAGGCCGACGAACGGCTGGCGCGCTACAAGGAACCCCGCCTGGAGCGGGTGCGCCGGGCGCTTGCCCAGGACCTGGACCGCGCCCGCTCCGTCGGTGGCGCCGACCTGGCGCTGCTGGCGATCCGGCTCGACGAGGCGATCCGCACGGTCGACGAGCTTCCGTTGCTGTCGGCGGTCGACCATCGCCGGTCCGCGGCGCGCCCGGCCGCGACGGCGGCACCGGCGCCCGCCTCCGGCGCGTCGTCGGCCGAGGCGGCCGCGTCCGGGCTGCCCTGGGGCGAACGCTGGAAGCTGGTGGCCGGGACGATCTGGCAGGAGGTGCGTGAACTGGTGCGCGTGACGCGCATCGAGCACCCCGAGGCCATGCTGGTCGCGCCCGAGCAGACCTGGTTCCTGCGCGAGAACCTCAAGCTGCGCCTGCTCAATGCCCGTCTGGCGCTGCTGTCGCGCCAGTTCGACACGGCGCAGTCCGACCTGCGTGACGCCTTGTCGGCGCTCGACCGCTATTTCGACCCGCAGTCGCGCCGCGTCGCGGCGACGCTCGAGCTGGTGCGCCAGGTGCAATCGCAGGCGCGCGTGGCCACGGTGCCGCGGCCCGACGCCACGCTGGCCGCGATCGCGACGGTGGCGGCCGGACGCTGAGGGCCGGGGCGACCGCGATGCGCATCGTCATCTGGCTCGTGCTGCTGTGCGTGGTGGCGGTCGTTGCCGCGACCACGCTGGGCAGCAATGACGGCGTCGTCACGATCTACTGGCGTGGCTGGCGCACCGACCTGTCGCTGAACCTGTTCGTGCTGATCGTGGTTGGCGGCGCGTTCGCGATCACGTCGGCGGCGCAGGCGGTCAATGCCTTGGTCACCTTGCCCAAGCGCGCCGGCGAATGGCGCGCGCTGCGCCGCGAGCGTCTGGCGCAAGCGGCGCTGCGCGAGGCCCTGGCCGAGTATTTCAGCGCCCGCTACAGCCGGGCCCACAAGGCGGCCTCGCGGGCGATCGCGATCCAGCAGGATTCGCCCGAGCTGCGCGCCGACGCCGAGTTCTCGGTGCTGGCCCATCTGCTGGCCGCCGGCAGCCTGCATCGCCTTCAGGACCGCACGCGGCGCGACGAACTGCTTCGCCAGATGCCGGTGGCGGGCCGCAAGGGCGGTGTCGGCGCCGGCCGCAGCGTCGACGACGGCGCCCGGCTGCTGGCTGCCGAGTGGGCGCTCGATGACCGCGACGCCGGCCGTGCGCTGGAGTTGCTGGCCGAGCTGCCCCCGGGCGTCGCCCGCCGCACCCAGGCCCTGCGTCTGAAGCTGCAGGCTTGCCGCCTGGCGCGGCGGCCGCTGGAGGCGCTGCACACTGCGCGTCTGCTGGCCAAGCACCAGGGCTTTTCGCCGGTGGCGGCGCTGGGCCTGCTGCGCTCGCTGGCCTTCGAGGCGCTGGAGGGGGTTCACGACACGCAGCAGCTTCGCCAGCTGTGGGACGAGTTCGACGCCGCCGACCGGCGCGACGCGATCGTCGTCGCCCGGGCGGCGCGCCGTGCGGCCGCGCTGGGTGCCGTCGACACCGGTCGCGACTGGTTGCGGCCGTTCTGGGAGCGCGCCGGTGAACTGGCGCGCGACGAGCGCGAGGAGATCGCGCTGGCGCTGATCGACTGTGTCGCCGGCGTCGGCAGCGATTGGCTGCCGCGTTTGGAACAGGCCGCGGCCGCCCACGCCCACGAGCCGGCCGTGGTGGCGGCCGTCGGCACGGTGTATGCCGAGCGCCAGCTGTGGGGCAAGGCGCGCCGTCTGCTCGAGCAGGCGGCGGGTTCGCCGGCGCTGTCGTCCATGGCGCGTCGCCGCTGCTGGCGCCTGCTGGCGCGCCTCGCGCGCGAGGAGTCGGACGAGGATCGTGCACGTGATTGCGAAAATTTTGCTGCGGGGCTGGACTAATCGAAAAAACGTGCTATAGTTTCTTTCTTCGCGGCTGTAGCTCAGCTGGATAGAGTACTTGGCTACGAACCAAGGGGTCGTGGGTTCGATTCCTGCCAGCCGCACCAGAACTACGTTCTAGAAAACGGGTTAGCTCCGAAAGGGCTAACCCGTTTTCTTTGTCCTGTGGGTTCTGCGTGCCGCACGGCACACGTGCTGTCGCGTGTGACTTCGCTTCGGCGACCGGCCTCGGTCGGTGCTCGGGGCATGCTCGGTAGCCCGTTGCCGATCGGCTTTGAGCGGATCCTGCTGCTGTTCGCGTGGTTGCGCGTGCGTCCACTCGATGAATGACGTCGTGGCGCCTTTCGTGTCGCCGTCGCCGGCCCCCGTTCATCTGCGTCAAACCGTGTTCGTCGTGCCGGTTAATCCGGTCATGGCGTCGCCGATACCAGGGCGTCCGTCTTTGCCGCATCGCCGATGCCGGGCCGGGGTAGCGGGCAGTGCCGCCGGTCGGGTGCTCGTCTTCCTGCCGCTTGGCATCGACATTGGACGGATGCCGCTGATGTTTGAGGCCATCGGCTGTGACCTGCGTCGTGGCCTCGCGGTGACCAACGTTGCCTCCGTCCGTGTCTTCTGGCGGCTGCATCCGCCTGGCGCCGAGGCGACTCGGGCGCCTGCCACGAACCGAGGGAGAAAACATGAATACCAAGAACGTCGTCGTCACGCTGTTGGCGCTGCTGTCCGTTTCCGCCATGCCGGCCAGCGCCGAGTCCGCCGGCGACTGGTACGAGCGCATGGGCAAAGGCGATTGCACGACTGCGCTCGAGGAGCTGCGTCGCGGCGCCGAGTCCGGCGATGCCTCTTATCAGAACGCACTGGCCGGTGCGTACTACGACGGCGTCTGCGTCCAGCGGAGCCGCGAGGACGCCGCGGCCTGGTATCGCAAGGCGGCCCTGCAGGGCCATGGCGCGTCCCAGTATGGCGTTGCCTATCTGTACGTGAAGGGCGAGGGGCTGCCGCAGGACTACGCGCAGGCGGCCTCGTGGTTCCGCAAGGCCGCGGACCAGGGGCACCTCGCAGCCGGGAACTGGATCGGCTGGCTGCACGAGCAGGGGCTCGGCGTCCAGAAGAGTGTCGGCGAGGCGTCCCGTTGGTACCGCTGGGCGGCCGAGCGGGGTGATGCCATCGCGCAGCGCAACTTCGGTCGGCTGCTGTTCAATGGCAGTGGCGTCAAGAAGGATGTGGCCGCGGCCGCGGGCTGGTTCCGCAAGTCGGCGGACCAGGGTGACGCCGATGCGCAGAACTGGATCGGCTGGATGTCAGAGCGAGGGCAGGGTCTGCCTCAGGACTACGTCCAGGCGGTCGTCTGGTACCGGTACGCGGCAGAGCAGGGTCTCGCGATGGCGCAAGCCAATCTTGGGGTTCTGCTGGCCTCGGGTCTCGGCGTGACGAAGGATCCGGAGCAGGCGGCGGCTTGGTATCGCAAGGCCGCAGAACAGGGTGAGCCTCGCGCCCAGTACCTTCTCGGTGTCGCCCTGGCCGGCGGCGATGGCGTGGCCAAGGACGCCCACGAGGCGGTCGTCTGGTATCGCAAGGCGGCCGAACAGGGGCGCGCGCGTGCCCAGTTCAAGCTTGCCTATGCGTATGCCAGCGGCGAAGGTGTCGAGAAGAGTCCTCGCGAGGCTGCCG
Organism: Rubrivivax benzoatilyticus JA2 = ATCC BAA-35; assembly: GCF_000190375.1. Lineage (GTDB taxonomy): Bacteria > Pseudomonadota > Gammaproteobacteria > Burkholderiales > Burkholderiaceae_C > Rubrivivax > Rubrivivax benzoatilyticus. The sequence goes on from NZ_AEWG01000154.1 coordinate 37,456, forward strand.
CCTGGTATCTCAAGGCTGCCGAACAGGGCGACTCGGACGCGCAGAACAACCTCGGCCTCCTATATGAACTGGGTGACGGCGTGCGACAGGACGCGAGCGAAGCCGCGCGCTGGTACGAGCTCTCGGCGCGCCAGGGCAATGCCTGGGGGCAGCGAAACATCGCGCTGATGCTGCGCGACGGCGAAGGGCTCCCTGCGAGCCCGATCCAGGCCTACGCGTGGCTCAACCTCGCGGCCAGTGCCGACACGCCGCATCCCGATGCGGCGGAAGAGCGCAACGCGCTCGCCGCGCGGTTGAGCAAGGCTCAACTTCAGGATGGGCAGCGCCTGGCGCGCGCTTGGAAGCCGGGCTCTGCGATGGGTGCGCCCCGGGTGAAGGCCGAAGCCCCGGCCCCGGCGCGCCCGGCGTCGGCCGACGGTCTCTATCCGGCGCGCCCGGCCGCCCGCCCGGGCGTGACGACCTGCAACACCCGCTGTGTCAACGGCGACTGCTATCGCACCTACGACAGCGGACGCAAGGTCCGCTTCCAGGCGCGCCAGCGTTTCAATCCGCTGACCAGCCAGCTCGAGTGGGACTCGGGGGCCTGCTGAGTCGTGTCCAGCGTGCGGGTGCGATGCTCGGGCGTGCTGTGCCGGCAGGGCTGTGCCTACGCTTGTGTCGTGCAGTCGCTGACTCGCGAGACGTACGCGGACCCGAGGTGCGCCTTTGGGTCCGCGAGGTGCTTCTGCAAGGTGCCTCCGGCGGGAAGAGTGGGGGAGGGCGCCGCAGTCGCGGCGGCGTGGCGACCTGTCCCTGTCGCCGCGGGGCCGGATCGGGCAGGGCTCTCGGGTCAGCGGGGCTAGGTCATGGCTGGCCGCTGTCGACGTCGGTGACGGTGTCCTGCAAACTTTTATCGTTGAACCGCTTGCAATCGGTTTTGGAGCCGTGCTACAGTCACAGGCTCCGCTGATCGACGGTGGTGCTTCGAAAGAAGCGGTGCCGGAGAAACTCTGAAAAGGGTTTCGACGAAAAGCGGAAAAGCCGAGTGCTTGACAGGGTTTAAAAAGAATGTCAGAATCTCGGTCTTCGCTGAACAAACAGCGACGCAGCGAAAGCAGCGAAGTTCTTTAACAACATACAGCCGATAAGCGTGGGCGTTTGAAGGCGAGTGCCAAGAAGTCGCAAGACTTCGA
>NZ_AEWG01000153.1 GCF_000190375.1 Rubrivivax benzoatilyticus JA2 = ATCC BAA-35
GGCGGCAGCGGCGTCGGCCTGGGCGTGACGCTGCCGGTGGGCTCGCTCGGGGGCGGCGGCTCCGCGGTGCGTTACGCCGCCGAGGCCCGCGTCAGCGAAGTCGCCGGCGGCCGACTGCAGTGGAGCGCACGCGCCGGCTCGGGCGCGTCGGGCGACGCCGGGGGGCAGCTCGACGCCCTGGCGCGCCGGCTGGTCGACGCGGCGGCCACCGCCGGGCTGTTCTGAGCCTCGGCGCCGGCCGCGTGCCGGTGCCCCCTGACGACCCCACGCCGCGATCCCGAAGACCGATGCCCATGCCGAACCGCCGCCGCATCCTCCAGTCCCTGGCCACCGTCGCCGTCGCGGCGCCCTGGGTGGCACGCGCCGAAGGGCGCACGGTCCGCCTGCTGGTCGGGTTTCCGCCCGGCGGCGGCACCGACGCCATCGCGCGTGTGCTCGCCGAACGGCTGAAGGACGAGCTCGGCGCCCCGGTCATCGTCGACAACCGGCCCGGTGCCGGCGGCCAGCTCGCCGCGCAGGCGCTGAAGGCGGCCGCGGCCGACGGCAGCACCTTCCTGCTGTCGCACGACCACACGGTGTCCATCCTGCCGCTGGTGCTGCGCCAGCCCGGCTTCGACCCGGCGCGCGACTTCGTGCCGGTGGCCGGCTTCGCGAGTTTTGCCAACGCCTTCGCGGTGTCGGCACGCACGCCGGCGCGCAGCCTGGGCGAGTACGTGGCCTGGGTGCGCCGCGAGGGCGGCGGCCGCGGCGCCGTCGGCATCCCGGCCGCGGCTTCGGTGCCGGAGTTCCTGGTCCGCATCGTCGCCGAGCGCAACGGCCTGGATCTCGTCGCCGTGCCCTACCGCGGCAGCGCGCCGATGATGGCCGACATGCTCGGCGAGCAGATCACCGCGGGGGTCGGGTCGGTGCCCGACTTCATCGAGAACCATCGCCACGGCCGGCTGCGCGTGGTCGCGGTGATGGGCACCCGGCGCATCGCCCAGATGCCCGAGGTGCCGACGCTGGCCGAGTCGGGCGTGGCGGGTTTCGAGGAGCTGCCGTACTACGGTGTCTTCGCCCCGGCCGCCACGCCGCGCCCGGCGCTGGACGGCTTCGCCGCAGCGCTGTCGCGTGTGCTGGCGCAGCCGGCGGTGCACGAACGGCTGACGGCGATGGGCTTGTCGGTCGGCTTCATGGAGCCGGCGCAGCTGGAGGCGCGTGAACGCGCCTACCGCGCGGCCTGGGCTCGCATCATCGCTGCCAGCGGCTTCCAGCCGCAGTGATCGCCGCCGGCCGCCGGCGTGCGGCCGCGCGTTCGCGCAGCTCGCAGGCCAGCGCGCTGGAGCCGGTGACCGCGACCGAGGTGCCGAACGCCAGCGGCCACCAGGAGCCGCTGGCCGTGCTCAGCGCCGCGCCGGCGAGCACCCCGGCCAGCCCGATCGCGTAGTGGTGCAGGGCAGGGCAGAACAGCAGGTTCATCGTCGTTCTCCTCGGCGGGTGGCCGCCTTGCGGCGGCCGCGTTCAGCTGACCAGGAAGTCGATGACCACCGCGCCCGGGGCGCGCTGGCGATAGGTGGCGCGCACCTGGCCGCGGTAGTGCTGCTCGATCTGCATCAGCAGCGGCAGCGGGTCGTGGTCGTTGGCGAAGCGCATGGTCTCGCCGGGTTCGAGCGCGTCGAGCGCACCGAAGATCGCGGCGTGGCGGAAGCGCTTGGCGATGCCGCGCGCATCGAAGACGTGGATGCCGTCTTCGGACGGGTTGGAGCAGGAACAGGACATCGGGTCGGCCTCTGTTGAAGGCGCATTCAGCGTATTGCTTCGGACTGATCAAATCCTTAAGATGCTTCAACTATGCAGCTTCAAGCCGTCCTGCCGCCCGAGGCCCGCAGCCGCGCGGAACCCGCCGCCGAACCCCGGCTGACCGGCGACCTGGCGGTCTGGCTGGTCATTGCCGCCGAGCTGCTGACCTTCGGCCTGCTGTTCGTCTCCTACGCCTTCGCCCGGCTGCGCGAGCCGGAGCTGTTCGCGACGCTGCAGGCGACGCTGGACCTGGACCGCGGCGCGTTCAACACCGTGCTGCTGATCAGCGGCAGCGCCGCCGTAGCGCATGCGGTGGCGGCGCTGGACGCCGGGCGCACGGCCGGCGCCCGCCGCTGGCTGGCCGCGGCGCTGGCCTGCGGCGCGCTGTTCAGCGTCCTCAAGCTCGACGAGCTGGCCGCCAAGGTGGCCGCCGGCGCCGACCTGTCGGCCAACACCTTCTGGATGTTCTATCTGGTGCTGTCGGGCTTCCACCTGCTGCACGTCGTCGCCGCGATGGTCTTCCTGGCCGTCGTCTGGTGGCTGGCCGGGCGCGGCGCCTACGGCCCGGGGCGCACCCACGTGCCCGAGACCGCCGCGGCGTTCTGGCACATGGTCGACCTGCTGTGGATCGTGCTGTTCCCGCTGCTCTACGTGCTGCGATGAAGCTCTCGCGCATCGATCTCGTCTGGGCGGCGCTGCTGGCCGCCACCGCCACCACCTGGGCGCTGGGCGAGTCCGGCGGCGGCGCGGCGTGGTGGCCGATGCCGCTGGTGTTCACGCTCGCCGCCGCCAAGGCCGCGGCAGTGGCGCTGGACTTCATGGGCCTGGCCGGTGCGCCGCCGCTGTGGCGCCGGCTCGTGCTGGGCTGGGTGTTCGGCGTCGTCGTGCTGGTGCTGCTGGCCTGGTGGCTGGGCCGCGGCGCCGTCTGCGCATGACCCGAATGCGGGGGTGACCCCGGGGCGCGGGGTTCCGGGCCGCCGGGCGCGGCGCAACGATGCAGCGCATGGACACGCCCAAGCCCGAATCCACCGCCGGCCAGGTCCCCGCCTCGGCCCGCGCCGCGCTGGCCGCGCTCGCCGAGCTGCGCGACGAGCTCCAGAAGATGCACGCCGAGCTGGAGTACCTGCGGCTAATGCTGCGGCTGGGCGCCCGCGACTGAGGCGCGCACCTCCGCGAACGTGACCGATTGCGACCGGAGATCACCTCCGGGTGATATTCGGAAATATCCCGTCGAATATCGTCGTGGCGCCGTCATGAATATCTCCGGAAACTCGATATAGGTGGTTTTCGGGGGGGCTATTCGAGGTTTTCGGGGGTGATCCGATAGTTAATCTGAGGGCACTTGGAAGGAGTGCCCATGAGTACCATCGGATCCCTCGCGACGGCCTACATCAATCCCCGCAGCGACGTCGGCGCATACGAGCGCAACGTCAAGGCCTTCGGCCCCGTCGTGGCCACCGCGATCGGCGCCGCCAACGCCGCCGGCAGCGCCTGCGGCGCCACCTGCTCGTTCAGCCGCGACGCGCTCGACGCGCTCGACGACTGGGTCGACGATGGCGTCGACGCGGTCGCCTCGCTGGGCGCGACGCTCGCCGGCGCCGCCGACGCGCTGCAGCAGGGTGTCGCCGACACCGTCGGCGGCGTCGTCGACACCGTGTCCGACGCGGCCGATGCCGTCGGCGATGCCTTGCAGGGCGTGGTCGACACGGCGTCGGACGTCGTCGGTGGTGTCGCCGACGCGGTCGACACGGTGGCCGGCTACGCGGCGATGGGCGTGCTGTCGGTCGGGCAGGCGATCCATGAAGCGGTCTGAACTAGCCGCCGCCGCGACGCTGCTGCTGTCGGGTTGCTCGCTGGTCTCGCCGCTGCCGACGCTGGAACTGGCGAAAGCCGCCGGTGCGGCCGTGCAGCATGCCGTGCTGTACGGCCCGAGCGAGGCCCGGCATACCGTCTTCCACGAGCCGCTGGCGGTCTCGGCGCTGTGCATCGAATATCGCCCGGACGCCCAGATCGTCGATTTCGTGCCGTCGCTGCAGGCCGAACTCAAGGCCCGCCGGATCGACAGCCGGGTCTACGAGGAAGGCACTCCACGGCAGACCTGCGACGCCTGGCTGAGATATACCGCGGCCATCGCCTGGGATACCACGCCATTCGCCGCCGAATACCGTCCCTACCTGCGCCAGGCCTCGCTCACGCTGCAGACCTCCAGCGGCCGCACGCTGGCCACCAGCCAGTACCGGCTCGAAGGCCTGCTCGAGGCCGGCAAGTGGTCCTCGACACGCGACAAGCTCGCCCCCGTCGTCTCGGCGCTGCTCACCGGGGCCTGACCCCGAGCCTGTGCCCCGCACCCCTGTTTCCGAGGAGTTCCAGATGAATCGCCCGACCGCCGTCCTGCTGGCCGCGGCCGCCGCCGTGCTCGGCGGCTGTGCCGCCCCCTCGCCGAGCACGCTCAGCGTGCCGACCGCCGTCACCGCGGTGGCGCCGCCGTCCTATGTCGAGCGGGCGGCCACCGGCTCGCTGTTCCAGCCCGGCGCGCCGATCGCGACGATGTTCTCGGGCGAGAAGCGCCCGCGCTCGATCGGCGACACGCTGAAGGTCGAGATCGACGAGCGCCTAGCGGCCAACCAGAAGGTCACCACCAACACCAGCCGCGAGAACAAGATCGCGACCAAGGGCCCCGGCACGGACTCGCAGAACGTGCGCGGCGCGCTCAGGAGCCTGCTCGACCTGGACGCCCAGGCCGGCGGCAGCGACTCCTTCGTCGGCAAGGGCTCGACCGAGAACTCCAGCCGCTTCAGCGGCCGCATCGCCGCGTCGGTGGTCAACGTGCTGCCCAACGGCCACCTCGTCGTCGCCGGCGAGCGCAGCATCGCCTACAACGAGGGCGTGACGACGCTGCGCTTCTCCGGCGTCGTCAATCCCGACGACATCAAGGCCGGCAACGTCGTCGCGTCGGCCGACATCGTCGATGCCCGGCTGGAGGCGGTGGGCCGCGGCGGTGTCGCCGACACGGCGGCACGCAGCTGGATGCAGCGTGTGCTCAGCAAGGGGCTGGCGATCTGGTGACCGGGGCGGGGCCGTCGCGGCGACGCCGGGCGCACCGGGCGCGCGCCACTGCCTGTTTCTTGAGCAATCCAGGGAAAACCCGCGGGGCACAGTCACTTGCGTGCCGCGCCCCCGGGTTGTCCACAGGGATACCCAGTGCCGCCGGGGACAGTCTCGTCAGCGGCGCCGGCCGTCCTTCGGCGCGATCTCGTACAGCGTCGTCGTGTCGCTGCTCTCGTGCGCCACGGCCAGGTAGTGGCGGCCACGGGCGTGGAAGGCGTGCAGGCCCTCGGGCGAGACGTCGCCCTCACCGAGCACCATGCCCAGATAGACCGGGGCCGTCGGTTCGCTGACGTCGAAGGCGGCGATCGCCGCCTTCTTCGTGCGCTCCAGGCCGACGAAGGCCAGCGTGCGGCCGTCGACCTCGAGCAGCGCGACGCCCTCGGGCTCGACGCCCTTGTTGTCGCTGCGGCCGTCGTCGTAGACACCGAGGCGGATGGCCTCGGCGTCCAGCAGGCTGCCGCTGTCCCAGACCAGGCGGCCGTCGGCGTCGCGGATCGAGATCGAGCGTGCGCCGAAGGCCACCAGATGCTGGGGCGTCGACGTCACGTTGTCGTAGGTCAGGCGAAACAGCTCGGCGGGGCCGGTGGACGGCACGAGGCGCGCGGCGTCGCTGCTGCCGGCCGAGCCGCGGCGCTCGTCCTCGCCGTCGGCGCTGCCGTTGTCGCGTGCATCGCCTTCGTTGGCCATCACCAGGTAGCTGCGGCCGCGCACGCGGTAGCTCGCGATCGAGTCGGGCTGGTACAGGCCGAAGACCGGCACCGGGCGCAGGAAGACGCCGTTGTTCGTCGCCGGGTCGGCCGGGTCCCGGTCGTTGGGGTCGATGCCGTTGCCGGGCAGGCTGAAGTCCTTCTCGCCCAGGCCGACGATCTTCACGAAGCGCCGGGCCTGGATGTCCAGCAGCGCCAGGCCGTTGGCCTCCTGCAGCGTCACCCAGGCGCGGCGGCCGCTGGCGTCGACGGTGATGTACTCGGGCTCGGGGTCGTAGGCGCTGTAGCTGGCGGGCTGGGTGGCGCGCGTGCCGGTGGCCGGGAACAGGCGCAGCTGGTCGTGGCCGGGGATGTCGGCCGTGATCGGCAGCGTCGTCACCGAGCGCTCGACGATGTCGACGATGCTGACGCTGCCCACCGGGTCCTCGGCGCTCAGGCCGGCGGGGGTCGGGCGCGGGTTGGGCGTGCCTTCGTTGGCGACGAGCAGCGTGCGGCCGTCGGGCGCGAAGGTCAGCATGTCGGGCAGCGGGCCCACCGGGATCGGGTGGCCGAGCTGCGCGCGCGTGCGGGTGTCGAACAGCACGACGCTGCCGGGCAGCGTGCGGTCCTGGCCGTTCTCGACGGCCAGCGCGGCGACGCCGCGCGCGATGGCGACGCTGTTGACGGCCCCCAGGTGCGAGACGTCAAGGTGCGCGACGAGCTGGCCGCTGGCGCGGTCGAGCACGTCGACACCGACCACGCCGGCGACCCACAGCGTGTCGCTTCGGGCGTCGTGGGCGACGATCTCGGCCTTCTGGCCGGGCACGCCGGTGGCGGCGTGGGCGTACTGCCAGACGCGCTGCAGCGCGAAGTCGGCGGCCTGGGCCGGCAGGGCGGCGGCGAAGGCGAGGGCGGCAACGGCGGCCAGCCGGGTCGGTGTCAGCATCGTGGGGCTCTCGGGAGGTCGAAGACGACCGCGCAGCGTGCCCGGCGGGGATGGCAGTCCCGTGACGGCCGGCATCGCGGCGGCCCCTCGCCCGCGGGGTGCCGTTCGTGCCGCGCGTCACGCTGCAGGCGCCGGTGACGCGAATCCATCCCGTCGACAGGGGAACGATGTGCGGCAGGTCGCACCCGGGCGCTCAACTCCGCCCCGCCGGCCGCCGAAGCACCGTCATCGGCGCTCCAGGTTCGGCGAGAACCGCGGTGCGCAGCAGTCCGCGTCAACCGGAGATCGCACGATGAAGACCTGGAGCGACTTGCGCATCGGCCTGAAGCTGGGCATCGGCTTCGCTGTCGTGATGGTGGCGACGGCCGTCGTCGCCGTGTTCGGCCGCTATGCACTCGAAGGCGTCGGCGGCCAGGTGCACGAGCTCGTCGAGCACCGGCAGGCCAGCGTCGGCATGGCGCGCGACGTGAAGGACGAACTCAACGTCGTCGCGCGCGGCGTGCGCAACGTCGCGCTGCTCGATGATCGCAAGCAGATCGACGCCGAGATCGAGCGCATCCGCGGTTGCGAGACGCGCATCGCCGGCCTGCTGGAACGCCTGAAGGCCGGCGACCAGGACGGCGAGGGTGCCCGGCGCCTGGACGCGGTGATGGCGTCGCGGGCGGCCTACACGCCGGCGCTCACCCAGGCGCTGGAGCTCGCCGCCGCCAACCGCAGCGACGAGGCGCGCGACCTGCTGCTCAAGCAGGTGCGGCCGGTGCAGGCGGCCTATCTGAAGTCGCTGGACGCCTTCGTCGAGCACGAGGTCCAGCGCATGCAGGCCAGCGCGTCGGCCACCGAGGCGGCCATCGCGCGCGCCGGCAGCGTGATGCTGCTGGTCGCGCTGGCGGCGCTGGGCTGCGGCAGTGCGCTGGCCTGGCTGATCACGCGCAGCGTGACGCGGCCGCTGCGTTCGGCGCTGCAGGTCACCGAACGTGTCTCCGCCGGCGACCTGTCCGGCCCCGTGCCGGCCGGCAGCGCCGACGAGCTCGGCGTGCTGCTGCGTTCGCTGGACGGCATGCAGGCCAGCCTGCGGCAGCTGGTCGGTGGCGTGCGCGGCAACGCCGAGAGCGTGGCCACGGCCAGCGCCGAGATCGCGCGCGGCAACCAGGACCTGAGCCAGCGCACCGAGGAGCAGGCCGGCGCGCTGCAGCAGACCGCGGCGACGATGGAGCAGCTCGGCGCCACGGTGCGCCAGAACGCCGCCAGCGCACGCGAGGCCAACACGCTGGCGCACGGTGCCTCGCAGGTGGCGCTGCAGGGCGGCGCGGCGGTCGAGCAGATGCAGGGTTCGATGAAGAGCATCACGGCGTCGTCGCGCGAGGTCGCCGAGATCGTCGGTGTCATCGACGCGATCGCCTTCCAGACCAACATCCTGGCGCTGAACGCGGCGGTGGAATCGGCGCGCGCCGGCGAGGCCGGGCGCGGCTTCGCGGTGGTCGCCGCCGAGGTGCGCACGCTGGCGCAGCGCAGCGCCGAGTCGGCGCGCCAGATCCGCACGCTGATCGGCCAGAGCGTCGAGCGCATCGAGCAGGGCGCCGTGCAGGCCGAACGTGTCGGCCGCACGATGCACGAGGTGGTGCAGGCGATCGGCCGCGTGACGACGGTGATCGAGTCGATCAGCGCCGCCAGCACCGAGCAGAGCGACGGCATCGACCAGGTCGGCCACGCCGTCGGCCAGATGGACACCGTGACGCAGCAGAACGCCGCGCTGGTGGAGGAGAGCGCCGCAGCGGCCGAGAGCCTGCGCGTGCAGGCGACCCAGCTGGTCGGTGCGGTCTCGCGCTTCCAGCTGCCGCAGGCGGCCTGAAACGACAAAGCCCGCCGGGCGGCGGGCTTCGTGTTCAGGTGCGCCGGCCGGCGCTCAGCCGCAGGCGCCGATGTGGCCGCAGTTGGTGCACTTGGTGCAGCCGTCGATGTGGTGCATGTCGTGCGCGCCGCACTCCGGGCACTTGGCGCCGGTGCCGGCGGCGAACTGCATGCCGGCGGCGGGCTTGGTTGCCGCCGCCGTCTCGGCCTCGGCCGGGGCCGGCGCGGGCGGCGCGAAGCCGGCGGCGTAGGCGCGCGCCAGTTCACGCACCGGCACCTGCGCGCCCGAGGCGGTGAGGTAGCCGCGCGCGTGCAGCAGCTGCTGCACCGCGTAGGCCAGCGCCGCGACCTCGGAGTCGTGGAAACGCGGGATCTGCGTGCCGTCGCCGCGCACCAGCATGCCGCTGCGCACCGCGCCGTTGGTCCAGGCGATCTCGCGCAGGTTCTCCAGCGCCTTCTCGATCGACGCGCCGGAACGCGCGGCCAGCGACAGCAGGCGCATCGCGCCGTCCAGCCACTGGTCCTGCTCGCCGAGCAGCAGGAACTCGACCGGGCGCTCGATCGTCACCTTCTGGCCGTCGATGACGCCGTCCACCGGCAGGAAGCCGACGGTGACGTACATCGAACGCTTGCCGGCCTGGGTCCACATCTCGACCTTCTCGGTGACGCTGGAGATGCGGCCCACCGGGCGGCCGACGTGTTTGGTCAGCGGGTCCTCGTCGCGCGGCGCGGCCGGCGTGGCGGGCGCAGCGGCCGGCGTGCCGACCGACAGCACCGAGCCCAGCACCGAGTTCGGACGGTAGGTCGCCAGACCCTTCAGGCCGGCCTTCCAGGCGTCGAGGTAGAGGTTCTGGAAGTCCTCGTACGGGTAGTCGGCCGGCACGTTGACCGTCTTGCTGATCGAGGTGTCCAGGAAGGGCTGCACCGCCTCGAGCATGCGCATGTGGTCGTTGGCCGACATCTCCAGCGCGGTGACGAACTGCGGCGGCAGCTTCGTCACGTCGCCGCCGAGGTGGCGGAACAGGCGCCAGGCGCGGTCGGCGACCTCGAAGATGCGGTGCGAACCGTCGGCTTCGCGCTTCTTGCGGTTGTAGGTCCAGGAGAACGGCGGCTCGATGCCGTTGCTGGCGTTGTCGGCGAAGGCCAGCGAGATCGTGCCGGTCGGCGCGATCGCCAGCAGGTGGCTGTTGCGGATGCCGTGCTTGCGGATCGCCTTGCGGATGGACTCCGGCAGGCGCTTGGCGAAGCCGCTCTTCAGGTACTTGGTCTTCTCCAGCTTGGGGAAGGCGCCGCGTTCGACGGCCAGGTCGACCGAGGCCAGGTACGAGGCGTCACGCATGGTCTCGGCGATCTTCGCGGCCAGCGCGCGGCCTTCGTCGCTGTCGTAGCGGATGCCCAGCATCACCAGCGAGCTGCCCAGGCCCAGGAAGCCCAGGCCGACGCGGCGCTTGGCGGCGGCTTCGGCGCGCTGCTGCTCCAGCGGCCAGTAGGTCGCGTCGAGCACGTTGTCGAGCATGCGCACGCCGACCCGCACGACGGCGGCGAAGCCCTCGAAGTCGAAGTGCGCGTCGTCGGAGAAGGCGCCGACGACATGGCGCGTCAGGTCCACCGAGCCCAGGCAGCAGCAGCCGTAGTCGGGCAGCGGCTCCTCGGCGCAGGGGTTGGTGGCCTCGATCGTCTCGCAGTAGTGCAGGTTGTTCTCGCGGTTCATCTGGTCGATGAACAGCACGCCCGGCTCGGCGTGGTCGTAGGTCGACCGCATGATCTGGTCCCACAGGTCGCGGGCCTTGACGCTGCGGTAGACCCACTTGCCGTCCTCGCGCTGGCGGGCGCCGGCGGCGACCAGCTCCTCGTGCGGGCGCGCGGCGTGAACGAGCTCGAACTCGGCGTCGTCGATGACGGCCTGCACCAGCGCGTCGGTGACGCCGACGCTGATGTTGAAGTTGCGCAGCTCGCCCTTGTCCTTGGCGTGGATGAAGGCCTCGATGTCCGGGTGGTCGCAGCGCAGCACGCCCATCTGCGCGCCGCGGCGCGCGCCGGCGGACTCGACGGTTTCGCACGAGGCGTCGAAGACACGCATGAACGACACCGGGCCCGAGGCGCGCGAATGCGTCTGCGTCACCAGCGCGCCTTGCGGGCGGATGCGGCTGAAGTCGTAGCCGACGCCGCCGCCGCGGCGCATCGTTTCGGCGGCTTCGGTGACGGCGGTGTAGATGCCGGGCTTGTCGCCCTCGTAGCCGGTGATCGAGTCTCCGACCGGCTGCACGAAGCAGTTGATCAGCGTCGCCTGGATGTCGGTGCCGGCGGCCGACATGATGCGGCCGGCGGGCACGAAGCCGCGCTGCATCGCCCAGAGGAACTCGGCCTCGCGCGCGGAGCGTGCGTCCTCGGCCTCGATGGCCGCGAGCGCGCGGGCGACACGCGCCTGCACCTGCGCGATGTTCTGTTCGTCGCCCTTGGCGTACTTCTCCAGCAGGGCGACGGTGGCAATTTCCTGGGGTTCCAGGGCATCGAGCAGGTGTTTGTCGGGTGCGTTCATCGGCAACGGAAACGGCAACGCCGCGCGGCACGCGGCGTGGGGTTGATGGATTCGGGGGTCGGTTGCGGCGGCGTCGTCGGAGAGGGAAGGAGACGACCCGCCACGGGCTGCCGGACCTCGGGCACCGGTTGCTGGGCAACCGGCAGACCCTCGAGGGCGCCGGCCGGGCGCGTCGGGAGCGGGCGGAAGTTTAGTCGATGGGCTCGCGCCGCGACGCGCGGCCGCGAGGTCGCCGACTGCTTCGTGAAAAGGTCTTGACGCCCGGCGCCGAACGTGCAGGCCGGCCCCCCTGCGAGCCGACCGGCCTCCCTCTCGGGTTAGCGATAGATACCAGGCGGGGTATCGGGACTAAGATGCTCTCGTGTGTAACAGCTTGTCGCCCGTCGTGCGCCAGCCACGCGTGAGGCGGCCTGAGGAGAGCTCCGTGAAGCAGCCGCGAAATCTCCCGATCCAGCCTCCCGACGCGGGGCGCCGCCGCTGGCTGGCCGCCGCCGCCGGCCTGCCGGCCGCGGCCGCCCTGGTGCCCCGGCCCGCCACCGCCGCCCGGATCCCGACGCGCGCCCACGTCGTCATCGCCGGCAGCGGCTTGGGCGGCATCGCGGTGGCCAACCGCCTGAGCGCGGCGCTGGACGGCGTGCGCATCACCATCGTCGACCGCAAGGAGGAGCACAACTACCAGCCCGGCTACACGCTGGTGGCCACCGGCGTCTGGCCCGTGTCCAAGGTGCGAGACCGCAATGCCGACTTCCACCCCGAGGGTGTCGAGTGGGTGCGCGACATGGTGGCCGAGTTCGACCCGGCGTCCAACAGCGTCGTCACCGCCGGTGGCCAGCGCATCGGCTACGACTACCTCGTCGTCGCCACCGGCGTGCACCTGGACTACGCGCAGATCGAGGGCATGGACGTCGCCGCGATCGGCCGCCACGGGCTGGCCAGCGTCTACAACGGCCCGCAGGCCGCCGAAGCGACCTGGGGCGCGATGCGCGAGTTCGCCGAACGCGGCGGCGAGGCCTTGATGACGCTGCCGGCGACGCCGCTGAAATGCGCCGGCGCGCCGCTGAAGACCACCTTCATGCTGCGCGACCGGCTGCGCCAGGCCGGCACGCTCGAGCGCAGCCGGGTGAGCTTCATGTCGGCGCCGAAAAACGTCTTCGGCGTCAAGCCGGTCAACGACAACGTGCTCGAACGCTGGCAGCAGCTGGGCATCGGCGTCGAGACCGAGCAGAAGCTGGTGGCGGTGGACATCGGCGCGCGCCGCGCGAGCTTCGTCGGCGCCGACGGCAGCCGGGCCGAACGCGGCTACGACTTCCTGCACGTCGTGCCGCCGATGCGTGCGCCTGACGTCGTGCGCCACAGCGACCTGGCCTGGAAGGACGGCCCGTTCGCCGCCGGCGGCTGGCTGGAGGTCGACAAGACGACGCTGCGCCACCGCCGCTACGCCAACGTCTTCGGCGTCGGCGACATCAACGGCACGCCGCGCGGCAAGACCGCGGCGACGGTGAAGAAGTCGGCCCCGGTCGTCGTGCACAACCTGGTGCAGCTGATCGCCGGCGCCGAGCCCGATGCCGCGTTCGACGGCTACACCTCGTGCCCGCTGATCACGCGCGAAGGCTCGGCGATGCTCATCGAGTTCGACTACGAAGGCCGGCTGACGCCGTCGCTGCCGATGATCGAGCCGCTGCAGGACAGCTACTTCGCCTGGCTGATGAAGGTGCGGCTGCTCAAGCCCGCCTACCTGTCGGTGCTCAAGGGCCGCGTCTGAAGGGAGAACACCATGTACGAGATCTGGCTTGCCGCGAACATCGTCTGGGAGATCGCGATGGATGCCTGGCCGGCGCTCGCCGCTGCCGCCGTCGCCTGGCTGATCCTGGTGCTGGCGGCCGCACGGCAGCCGCGGCCCTGGGCCGCCGCGCTGCGGCCGGCGGTGCTGCTGGCCGCGGTGGGCCTGCTGCTCGCCTTCCTGGCCGTGCCGTCGCTGACACGCTCCTCGCTGGGCGAACTGCGCTACTGGGTCGACTGGGCCAACCTGCTGGCCATTGCCGCGGGGGCCGGGGCGGCCGTGCTGGCGTTCGCCTGGCCGCTGCTGGCGATGCGCGGCCGCCGCGCCTGAGCGGCCGGGCTCAGGGCGCCGTGTGCCGTGACGGCTCGAAGCGCCCGACGTCCAGCCCCTGCGCCTTCAGGCGCTGCATCAGCGCCTCGTAACGCGCCGGCTCGACCTGCGGCGTGCGCGACAGCACCCAGGCGTAGGCGCGGCGCGGGTCGGTGATCGCCACCAGCGAGTAGTCGGCGTCCAGGTCGACGATCCAGTAGTCGCCCCAGACGAAGGGCAGCCAGGACAGCCACTCGGGCGCGAAGCGAACCTTCAGCGTCGGCGACTCGCGCCCGCCGACCTGACGCGCCTGGCCCAGCGCCTCGTCCATCGTGCCGTCGGCCAGCCGGCAGCGGTTGCGCACCTGCAGCGTGCCGTCGTCGCGCAGCGTGTAGTTCGCGCTGGTGTCGGCCACGCACTGGCGCTGGAAGCGGTTGGGGAAACGCGCGACCTCGTACCAGGTGCCGAGGTAACGCGGCACGTCCAGGCGGTCGATGGTGCGCAGCGCGCCGTCGGCGACCGGGGCGGCGGCGGTGCCGGCCGCCGCGCCGGCGGTGGTTTGGGCGAGGGTGCAGGCCGCGGCCAGCAGCAGCGTGATCAGGGGCTTGTTCGTCATCGGCGTGATCATCGCCGAGCCCGGGGCTCCCGCGCTGGATCACCGTCAACGGCCGCCTTGGGGAACAATCGCGCCCCCGCAGCGCGCCGCAGGCGCCTGCCGCCGCCCCCCGCTGCATGAGTCTTGCCGAGATCCGCGCCGCGCTGGCCGCCGAACTGGCCGCCACGCCGTCCTACTACGACTTCAAGGTCGAGCGCCTGGAGCGCGACGGCGCGCTGTGGCGCGTCACGCTCGAGGCCGGCTATGTCTATGCCGAGGGCCAGCGGCCAGGTGCGGCCTCGGCGCAGGCGCTGCTCGACGAGAGCCTGGATGGCGCCTCGGCCTGGTGGGGCGAGCCGGAGAAGGGCGCCGCCGCGGTGCTGGCCGTCGTCGTCGAGGACGATCAGCTGATCCTGCAGAAGGCCAGCGGCCCGCCGCCCGGGCCCGGGCGGCTGATCCGCGTCTACCCGCCGCGGTTCCTGGATGCGCTGGTCGCCGCCTGGGACGATGGCGAGTGGGCGGCGCGCGCGCTGGCCGCCGAGGCCGCGCTGGCGCGGCCGCAAGAGACCGCCGCGCCGGCGCTGACCGGCGCGCCGTTCCGCTGGTTGCGCGCGGCGCAGCGCCAGGCGCTGGCGCTGCCGCGCTGGACGAGCAGCTTCCTCTGGGGTCCGCCGGGCACCGGCAAGACGACGACGCTGGGCGTGCTGCTGGCCGAGACGCTGGACGCCGAGCCCGAGGCGCGTGTGCTGCTGCTGTCGACGACCAACCAGGCCGTCGACCTGGCCACCGTCGCCGTCGACAAGGCGCTGGAGAAAGGCCGGCGCGAGCGCTGGCGCCCGGCCGTGCGGCGCTTCGGCTCGCGCTTCAACGCGGCGCTGTACGAAGGCCGCGAGCACCTGATCCCGAACGCCGACCGCGCGCTGCTGGCCCGGCTGGCGCGTGCCGAATCCGAACGCCCGTCGGCGCGCGACCTGGACGCGCTGGAGGCCTGGAGCCGGCGTGTCGCCGACCTGCGCGCCGAACTGCGTGCGGCCTCGCTGGCCGTGCTGCGCGCCAGCCGACTGGCGGCGATGACGACGGCGCGTGCCGTCGCGACGCTGAAGACGCTGCGCGAACTGGCCGACGACGGCGCGCCGCCCTTCGACCTGATCGTCTTCGACGAAGCCAGCCAGGTGCCGCTGGCCCAGGCGCTGGCGCTGATGCCGCTGGGCCGGCGCTGCCTGTTTGCCGGCGACCCGAGCCAGCTCTCGCCGGTGCAGCGCGCGCCCGAACGCGAGGCGCGGCGCTGGCTCGGGCGCTCGCCGTTCGCGGCGATGCCGCGCCGTGCGCCGTCGGTCGTGCTGCTGGACGAGCAGTCGCGCATGGCCGGGCCGATCGGCGCGCTGGTCGGCGACCTGTATTACGACGGCGCGCTGCGCGTCGCCGCCGACGCCGAGGCGTCGCCCGGCTGGCAGGCGGCGCGCCGGCGGGTGCTGGGGCCGGCCGGCGAAGACGTGCACGTGCACGTCGAGCCGGTGGCACGCGACGGCGCCTGGTCGGCGGCCTGGCGCGGGCCGGTGCGGCCCGAGTCGGCCGACGCCATCGTCTCGCTGGTGGCCGATACGCTGGCCGGCGGCACCTGGCAGGCGCACGAGATCGTGGTGCTGACGCCGTTTCGCGCCCAGCGTGCGCTGATCCGCCAGCGGCTGGAGGCCGCCGGCGTGGCCGGCGTGCGCGTCAGCACCGTGCACCGCGCCCAGGGCAGCGAGGCCGCGGCGGTGCTGTTCGACCCCGCCGACGGCGGCCAGCCTTTTTTGCAGACCGAGGAGGCGGCGCGCCTGGTCAACGTCGCGCTGAGCCGCGCCCAGGCCAAGGTGCTGCTGTGGCTGTCGCCGGCCGACCGCGCCAACCCGCTGCTGGCGCCGATCGTGCACCGGCTGCGCCTGGCCGGCGACGCGCGCGAGGCGGTCGACCTGCTCGATCTGGCGCGCGCGCCGGACTTCCCGGCCGGCCTCGCCGGACGCCGCGTGCGCGCCGGGCGCCACGTCGGCGAGGTGCTGCGTGTCGCGCCCGACGGCAGCCGCTTGTGGCTGGCCAACGAGCGCAGCGGCGCCGAGCAGGAGATCGACGCCGGCTTCTGGCGCGCCAAGGCGCGTGCCGCCGCCGGCGCTGCGTAGACTGCGCGGCGTCATGCTGCGCCGCGTCTTTCAATGCCTGGCCCTGCTGGCCGTTGCCACGACGGCGCGCGCCGAGCTCGTGCTGGCCGAAGTGCCGGTCGCCGCCGGCCAGACGCGCACGGTGATCGACTTCGCCGTGCCGGCGATGGCCGACGGCGCCTACCTGACGCTGGAGTTCTCGCTGCGGCCGGCGCTGCGCGGCGCACGGCTGCTGCCGCCGTCCGGCCCGCCGCACGAACTGGATGCCGCCGCGCTGAACACGCTGCCGGCCGCCGAGCGCCGCCAGCACCAGCGTGGCGACCTGCATCTGATGAAGCAGCCGCTGCCCGAGCCGGCTCCCGGGCGTTGGCGGCTGGAGCTGCGCCACGAGCCGGCGGCTGCGGCGGCGACGGCCTTGCTGCAGGCGAGCATCTTTGCGCGCTATGCGCTGCAGATGGAGCGCGTCGGCGGCGTGCTGCCGGCGGTCGGCAACGAGCAGGTGCTGCTGCTGTATGCCAGCGAGTACGGGCTGCCGCGGCGCGAGCCGGCACCACGGCTGTTCTCGCTGGGCGCCGACGGCCGCCGACAGGAGATCCGGCTCGTCGAGGCCGCGAGCGAGCGTCAGCCGCTGACCCTGGTCACCGGTGCCTACGTCGGCCGCTTCGTGCCGCAGGTTGCCGGGACGCAGCGGCTGCGGGCCGAGGTCCAGCCGCCGGAGGCGACCCGCCCGGTGCGGGTCGAGCTGAGCTGGGAGGTGCCGGCCGCTCCCGCACCGGCCGAGCTGCCGCTGGCGATGCAGTTCGAGCGCGGGCCCGACGGCTGCTGGCAGCGTGCGCGCTTCGTGCTGCGCTGGGAGGCGAGCCGGCGCGGGCTGCACGCGCTCAACGTTCGCCTGGCCGGGCCGCAGCAGGAGCTGTTCGTCAACGGCAGCGCCGAGGTCGCGCGGCCGGGCCCGGTCGAGCTGGTGGCCGTGCTGGACGCCGCACGCGCCCGCCAGTGGCTGCAGGGTCGGCTGGACCGTGCCGCGGCGGTGACGGTATTGCACGCCGGCGGTGACACGATCGACGCGCTGCTGCTGCGGCGCGACGTGCTGCTGCCCGAGCCGCTGGACGTCGGTGCCGCCTGCAGCGCGGCGCGCTGAAGCCTCAGCCCAGCGTCGCCATGTCGACGACGAAGCGGTAGCGCACGTCGCTCCTGAGCATGCGTTCGTAGGCGGTGTTGATCTCGTCCATGCGGATCGTCTCGGTGTCGCTGACGATGCCGTGCTGGGCGCAGAAGTCCAGCATCTGCTGCGTCTCGCGGATGCCGCCGATCAGCGAGCCGCCCAGGCGCCGGCGCTTGAAGATCAGCGCGAAGACGTCGGGCGAGGGGTGGCGTTCGGCCGGCGCGCCGACCAGCGTCATCGTGCCGTCGCGCTTGAGCAGCGCGAGGAAGGCGTCCAGATCATGCGGTGCGGCCACGGTGTTGAGGATGAAGTCCAGCCGGTCGGCCTGGCGCGCCATCTGCGCCGGGTCTTTGGACACGACGACCTCGTCGGCGCCCAGGCGCTTGCCGTCCTCGATCTTGTCGGGCGAGGTGGTGAACAGCACGACGTGCGCGCCCAGCGCGTGCGCCAGCTTGACGCCCATGTGGCCCAGGCCGCCCAGGCCGACGATGCCGACCTTCTTGCCCGGCCCGGCTTCCCACTGGCGCAGCGGCGACCAGGTCGTGATGCCGGCGCACAGCAGCGGCGCGACGCCGGCCAGCTGCGACTCGGGGTGGCTGATGCGCAGCACGAAGGACTGACGGACGACGATGCTCTGCGAGTAGCCGCCGAAGGTGTTCTCGCCGCCGAAGACCGGGCCGTTGTAGGTGCCGGTGAAGCCGTTGTCGCAGTACTGCTCCTCGCCTTCGGCGCAGGACGGGCAATGGCCGCAGCTGTCGACCATGCAGCCGACGCCGGCCAGGTCGCCGACCTTGAACTTCGTCACCGCCGAGCCGACGGCGGTGACGCGGCCGACGATCTCGTGGCCCGGCACCGAGGGGTACAGCGTGTTCTTCCACTCGTTGCGTGCGGTGTGCAGGTCGGAGTGGCAGACGCCGCACCAGAGGATGCGGATCTGCACGTCCTCGGGGCCGGGTTCGCGGCGTTCGATCGTGAACGGGCCGAGCGGGGCGGTGGCGTCTTGCGCGGCATAGGCCTGGATCGTGGGCATGGCGACTCCTGGGTGTGAGAGTGGGGGCGGCGCCGTCACGCGGCGCTCGTACGATAGCGGCGGCGGCGATGTCGTGTCCTGTCCGGGACAACCGATCCTCGCCCGCGGACGTTGGAGCACGATGACCCAGTTTTTGCCGTTGCCGGCCCGCCATCGGGCCGGGGCCTTCACCCTGCTGGCGCTGGCCGCCGTCGTCGCCGGCTGCAGCACGCCGAACAAGATCGCCACCACGGTCTACCAGAACGAGCACTTCAGGCCCGACGAGACCTATTCGCGCCAGTTCGAGGCCGACGCGCCCACCACCTGCGAGGCCGCGCGGCTGGCGCTGCTGAGCCAGGGCTACGTCGTCACCTCGGCGACGCCGGAGCTGGTGGTCGGCAACAAACGCTTCCAGCCCGATGGCGAGATCCACGTGCAGATCACGTTCACCGTGACCTGCGCGCCGGACCCGTTCTACAAGGCGTCGACGACGGCATTCGTCAACGCCGTCCAGGACCGCTACACGCTGAAGAAGGCCTCGTCCTCGGCCAGCGTCGGGTTGCCGGTGGGCTCGCTGTCGATCCCGCTGTCGGCGTCCGACGACTCGCTGGTCAAGGTCGGCAGCCTGACGATCCCCGCGGGCAGCTTCTACGACCGCTTCTTCGGCCTGGTGCAGCGTTATGTGCGCAGCCGCGTCTGCGGCGGTGAGGAGCGCTGCGCGGCGATCGAGGCGGCCGAGGTGGAAGCCGCCCGGGCCGCGGCGGCGGGCGCGTCCGCGGCGCCCTGAGGCGGCGGCGCCCGAGAGGGCGCGGCAGCCGCTGTCTGCGCCGGCCCCCCAAAAGCCAAAAGGGTCAGCGACTTGCATCGCTGACCCTTCGGTTTGTTTGGCTCCCCGACCTGGGCTCGAACCAGGGACCTACGGATTAACAGTCCGGCGCTCTACCGACTGAGCTATCGGGGAAGGAAGACCAAGAGTATAGCCCGAAAACTCAGTTTGTCAAAACTTGAGTGATGCGCTGGCTCTCCAGGTGCGCGCTTGCAGCGGGTACAGGTAGACGTGGTCGAACTGGTACGGCGACTCCTTCCAGGCCTTGCGGTCGAAGACGTTGTCGACGCCGGCGCGCCAGGTGATGGCGCGGCCGTCGGCCAGCGGCTGGGTCCAGCGTGCGCCCAGGTCGACGCTGGCCCAGCCGGGGATGCGCACGCTGTCGTCATAGGGGAGCACGGCGCGGTCGCTCTCGGCACGCAGGTCGGCCTGCAGCAGCAGGCCGCCGGCCTGCGGCACGCGCCAGTCGGCGCCCAGGCGCAGCGTGCGCGCCGGCACGTTCTCCGGGCGCAGGCCGTCGCTGCTGCCGCGCTCGTGGCGCACGGCGTCCAGCAGCATCGCGCTGGCGCGCCAGTCGACGGCGCCGGTGCGCCAGACGAGGCTGGCCTCGACACCGCGGTGGCGCTGCTCGCCGACGACGCCCAGGCGGCAGGAGTCGTCGACGTCGCCGTCGCAGCCGGCGTTGAGCTCGCCGGTGCGCGGGCGCTCGATCTGGAACAGTGCCACGCTGGCGTCGACGCTGGCCGAGGCGTGCTTCAAGCCGAACTCGCGCTGGCGGCTCTTCAGCGCCGGCAGCGCCTGGCCGGCGTTGACGTAGCGCGGGCGGTTCGGCACGACGGCCGACTCGACGCCGCGGCCCCAGCTGGCGTAGACCATCGTCGCCGCCGTCCACTGCCAGGCCAGCGACACCCAGGGCGTGGTGAAGCCCTGGTCGTAGTCGGTGGCGCGCAGGCTGCCGTCGTCGTCGGCGCTGGTGCGCCAGCTCTCGCGCGCCAGCCGGGTGTGGCGCAGCCCGGTCCACAGGCTCCAGCCGCCGGGCAGCGTCATCGCGTCGCGCACGAAGAACTCGGTGCTGGTCTCGTCGCGGTTGGTGTTGGCGCTCAGGCGGCCGTCCGACGGGCCGGTGACCGCGCTGCCGTCGTCCCGGCCGATGCCGGCCCACTCGTAGACCTGATCCTGGAAGCGTCCGCGATACGCTGCACGAAGCACGCCGGCCTCGATCGCGTGCTCCACGGCCCCGGTTCGGGCGCTGCCGCTGACGGCGAGCTCCAGCGCCTGGCTGTCACGGCGCTCGTTCAGGCTGAGGTACTCGTAGTAGTCGAAGCTGCCGTCGGGGGCGTAGCGATCCGGGAACTCGAGGCTGGGGTCGGGCGCATAACAGCCATAACACGCGTACGGAAACGCGGTGCGGTCGTCGGTCCGCAGCTTCTGCACCATGGCCTGGGCGCGCAGCTGCCAGTCCTCGGTGAGGCGCTGGCGCCAGCGCAGCGACGCGGTGCTGCCTTCCATCTCCACCGGGCCGCCCCAGGGCTGGTGGTTCAGGTTGTTCAGCAGGTCGACGTCGTGCGCGTCGGGCACGACGTCCCCGCGCAGGCTGTAGCCGGCGGCGCTGGGCTGCTGCTGGCGGCTGTGCTCGATCTCGAACTCGGCGACGCTGCCCGGGGTCAGCTGCCAGTCCAGCGCCACGGCGAGCAGGCGGCGGTGGCCGTCGCTGTCGCGCAGCCGCGGTTCCATGTCCTCGTAGGCGGCGTTGACGCGCCAGCCGAAGACGCCGTCAGGGCCGCTGCGGTCGCCGAGGTCGACGGCGGCGCCGGTCGTGCTCGAGCCTTCCCACCAGACGGTGGCGCTGCGTTTGCCGGCCACCGGGCGCTTGACGCGCAGGTTGACCAGACCACCCGGCGCGCTGGTGCCGGCCTGCATGCCGCTGGCGCCCTTGAGCAGTTCGACGGCTTCCTTGTTCTCCAGCGCGAACGCGGTCTCGCCGCTGACCGGCAGGCCTTCGCGGCGCACGTTGAAGCGGTTGTCCAGCGTGTAGCCGCGCACCGACAGCCCGGCCCAGTAGCCGGGCGAGTCGTAGGCCTCGGAGACACCGGCATCGAGCCGCGTGATGTCGCCGAGCCGGGTGACGTTCTCGTCGGCCAGGCGCTCGGCGCTCCAGGTCTGGGCCTGCAGCGGCGTGCGCGCGTCGGTCTGGCCGGGGAAGCCGGCGAAGGCCGGCAGGCGCTCGGCGGCGCCGGTGATGGTGATCGTCTCGGTGCCCTGCGCGTGGGCGGCGCAGGCGGAGGCGAACAGGGCCGCGGCGAGGGCGCAGCGGGTCGGGACGTGGTGTTTCATTGCCATCGGAAAGCCTTGGACGATGGCAGGTCGGCAAACCGGAGCGCAGCACGGCGCAGGACAGCGCCATGGAACCCGTGGTGTGCTTCCCTGCGCGAGCATTACCTCGTGCCGTCCTGTGAGGGACGGGTCGCCGCGTCGGCCTTGCGGCGTCGGCGGGCGATCAGGTTCAAAGGGACTCTCTCAGTCGGCCGTCCGCGGATGGCAGGCGGCCAACACCCCTAGCGAATGCCTCGCGTACCGGGTCGGCTCGCGAAGCGGGGCGGATGATAGCGGCAGCGGCGCGTGCGGCGCGCCGCGCTGTGTCAATCCAGCGACGGCGTCTCGACGCCCAGCAGCCGGTGCAGCTGTGGGCTGGAGGTCGTGTACTGCAGCAGCGCACGGCGCTCCGGGTCCACGTAGGGCACGGCGGCGAAGGCGGCCAGCGTCGCCTCGTGGAAGCCGCAGAGGATCAGCTTGCGCTTGCCCGGGTAGTGGCAGATGTCGCCGACGGCGAAGACGCCGGGCGTGCTGGTCTCGAAGGTCGCCGGGTTGACGGTGACCAGCTTGTGGTCCAGCTCCAGTCCCCACTCGGCGATCGGGCCGAGCTTGGGGCTCAGGCCGTGGAAGACGAGCAGGTCGTCCAGCGCCAGCGTCGTGCTGCTGCCGTCCGGGCGCATCAGCACCAGACGCGCCAGGCGCTCGCCGTCGGTCTCGAAGCCGGTCGGCTGGCCGATGACGACCTCGACGGCGCCCGCGTCGCGCAGCTCGGCCAGGCGGCGCAGCGTGGCGGGCAGGGCGCGGAACTCGTCGCGCCGGTGCAGCAGCGTCACACGCGCCGGGCGGGCGGCTTCGGTGGTCGCGAAGTGGATTGCCCAGTCGAGGGCCGAATCGCCGCCGCCGGCGACGACGACCTGCCGGCCGGCGAAGGCCGCCGCGTTGGCGACGCGGTAGAAGAGCTGCGTGTCGGCGAAACGCTCGATGCCGGGCAGGCGCAGCGCCTTGGGCTGGAAGGAGCCGACGCCGCCAGCGACGAACACCGTGCGCGCGAGAAAACGCGTGCCGGTGCTGGTGGCGACGTCGAAGCGGCCGTCGGCGGCACGTTCGAGCGAACGCACCTCCTGGCCGAGATGCAAGCTCGCGCCGAACGGCGCGATCTGCTGCTGCAGCCGCTCGACGAGCTCACGCCCGGTGCACACGGGCACGCCGGGGATGTCGTAGATCGGCTTGTCGGCGTAGAGCTCGGTGCACTGGCCGCCGACGTGCGGCAGCGAGTCGACGACGTGGGCGCGGATGTCCTGCAGCCCGAGCTCGAAGACCTGGAACAGCCCGACCGGGCCGGCGCCGACGATCAGCGCGTCGGTCTCGATCGGGGGGACAGCGGCGGGTGCGCCGGGCGAGGGGGAAACCGTCATTCGTCCGCCGGGCGCGGCCCGGGTCAGCGCTGCAGGTACTGCAGCTTGTTCTTGCGGTCCTTCCACTCGTCGGCGTCGGGCAGCGAGGCCTTGCGCTTGGTGATGCTCGGCCAGGTCTTGGCGAGCTCGGCGTTGAGCTGGATGAACTGCAGCTGGTCGGCAGGCACGTCTTCCTCGGGCAGGATCGCGTTGGCCGGGCACTCGGGGATGCAGACCGCGCAGTCGATGCACTCCTCGGGGTCGATGACGAGGAAGTTCGGCCCTTCACGGAAGCAGTCGACGGGGCACACATCCACGCAATCGGTGTACTTGCAGCGGATGCAGGAATCGAGAACGACGTGAGTCATTGGAACGGGCTCGGTTGTGATGTCAGGAACTGACGCGGTCGCGGGCGAGGGCGCCAAGCGGGCGGAATTTTACGCCTCGCCCTCGGGGGTTCCGGCTTGATCTTGCTCATGCGACAGGGTGAGCGCCGAGGCGCCGGCGCCGACGATGACGACGGTCGGCTGGCCTTCGTGGCTTGCGCCGGCCTCGGCCAGCGTCGCGACGTCGTGGTGGCTGCGCGCCTCGTCGGGCCAGCCGGCACGCGAGACGACGAGCGCCGGCGTGTCGGCCGGCCAGCCGGCGGCACGCAGCCGTTCGCCGAGCACGCCGAGCTGCTTCCCGGCCATGTAGAAGACCTGGGTGTCGGCGGCGTGGCTCACCTCCAGCCGGCGTTCGCGCGTCATCGCGGTACTGAAGGCGACGCTGCGGCCGCGGGCGCGGCGTGTCAGCGGGCGCTGCGCCGACGCGGCGGCGGCCAGCGCGGCGGTCACCCCGGGCACGATCTCGCTGGCGATGCCGGCGCGTGCCAGCGCCGCCAGTTCCTCCTCGAGGCGGCCGAAGAGGCTGGGGTCACCGCCCTTGAGCCGCACGACGACGGCATGGCGCTGTGCCATCTCGACGAGCAGGGCGTCGATCTCGGATTGATGCGTGGAATGGCGGAAGCCGCGTTTGCCGACGTCGATCCACTCGGCACGCGGCGCCAGCTCGCGCAGCGCCGGGTCGGTCAGCGCGTCGTGCAGCACGACGTCGGCTTCGGCGAGACGGCGCGCGCCGCGCACGGTGATCAGATCGGCGGCGCCGGGGCCGGCGCCGATGAAGACGACGCGGCCCATCAGCGGCGCCCTTGTATCACGCGGCGATCGGCTCGGGCCGCAGGTGCAGCCCGCACTCCTTGGCGCCTTCCTGCTCCCACCACCAGCGCCCGGCGCGGTGGTCTTCGCCCAGCGAGACGGCGCGCGTGCAGGGCGCGCAGCCGATGCTCGGGAAGAACTGGTCGTGCAGCGGGTTGTACGGCACGTCGTGCGTGGCGACGTAATGCCAGACGTCGGCTTCGCTCCAGTCGGCCAGCGGGTAGAACTTCTCGCGGCTGTCGGCGTCGAGCTCGAAGTGCGGCACACGCGAACGCGACTCCGACTGCTCGCGGCGCAGCCCGGTGATCCAGGCCGTGCGCCCTTCGAGCAGGCGGCGCATCGGCTCCTTCTTGCGCACGTCGCAGCAGTTCTTGCGCAGCTCGACGCTGCGGTACATGGCGTCGCTGCCATGACGGCCCACGAACTGCATGACGGCCTCCTGCTGAGGGCGGAAGACCTGCACCTCGACGCCGTAGCGCTGACGGATGCGCGGGATCAGCGCCAGCGTCTCGGCGTGCAGCGCGCCGGTGTCCAGCGTCGCGACCGGGATCGCCAGGCCGTGGCGCGCGATCAGGTCGGTGATGACCATGCCTTCGACGCCCAGGCTGGTGGCCTGGACGATGCGGCCGGCGTGGTCGGCGGCGGCCTCGCGCAGCAGCGCGACGGCGTGCGCGACCCGGGCATCGTGGCCGCGGGTCTTGCGGGCGTGCAGTTCGATGGCGGTGGGCATACGTTCAGGCAGCGTGGACGATGGGGGTGGCGCGGGCGCCGGTGACGTCGCCCTGGTACTGGCCCGGGAACCGGCCCAGCGTGCGCAGCGCGACGGCCGGATCCTGGTCGGCGCGCAGCTGGGCGGCGTCGAAGCCGCAGCGCTGCAGCATCGGCAGCATGTCGCCGACGACCTCGCCGGTGGCGATCAGCTCGCCGGCGTAGCGCAGCCGCAGGCGCAGCAGCACGGCCTGCGAGTAGGCGCGGCCGTCGGTCCACTTCGGGAAGTGCAGCACGACGGCGCGGGCGGCGGCGATCTCGTCGCGGCGCTCCAGCACGTCGACGGTGTTGTCGAACGCCAGCGCGTCGGCGGGCAGCGGGGAGTGGGTCTCGATCAAACGCATGGACATCTCGGGATCAGGCTTCGGCCGCGGCGGTGCTGCGGCGCACGGCGTCGGCGGCGGCGCGCAGCGGGGCCACGCCCAGGCGGCGCACGGTGTCGACGAAACGTTCGCCGGCCTGGCGCTCGGCGCGGTAGAGCTCGACCAGCGCCTCGACGACGTCGGGCACCTCGTCGGCGGCGAAGGACGGGCCGATCACCTTGCCGGCTGCGGCCGGGCCGTTGGCCAGCGAGCCGTCGGAGCCGGCGACCGTGACCTGGAACCACTCGCTGCCGTCCTTGTCGACGCCGAGGATGCCGATGTGGCCGGTGTGGTGGTGGCCGCAGGAGTTCATGCAGCCGCTGATGTGCAGGTCGATGTCGCCCAGGTCGTAGAGCGCGTCCAGATCCTCGAAGCGCTCGCGGATCGCCGCGGCGACCGGCAGCGACCGTGCGTTGGCCAGCGAGCACAGGTCGCCGCCGGGGCAGGCGATCATGTCGGTCAAGAGGCCGATGTTGGGCGTCGCGAAGCCGTCCTCGCGCGCGGCCAGCCACAGCGCCCGCAGCTCGTGTTCGGCGACCCAGGGCAGCAGCAGGTTCTGGTCGTGCGTGACACGCAGCTCGCCGTGGCTGAAGCGCTCGGCCAGTTCGGCGGCGCGGTCCATCTGGTCGGCGGTGACGTCGCCGGGCGCCTGGCCGGCGCGCTTGAGCGACAGCGTCACGGCGCGGTAGCCGGCGAGGCGGTGGGCGTGCACGTTGCGCTCCAGCCAGCGTGTGTAGGCCTTGGGTGCGTCGGCATCGACGGCGTGCAGCGCCGGCGCGGCTTCGCTCACCGGGGCGACGAAGTGCGCGGCGACACGGTCCAGCTCGGCCTGCGGCAGCTCCGGCGCGCCGTCGGCCAGCAGCGCCTCGTACTCGGCGTGGACTTCGCGGATGAACTGTTCGCCCAGCGCCTTGACGAGGATCTTGATGCGCGCCTTGTAGAGGTTGTCGCGCCGGCCGTGCAGGTTGTAGACGCGCACGACGGCTTCGAGGAAGACCAGGATGCGCTGCCAGGGCACGAAGGCCGCGACTTCGGTGGCGATGACCGGCGTGCGGCCCATGCCGCCGCCGACCAGGACGCGGAAGCCGACGTCACCCCGTTCGTCGCGCAGCAGCTGCAGGCCGACGTCGTGCCAGGCGATGACCGCCCGGTCGTCGGTCGCGCCGGTGATCGCGACCTTGAACTTGCGCGGCAGGAAGGCGAACTCGGGGTGCAGCGTGCTCCACTGGCGCAGCAGCTCGGCATAGGGCCGCGGGTCGACGATCTCGTCGGGCGCGATGCCGGCCAGCGCGTCGGTGGTCACGTTGCGGATGCAGTTGCCGCTGGTCTGCACGCCGTGCAGGTCGGCTTCGGCGAGCAGCTCCATCACGTCGGCCGAACGCTCCAGCGGGATCCAGTTGAACTGGCAGTTGTGGCGCGTCGTGAAGTGGCCAAAACCACCGCGTTCGGCCGGCGTGCCGGCGTCCTGCAGGTCGAACTCGCGTGCCACGCGGGCCAGCGCACGCAGCTGGCGCGAGGACAGCTCGCCATAGGGCACCGCGATGCGCGCCATCGGCGCGTGGCGCTGCACGTACCAGCCGTTCTGCAGCCGAAGCGGGCGGAACAGTTCGTCGGGCAACTGGCCGGCCAGGTGGCGTTCGAGCTGGTCGCGGTATTGCGCGGCACGGGCCCGGATGAACTGGCGGTCGAAGTCGGTGTACTGGTACATGGACGGCAGGATTCGCTGGAGGCGCGACTGTAAGCAAGCTGCTTATAGATGAAAAGTACAGAGTTGTGAGGTGCTTATCGCCTTAGGTTATGAGTTGAAGTTCTTAGAATCGACGCTGACCATGCGCAGACTTCTCGGGACGTTCCTCGTCCTCCTCCTGGCCGCGTGCCAGAGCGTGCCGCTGACGGCACCACCCGCTTCCCCGCCCGCCACCGAGACCGCCGTGCCCAAGCCGCCGCCGCGCCCGCCGCGCGTCGGCCTCGCGCTGGGCGGCGGCGCCGCGCGCGGCTTCTCGCACATCGGCGTGATCCAGGTGCTGGAGGAGAACGGCATCCGCCCGGATCTCGTCGCCGGCACCTCGGCCGGCAGCCTCGTGGCCGCGCTCTACGCCTCGGGCAAGAGCGGCGCCGAACTCGGCATGCTGGCGATGACGATGGACGAAGGCGCGATCACCGACTGGGCCTTCCCCGGCCGCGCGCTGCTGCGTGGCGAGGCGCTGGCGCGCTACGTGCGCGAGCACACCGGCGGCCGCGCCATCGAGCAGATGCGGCTGCCGCTGGGCATCGTCGCGACCGACCTGGACAGCGGCGCACCGATCCTGTTCCAGCGCGGCGACACCGGCACCGCGGTGCGTGCGTCGAGTGCCGTGCCGGCGGTGTTCCAGCCGGTGACGATCGGCGGCCGCGAGTACGTCGACGGCGGCCTCGTGTCACCGGTGCCGGTGCGATTCGCGCGCCAGATGGGCGCCGACCTGGTCATCGCGATCGACATCTCGGCCGTGCCCGACGGCGCGCCGACCGGCGACGCGATGAAGATGCTGCTGCAGACCTTCTCGATCATGAGCCGCAGCATCAACCACTACGAGCTGCGCGACGCCGACATCGTGCTGCGTCCGGCGCTGGCCGGCGTCTCCAGCGCCGACTTCACGGCACGCCGGCGTTCGATCCAGGCCGGCCGCGAAGCCGCGCTGGCGGCGCTGCCGGCGATCAAGGCGAAGATCGCGGCGCTGACGCGCTGAGCGGCGTTGACGTGCCGAGCGGTGCTCAGGCGACGACGTTGCGGATGAAGCGTGTCGTCGCCTCGCTGGCGTTGGCGTACGCGTAGGGCTGCGAGCTCGGGTAGACGAGGTAGTCGCCGGCCGCCAGCTCGCGCGGGCCGCCGGCCAGCTCCAGCTGCAGCCGGCCCTCGACGACGACGATCATCTCGTGCCAGCCCTCGGGGTCGGGCTCGGCGTCGTAGCGCTCGCCCGGCGCCAGCGTCCAGGCCCAGAGCTGGGCCTCGTGGCGGGCCGGCACGCTGGCCTGCAGCACCGCGACGCTGTCCTCGTGGCGGCCGCGCCAGGCCACCGCGTCCAGCCGCAGCGTCTGCGCCGCCGGGTCGCGCACCAGGTCGGCGAAGCCGACACCCAGCGCCTCGGCCAGACGGTCCAGCCGCGACAGGCTGATGTTGGTGTCACCTTGTTCGAGCGCGACGATCATGCGCCGACTCAGGCCCGAGGCCTCGGCCAGCGCCGCCTGGCTCAGCCCGGCGTTTTGGCGGGCGGCACGCAGGTTCTGGCCGACGAAGGCCAGCACGTCACCGTGGCGCGAGGCAATGTGCAGTTTATTGCTCATGTTATCCTGAGCAGTATGTTGCACATGCTGGCCCGCGGCAAGACGGCCTGGCCCTTCAGCCGCCAGGAAGCCGCGCTGATCGCGATCACGGCGCTCTGGGGCACGACCTTCCTGATCGTGCACGTCGCGATGCGCCACAGCGGGCCGTTCTTCTTCGTCGGCCTGCGTTTCGTCACCGCGGGGCTGCTGGCGCTGGTGGTGTTCCGGCACGCGCTGGCCGGGCTGACACGCCAGGAGCTGTGGGCCGGCATCACGATCGGCGGCTCGATCTTCCTCGGTTACGGCTTGCAGACGATGGGTCTGCAATCGATCAGCAGCAGCAAGTCAGCGTTCATCACCGCGCTGTACGTGCCGCTGGTGCCGCTGCTGCAGTGGCTGGTGCTGCGCGAGGCGCCCAAACCGATGGCGATGCTGGGCATCGTGCTCGCGTTCGCCGGGCTGGTGCTTCTCGCCGGCCCCGAAGCGGGCAGCGGGGCGATCGGGCCAGGCGAGCTGGCGACCATCCTCAGCGCCTTCGCGATCGCCGCCGAGATCCTGCTGATCGGCCGTTTCGCGCGCCGCGTCGACGTGCGCCGCATCACCGCCGTGCAGTTGCTGGCCGCCGGGCTGATGTCCTGGGCCGCGATGCCGGTGCTGGGCGAGGCCGTTCCGGCGTTCTCGTGGGTCTGGCTGGCGGCGGCCGTCGGCCTGGGTGCGGCCAGCGTCGCGATCCAGCTGACGATCAACTGGGCGCAGCGGTCGGTCGCGCCGGTGCGCGCGACGATCATCTACGCCGGCGAGCCCGTGTGGGGCGGCATCGTCGGCCGTCTGGCCGGCGACCGGCTGCCGGCCGAGGCCTTCGTCGGCGCCGCGCTGGTGCTCGCCGGCACCTTGGTCAGCGAGCTCAAGCCGCGGCGCCGCCGCCCGCTCAGCGACTGAAGTCGCCCGCCGCTTCCGGCTGGTAGGGCAGGGCCTCGATGCGCGCCGTGTGCTCTTCGCCGGCCGGGCCGCGCCAGCCGATGCTGTCGCCGACACGCGCGCCCAGCAGCGCCATGCCCAGCGGCGAGAACACCGAGACCCGTTCGATGCCGTCGGGCTGGTCGTCGGGGTAGCAGAGCGTCAGGTCCAGCAGCTCGCCGCCGCGGGACAGCACGACACGCGAGCGCATCGTGACGACGTCGGCCGGCAGCGTCTTCGGGTCGACGACCTCGGCCAGGTCGAGCATGTCGCGGGCGTGGTCGGCGAGGGCCTCCGACACCCGTGTGCCGCCGCGCGGCGTCGAGACGAGGTTGAAGAGGCGGTCGTGGTCGAGCCAGCCGAGCTGGCGTTCGTGGACGAGGGTGTTCAAGCGGTTCTCCGGTGGGCAGGCGTTGTCCCTGGGGGCGGGGCCCGGCGACCGGAGAGAGGGGGGATTCGGGGGGAGGCGGTCGCCGGGCTCAGGAGAGTGCGGCCGCGACCGGCTGGCGCCACGCGCGCAGCACCACGCCCGCCGAGAGGGCGTGCAGGATGGTGCAGACGCGGGAAGACATGGGCCGATGGTAAGCCGTACGGGCGGCGCTTGAAAAGAAAGAGCCCGGCACGGGGCCGGGCTGAAGACATCGTTGCGGATGCGCGGATGCCGAGGAGACAACCTTCCAGAGAGAGCCGGGGAGTGCCCCGACAACACTCAGATGCGGTGCGCCCCGCTGGATTTCAAGGTCAGGCGGCGGTGCGCTTGGCGCGGCCCGTGGTCTGCGTGGCCTTGACGGCGGTGTTCGTGACGGCCTGGAAGTTGGCCTCGGCCACTTCGGCGGCCTGCTTGGCGGCCTTCTGCACGCTCTCGAACGCGTTGTTGGCGGCCGAGACGGCGGAACGAACCAGCGCGGCGGCGCTTTCGGTGCCGGCCGGGGCGTTCTTCACCGCGGTGTCGACCAGCGACAGCGTGGTCTTCTGGGCGTCGGCCAGCGTGGACTCGGCGACCTTGGTGAACTCGGCGTTGGTGCCGGCCAGGATGTCGTACAGGTGGCGGCTGTAGGCGGCGGCCTTCTCGGCGCTCGGTTGCAGCAGGCCGGCCTGCAGCGTCAGCAGTTCCTGCGGGTCCTTGACCGACAGCGCGGCCTTGGTCGTCTCGGCCAGTTCGCTCAGCGAGGTCTTGGTGACCTGCAGGTTCAGCTCGACGAGCTTCTCGACGCCTTCGAAGGCGGTCTGGGTCAGGCCGAACAGGGTCTCGACCTGGGCCTTCTGCGCGGCAAGCCATTGTTCCGGGGTGTAGGTCATGTCGATCTCCGTGTGTGGGTGACAGAATTGCTGCACTGCAGCATGAGCCGAAGTATAGAGATCGCTCCCGCTGCCGCAAGCGTTTTTTGCTGCGCTGCAACATTCTAGGGAGCCGTTCCTAGAATCGACCGCGATGCGCGCCTTCCACTCGGACCGCTTCGTGCTGCCGCTGCCGGCCGGCCACCCGTTCCCGATGCACAAGTACCACCTGCTGCGCGAGGCGGTGGCGGCGACGCTGCCGGCGATCCGCGTCGAGCCGGCACCCGCGGCCAGCGACGGCGAACTGGCGCTGGCGCACGAGCCGGCCTGGATCGACGCCGTGGCGCACGGCACGACCAGCGCCGCGCAGCAGCGCGAGATCGGCTTCCCGTGGAGCGAGGCGATGGCCGAACGTGCCCGGCATTCGGTCGGCGCGACGATCGCCGCGGCGCGCGCCGCGCTGTTCGACGGCGACGGTGTCGCCGCCAACCTGGCCGGCGGCACGCACCACGCCTATGCCCACAAAGGCTCGGGTTATTGCGTCTTCAACGACGTCGCGGTGGCGGCGCGGCTGATGCAGGCCGAGTGGTACCGCGTGCACCGCGCCGGGCTGCAGGTGCTGGTCGTCGACCTCGACGTGCACCAGGGCAACGGCACGGCCTCGATCTTCCGCGACGACGCCAGCGTCTTCACGCTGTCCTTGCACGGCGCGAAGAACTTCCCGTTCCGCAAGGAAGCGAGCGACCTGGACGTCGAGCTGCCCGACGGCTGCGCCGACGCCGAGTACCTGGCGGCGCTGGACGCCGCCTTGTCCGAAGCCTGGCGCCGGCTGCGCACGCCGCCCGGGCTGGCCTTCTATCTGGCCGGCGCCGACCCGCACGAGGGCGACCGACTGGGCCGGCTGAAGCTGAGCGCCGAAGGCCTGGCCGAACGCGACCGGCGCGTTTTCACGGCGCTCGCCGAACGCCACGTGCCGGTCGCCGTGACGATGGCCGGCGGCTACGGCCGCGACATCGCCGTCACCGTCGAGATCCAGCGCCGCACGCTGGAAAACGCCTTGGCGGCGCAGCGCGCCTGGACCGGAGAATCGCCCGCATGAGCCACCGCCCGCAGCCGCTGCCGCGCAGCCACTACCCGCGTTTCGACTCGATCACGACTCGCTGGATGGACAACGACGTCTACGGCCACGTCAACAACGTCGTCTACTACAGCTTCTTCGACACCGCGGTGAACCGCTGGCTGATCGACGCCGGCGCGCTGGACATGCACGCCGGCGAGGTCATCGGCCTGGTCGTCGAGACGCAGTGCCACTACTTCGCGCCGCTGGCCTTCCCGCAGCGCGTCGACGCCGGGCTGCGTGTCGCGCACCTGGGCCGCTCCAGCGTGCGCTACGAGGTCGGCCTGTTCGCCGAAGGCGAGCCGGTGACGGCCGCCGCCGGCCACTTCGTGCACGTCTACGTCGACCGGGCCACACGGCGCCCGGTCGCGCTGCCGCCGGCGCTGCTCGCCGCCCTGCAACCGCTCGTCGTTCCCGCATGACACCGACGCCCGACTCCATCGCTGCGGTCGACGCCGCGATCACCTCGCGCCGATCGATCCGCGCCTTCCGCCCCGACCCGGTGCCGCGCGAGACCGTCGAACGCATCCTCGAAGTCGCCTCGCGCGCGCCTTCGGGCACCAACGTGCAGCCCTGGAAGGTCACGGTGCTGACCGGCGCCGCCAAGGCGCGGCTGTCGGCGCGCATCCGCGCCGCCTACGACGACCCGGCCGAACGGGCGCGCCACGCCGAGGAGTACGCCTATTACCCGGCCGAATGGGTCTCGCCCTACATCGAGCGCCGGCGCAAGGTCGGCTGGGACCTCTACGGGCTGCTGGGCATCGCCAAGACCGACAAGCAGCGCATGCACGAGCAGCACGGTCGCAACTACGCCTTCTTCGACGCGCCGGTGGGCCTGATCTTCACGATCGGCCGCGTGCTCGGCCAGGGCAGCTGGCTGGACTACGGCATGTTTCTGCAGAACGTGATGGTCGCCGCCCGCGCGCGCGGGCTGGACACCTGCCCGCAGGCTGCGTTTACTCAGTTCCACCGCATCGTCGCCGACGAGCTGGCCCTGCCTGCCGACGAGATGCTCGTCTGCGGCATGGCGCTCGGATACGCCGACCCCGAGGCGCCGGAGAATGCCCTCGTCACCGAGCGCGAACCCGTCGCGGGTTTCGCGCGTTTCCTGGAGTCCTGAATGTCCCGTCCCGCCGTGCTCGTCGCCCGAGCCGTGTTCCCCGAAGTCCTCGAGCGTCTGAGCACCTATTTCGACGTCGAAGCCAACCCCGACGACACGCCCTGGAGCCGCGAGGAGCTGCTCGCCCGTCTGGCCGGCAAGTCCGGCCTGTTCGCCACCGGCAGCGTGCAGGTCGACGCCGCGCTGCTCGACGCCTGCCCGCAGCTGCGGGTCGTCGCCAACATGGCGGTCGGCTACAACAACCTCGACATCGCCGCTTTCAACGTGCGCGGCGTGCTGGCGACCAACACGCCCGACGTGCTGACCGAGACGACGGCCGACTTCGGTTTCGGCCTGATGCTCGCCGCCGCGCGCCGCATGAGCGAGTCCGAGCGCTTCCTGCGGGCCGGCCAGTGGAAACGCTGGCGCTACGACACGCTCACCGGCAGTGACGTGCACGGCGCGACGCTGGGCATCCTCGGCATGGGCCGCATCGGCCAGGCCATCGCGCGCCGCGGCGCGCTGGGCTTCGGCATGAAGGTCATCTATCACAACCGCAGCCGCCTGCCGGCCGAGCAGGAAGCGCCGATCGGCGCACGCTGGGTCGACAAGGCGACGCTGCTGTCCGAAGCCGACCACCTGGTGCTGGTCCTGCCGTACAGCCCGGAGAGCCACCACGCCATCGGCGCGGCCGAACTGGCGGCGATGAAGCCGACGGCGACGCTGACCAACGTCGCGCGCGGCGGCATCGTCGACGACCGGGCGCTGATCGAGGCGCTGCGCGAGCGCCGCATCGCCGCCGCGGCGCTGGACGTCTTCGAAGGCGAGCCGGCTTTCGACCCGGGTTTCCTGGACCTGCCCAACGTCGTGCTGACGCCGCACATCGCCAGCGCGACGGTGGCCACGCGCCGCGCGATGGCCGATCTGGCGGCCGACAACCTGATCGCCGCGCTGACCGGCGGCACGCCGCCGACGCCGGTCAACCCGCAGGTGCTGGCGCCGCGCTGATCAGCGCCGTTCGGGCAGCTGCGCCAGCAGCTGCTCGAGCAGCTGCGCGACCTCGGACTGGCTGTCGAGGAAAAACCGTGCCTGCGAGGTCGGCTCGCGTCCGACGCGCAAGGTCAGCCAGTGCAGCGGCGCACGTTCGAAGACGACCTCGTCGTTGAGGTCGTCGCCGACGAAGAGCGCGCTGTCACAGCCCGCCGCGGCCACCAGCGAGAAGACGGCGTCGGCCTTGTCCGGCGCGTCGGCGCCGACGACGTTGACGACGCACTTGCCGCCGAAGCGCCGCAGGCCGGTGTCCAGCGTGCCGAGCCGGGCGTCGATCTCGGCGAGCGCCGCGTCGCGGTCGCGCGCCAGGCGGTAGTGCAGGGCGAACGAATGCTGCTTGTCCTCGATGCGCACGCCGGCGGCGGCGAGCGCCGGCTCGGCGTCGGCCAGTCGCTGGCGCAGCGTGTCCAGCGCCTGCAGCGTCTCGGCCGACGCGGGTTCGATCGTGTTCTCGGCGCCGTGGTTGCCGACGATCCAGCCGGGCTCGAAACCCAGCCGCGGGCGCACGTCGTCGACGGCACGGCCGGTGACGATGGCCAGCGGCCGGCGTGCCGCCAGCTGCGCCAGCCGGCGTGACAGCGCCGCCGAGATGCGCGCGTCCTCGGGGCGAGCGACGATGGGTGCCAGCGTGCCGTCGAAGTCGAAGGCCAGCAGCGGGTCGCGGCGGCACAGGGCGTCGAAGGCGGCGTGGCCTTCGGGCGAGAAGAGATGGCGTCTGGGGGTGTTCATCGGCTGCTGCGGTGCCGGTAGCGCTCGACACGCGCTTCGATGCGTTCGCGCAGGCGCGAGCGCCCGGCGTCGGCCAGCATCAGGCCGGCCCAGCGGAAGACGTTGGCCTCGCGGATCGTCATGCGCAGGCTGGCCATGCGCTCGCGCTGCTCGGCGCGCGGCATCGTCAGCGCGCGGTGCAGGGCGTCGGCGGTTT
This sequence comes from Rubrivivax benzoatilyticus JA2 = ATCC BAA-35, assembly GCF_000190375.1. GTDB lineage: Bacteria > Pseudomonadota > Gammaproteobacteria > Burkholderiales > Burkholderiaceae_C > Rubrivivax > Rubrivivax benzoatilyticus. Next base: position 34,485 of record NZ_AEWG01000153.1, read on the forward strand.
CCTCGACGTGGTACGGGTTCACGATCAAGGCCTCGTTGAGCTCGCGCGCGGCGCCGGCGAAGCGGCTCAGGATCAGCACGCCGGCTTCGTCGTCGCGCGCCGCGCAGTACTCCTTGCAGACGAGGTTCATGCCGTCGTGCAGGCTGGTGACGACGCAGACCTCGCTGGCGCGGTAGAGCTCGTTGACGGCGTCGCTGTCGTGGTGCTCGGCCAGCAGCCGCACCGGCTGCCAGTGATCGTTGCCGAAACGCGTGTTGATGCGCTCGGTGATCTCCTTGATGCGGTCCTGGAAGACGCGGTACTCGGGCAGCGAGCTGCGCGTCGGCGCGGCCACCTGCACGAAGCTGAAGCGGTCGATCCAGCGCGGGTACTTCTCCAGCAGGCGCTCGACGGCGTGCAGACGCTCGACGATGCCCTTGGTGTAGTCGAAGCGGTCGACGCCGCAGGCGATCAGCTGGTCCTCGGGCAGGCCCAGGCGGCGGCGTACGGCCTGGCGGCACTCGTCGACCGAAGGCCGGCGCGCCACCGTCTCGTCGTCGGGCCATTCGATCGAGATCGGATAGCTCTCGATGAAGGTCTCGTCGTCGCGGTAGGAGACGACCGAGTGCTCGTGCTCGATGCGCGCCTCGAGGTAGCGGTCCACCGTCTCGATGAAGTTCTTGCAGTGGTAGCGCGTGTGGAAGCCCAGGATCGTGCTGCCCAGCATGCCTTCGAGCAGCTCGCGCCGCCACGGGCAGATGCCGAAGCTCTCGGGGTTGGGCCAGGGGATGTGCCAGAACGTGAGGATGGTCGCGCGCGGCAGCTTGGCGCGCACCATCGCCGGCAGCAGCGCGAAGTGGTAGTCCTGCACCAGCACGATCGGGTCTTCGCTGCGCGCCTCGGCGACCACCGCGTCGGCGAAACGCTGGTTGACCTCGCGGTAACGCTGCCAGTCGGACTCGCGGAACACCGGCCGCACGTGGGCCACGTGGCACAGCGGCCACAGGCCCTCGTTGGCGAAGCCGTAGTAGTAGCCGGCTTCCTCTTCCTCGGTGAGCCAGAGGCGGCGCAGCGTGTAGTCCTCGTGGCCCGGCGGCACGCGGATGCGATCGTTCGCGTCGACGACCTCGCGGTCGGCGCTGCCGCTGCCGTGCGCGATCCAGGTGCCCGAGCAGGCGCGCATCACCGGCTCGACGGCGGTCACCAGGCCGCTGGCCGGACGCTTGACGACGACGCTGCCGTCTTCGTTGCGCTGGTGCAGGTAGGGCTCGCGGTTGGAGACGACGATGACCTCGTCGCCACGCAGCTGCGTGCGCAGCAGCAGGCGCAGGCGTTCGGCGTTCCACTCCGACTCCAGCCCCAGCGAGCGCCGGTACTCGTCTTCGAGGTCGCGCAGCCGCGACCGCAGCTCCAGCGCCAGCGGCTCGAGTTCGGGCGAGGGTTCGTCGACCAGCGGCCGAACGATGCCTTCGCCGCGCAGCAGCGCGCGTGCGCCGCGCATCCAGCCGCGCCAGCTGACCTGGGCGACGACCATCGTGATCAGCGAGATCGTCACGCCCAGCGCGATGATCAGGATCAGCAGGTAGCGCCGCGTGTCCTGGCTGCGGCGCTCGATGAAGCTCATGTCCTGCAGCAGAACCAGCTCGCCGACCTGGCCGGTCTCGCCCTGCACCGGATAGATGCCGGCATGCACGGTGCCGCCGGCGATCGACAGCTCGGGGTCGGGGCGCGACGCGGCCTCGCGCACCTGGGCGCAGGACAGGTCGGGCGGGAAGCCGTAGCTGGCCACCGCCAGCCGGTCGCCGGGTTCGCACAGGCCGATGGCGACCATGCGTTCGTCCTGGACGGCGCGGTTGAACAGGCTGCGCAGGCGGTTGGCGCGGCGGCCGTCGGACAGCGACTCGACGATCGAGTCGGACAGCGTGTTGGCGACGAGGTTGCCGCGGGTCGTCAGGTCGCGCGCGAACCAGCGCAGCGTCAGCTTGTCCATCAGCGGCAGGGCCAGGTAGGCGGCTGCCACCAGCGTCGCGACCAGCGGGAGCAGGAAGCGAAGCTGTAGGCGCAGGGTTCGCATCAGGGCAGCAGAACGGGCGCCGGCGCGCCCGTGGTGGTGGACAAGGCCGCCCACTGTACCGACCACCCTCCGGCCTTCGTGAGAACCCTCACGGATCGCGGGCATGAATCCCGCTTCCGTTGGCGCCGCCAGCGCCGGGCCGGGCCTGAGACAATCGTGTGATGCCCGACTGGACCGTTCCGGCGCTGCTGGCGCTGAACCTGCTGCTGCTGGCCTGGATCGCGCTGCGCCGTCCCGACGACGGCGCCGAGCGCCGACTGGAAACCGAACTGCGCGACGAACTGGCGCGCACGACGACGACGCTGCGCGCCGACCTGGCGACGCTGCAGCGTTCGCTGCTGGCCCATGGCGGCGAGAACCAGCGCACGCAGAACGAGCAGATCGATGCGATCCGCCGCCAGCTCGCCGCGTCGCAGGTGCAGGCCGAGGCCTCGATGCGGCGTTTCGGCGAGACGCTGGCCGAGCGGCTGCAATCGCTGTCGGACGCCAACGAACGCCGCCTGGGCGCGCTGCAGGAGGGCAACGAGCGCAAGCTCGAGCAGATGCGCGTGACCGTCGACGAGAAGCTGCAATCGACGCTGGAGCAGCGCCTGGGCGAGAGCTTCCGCCAGGTCGCCGAGCGCCTGGAGCAGGTGCACCGCGGCCTGGGCGAGATGCAGACGCTGGCGCGCGACGTCGGCGCGCTGAGCCGGGTGCTGAACAACGTCAAGACCCGCGGCGTCTTCGGCGAGGTGCAGCTCGCCGCGCTGCTGGAGCAGGTGTTCACCGCCGAGCAGTACGCGGCCAACGTCGCCACCGTGCCGGGCAGCAACGAGCGTGTCGAGTTCGCGATCCGCCTGCCGGGCCAGAAGGACGGCGCACCGCTGTGGCTGCCGATCGATGCCAAGTTCCCGCGCGAGGACTACGAGCGCCTGCTCGACGCCCACGAACGCGCCGACGCCGCCGGCGTCGAGACCGCGGCGCGGGCCATCGAGCAGCGCCTGCGTGCCGAGGCGCGCACGATCCGCCAGAAGTACGTCGCGCCGCCGCACACCACCGATTTCGCGATCCTGTTCGTGCCCACCGAAGGCCTGTACGCCGAGGCGCTGCGCCGCCCCGGGCTGGTCGACGCGCTGCAGCGCGAGCAGCGTGTGATGCTGGCCGGGCCGACGACGCTGCTGGCGACGCTCAACAGCCTGCAGATGGGTTTCCGCACGCTGGCGCTGGAGCGCCGCTCGGCCGAGGTCTGGGAGGTGCTGGGTGCGGTGAAGACCGAGTTCGGCAAGTTCGGCGACGTGCTCGCCAAGACCAAGAAGAAGCTCGAGGAAGCGCACGGCGCGATCGACCAGGCCGAGGTGCGCACGCGCCAGATGGCGCGCCAGCTGAAGGGCGTCGAGGCCCTGCCCGAGGAGCGTGCGGTCGAGCTGCTGCCCGGCGACGGCCGCGATGGCTGAGACGGCTGCCGCGCCGGCGCACGGCCGGGGCTGGCTGGCGGCGCTGATCGCCGGCCAGGTGGGGCTGCACGCGGCGATGGCGGGCCTGCGCATGGCCGCGCCGCTGCAGGCGCTGCGCGAGGGCTACAGCCCCTGGGCTGTGGGCCTGCTGCTGGCGCTGTTCGCCGCCGCGCCGGTGGTGCTGGCGCTGCACTCCGGGCGCCTGGCCGACCGCCACGGCTACCACCGGCCGGTGCACATCGCCATCGGCCTGGTGACGGCGGCGCTGCTGCTGGCGCTGGCCGCCGACTTCGCCGGCGGCACGGCCGGCTTCGGGCTGTTGTGCCTGGCGGCGATGCTGGCCGGCGCCGGCGCCAACATGGGCATGCTGACGATCCAGCGCACCGCCGGGCTGGCTGCGCACGACGGGCCGCAGCGTGTGCGCATCTTCAGCTGGCTGGGCATCGCGCCGTCGTTCTCGAATGTCGTCGGCCCGGTGGCGATCGGCTTCGCGATCGACCTGGCGGGTTTCGCCGCCGGCTACGCGCTGATGCTGCTGCTGCCTCTGGTGACGCTGTTCAGCGCGCGGCGGGTCGAGCGTGTGGTGCCCGCTGCGCAGGCCCCACGGCATGGAACGTCGTGGGACCTGCTCGATGCGCCGGGTCTGAAGCGGCTGCTGCTGGTCAACTGGCTGCTGTCGATGTGCTGGGACGTGCACAGCTTCGCCGTGCCCATCCTCGGCCACGAGCGCGGCTACAGCGCCTCGACGATCGGGCTGGTGCTGGGCACCTTCACGCTGTCGGTGACGGCGGTGCGCGTGCTGATCCCGTGGATCGCCCACCGGCTCGACGAGACCACCGTCGTGCGCGCCGCGATGCTGGGCACCGGCGTCGTCTTCGCCGCCTATCCGCTGGCCTCGTCGCCGTGGGCGATGGGCGGCTGCGCGGTGCTGCTGGGCGTGACGCTGGGCGCGGTGCAGCCGATGATCATGTCGACGCTGCACCAGCTGACGCCGGCGCACCGACACGGCGAGGCGCTGGCCTTCCGCTCGATGGCGATCAACGCGTCGAGCACGGTGATGCCGCTGGTCTTCGGCGCCGCCGGCACGGTGGTCGGCGCGGCGGTGCTGTTCTGGGCCGTCGGCGGCGCGGTCGGCGCCGGCTCGTGGATGGCGCGGCGGCCGGGCGGCTAGAAGCGGATGCCGGCGTCGT
>NZ_AEWG01000152.1 GCF_000190375.1 Rubrivivax benzoatilyticus JA2 = ATCC BAA-35
CGTCGACGGGCCGATGCTGCGGCTGCGGGCACGGCCGCCTCCGGCGCGGCGGCCGGGGGCGGCGCGGCGACGGGCGCTGCGGCCTCGGCGGGCCGGCGCGAACGGCTGTAGAGCGGTGCCTTCTTCATCGTCGTGGGCTCCTGCACCGGGAACCGCCGGAGACGGTAACACGTCCTGCCGGCCGGGCGAACCCGGTGTTGGCGGCATCATCGCGCCATGTGGATCGACACGCATTGCCATCTCGACGCCGCGGAATTCGACGCCGACCGCGACGCCGTCGTCGCCCGCGCGCGCAGCGCCGGTGTCGTGATGCAGGTGATCCCGGCGGTCGAGGCGGCGAACTTCGGCGCCGTGCGCGAACTGGCGCAGCGCCACGGCCTGGCCTATGCGCTGGGCATCCACCCGCTGTACGTCGGCCGCGCCGCCGACGAGGATCTGCAGCGCCTGGCCGACGAGCTGCGCCGCCACCGTGACGACCCGCGCCTGGTGGCCGTCGGAGAGATCGGGCTGGACCTGTTCGTGCCCGGCCTGGATCTGCAGCGCCAGCGCCGCTTCTACCTGGCCCAGCTGGCGCTGGCGCGCGACGCCGGCCTGCCGGTGATCCTGCACGTGCGGCGCTCGGCCGACCTGCTGCTGCACGGGCTGCGCCGCGTCGAGGTGGCGGGCGGCATCGCGCACGCCTTCAACGGCAGCGACGCGCAGGCGGCGCAGTTCGCCGCGCTCGGGCTGCGCCTGGGTTTCGGCGGCGCGATGAGTTTCGAGCGTGCGCTGCAGATCCGCCGCCTGGCCGCGACGCTGCCCGAGACCGTGCCGGTGCTGGAGACCGACGCCCCCGACATCCCGCCGCAGTGGCTGTACCGCAGCGCCGCCGAGCGCGAGGCCGGCGCCGCGCCGGGGCGCAACGAGCCCGCCGAGCTGCCGCGCATCGCGCGCACGCTGGCCGCGCTGCGCGGCTGGACCGCCGAGCACACCGCCGCGGTGACGACGGCCAACGCCGTGGCCGCGCTGCCGCGGCTGGCCGCGCTGTGAACGCCCGCCTCGTCGGCCTGGCGCCGGTGGCCGACGCGCGCACCCGCCTGGTCGTGCTCGGCAGCTTTCCCGGCGTCGCGTCGCTGGCCGCCGGGCAGTACTACGCCCATCCGCGCAACCAGTTCTGGCCCATCCTGTCGGCGCTGTGGGGCCTGGACCTGCGTGCGCTGCCGTACCCGGAGCGGCTGCAGGAGATGCTGCGCCACGGCCTGGGCCTCTGGGACGTCTACGCCGCGTGCCGCCGCGAGGGCAGCCTGGACACGGCGATCGAGCAACCCGAGCTCAACGACTTCGCCGCGCTGCGCCGCCTGGCGCCGGGGCTGCAGGCGGTGGCGCACAACGGCGGCGAGTCGGCGCGCACGATGCGCCGGCTGCAGGCGCTGGGGCTCGCCACGCTGCGCCTGCCGTCCACCAGCCCGGCCAACGCCAGCTGGAGCTTCGAGCGCAAGCTCGCCGCCTGGCGCGAGGTCTTCGCCGCCCACGGCCTGGCCTGAGCGCGCGCCGGCGGCCCGGCGCCGGGGCCCGGTCACAATGCGGCGGCAAGAGCAAGTGCAGGGAGATCCCGAACATGTCACGAGGGTGGAGGCGCTGGTGGGCAGCGCTGGCGGCGGGCCTGCTGGCCGCCGGGGCGGCGGCAGCGGCGCCGAAGACGGCCGGTTTCGAGATCGGCCGCGAGCCGGCCTGGGTGCAGCCGATGTCGGCCAGCGGCCTGGACGCCGGCCTGCCGGCGGCGCCGCTGCAGGTGCTGCTGGTCGACCAGCAGACCCGCCTGCCGGCCGGGCGCGGGCCCAGCGAGCGCTACCGCCACGTCGTGCGCCAGGTGCGCGACGCCAGCGGCCTGGAGAGCGCGTCGCAGATCAGCATCGAGTTCGACCCGAGCTACGAGCGCCTGACGCTGCACCGGCTGGAACTGCGCCGCGGCGGTGCGCGCATCGACAAGCTGGCCGCGCGCCGCGTGCGCCTGCTCGACCGCGAGACCGGCCTCGAGCAGCAGCGCCTGGACGGCCGCCGCACGGCCTCCATCGTGCTGGACGACGTGCGTGTCGGCGACCGCATCGAGTTCGCCTACACGCTGGTCGGCGACAACCCGGTGTTCGACGGCCGCTTCGTCCAGGTCGACTGGTCCCGCCACGGCCTGGGTCCGACCGGGCTGTACCGCTACCGCCTGCTGGCGCCGGCGCAGCGCCACATCCGCCACCGTGCGGGCGCGGCCGAGGTCAGTGACGCCGGCCGCAGCGCCGACGGCCTGCGCATCACCGAGTTCCGCCGCCGCGGGGTGCCGCGTTTCGTCGAGGACGCGTATGCGCCGGCCGACAGCTGGCTGGACGACATGCTGCAGCTCAGCGAGTTCGCCGACTGGGCCGACGTCGCGCGCTGGGCCGAGACCCTGTTCGAGCCCGCGCTGCGGCCCTCGGCCGAGGTCTCGGCGCAGGCCGAGGCGCTGCGCGGCGCCGACCGCGAGGCGCGCCTGCTGGCGATGCTGGACTTCGTGCAGACCCAGGTGCGCTACTTCGGCACCGAGATCGGCGCCAGCTCGCACCGCCCGGCGCCGGCCGCGCAGACGCTGGCGCAGCGCTACGGCGACTGCAAGGACAAGGTCGTGCTGCTCGGCGCGCTGGCGCGTGCCGCCGGCGTGCGCGCGACGCCGGTGCTGGTGTCCAGCACGATGCGCCGCGACGTCGCGGCGATGCTGCCCAGCCCGCTGGCCTTCGATCACGTCGTCGCCGAGCTGCAGCCCGAAGGCCGCAGCCTGCTCGTCGACCCGACCCGTTCGCTGCAGACCGGGCCGCTGGACGAACGCATCGCGCGCGGCCTGGGCTGGGGCCTGCCGGCACGCGCCGACGCGACGGCGCTGGTCGAGCTGCCCGGCACCCAGGGCCGGCTGCAGGCCGAGGGCGAGGACGTGCTGCGTTTCGCCTCGCTCGCCCAGCCGGCCGCCTTCGAGTCGGTGCAGACCTTCTACGGCGACATCGCCGAGGCGCTGCGCGCCCAGCGCGCCGCGCGCGGTGCCGACGAGTTCGAGCGCGACCTGCGCGCCGACCATCTGCGCCTGTATCCGGGTCTGGCGGCCGACGGCGCGCTGGAGATGACCGACGTGCCGGGCCGCAACGCGGTGCGCCTGGTGCAGCGCTACACGCTGCCGCCGGCCTGGCGTTTCCCCGAGCAGCGGGTCTTCGTCACCGACTACGGCCTGCCGCTGCCGATGTCGGTGCTGCGCCTGCCCGACGGCTCGGACCGCGCGCGCGGCCTGCGCCTGGCCAGCCCCGGGCGCTACCGCCAGAGCGTCGAGTTCCGTTTCGAGCAGCCGACCTTAGGCCGCAGCGGCAGCTCGCGCGCCGAGGAGTCGGCGCCGGCCTTCCGCCTGCAGCTGCGCGCCGAGACGGCGCCGCAGTCGCAGCGTCTGGAGGCCGATCTGGAGATGCTGCAGGACCGCGTCGGCGCGGCCGAGTTCCCGGCCTACCGCGAGCGCCTGGTGCGCGCCTTCGGCCGCCTGGCCGGCACGGTGCAGGTGCCGGCGGTGACGCCGGCCCAGGCCGACACGATGCGCGCCCGCTACGCCGCGCTCGACGCCGAGCTGCGTGCCGGCCGCCTGCGCATCGTCACCGAGGTCCAGCGCGAGGCGCTCGGCCGCCGCGTGCTGCTGGACACCGTGCTCGCCGGCGACCGCCTGGCGCCGGCGCTGCGGGCGCAGACGCTGGTCGAGCGCGCGATGCTGCTCGACCACCTGGGTGAACTCGACGCCGCGCGCGCCGACTTCCAGGCCGCGCTGGCCCTGGACCCGGAGCCGGCGGCCACCCATGCCGCCGCGGCGGTCAACGCGCTGATGCGCGGCGCCTACGACGAAGCCGAGCAGCGGGCCGGCGAAGCGCTGCGCCGTGCCCCGGGCGACCTGGACGCGCTGCAGACCCGGGCCCGCGCCGCCTACCTGCGCGGCGACGCTGCCGCGGCGCGCGCCGGCTTCGAGGCCGCGCTGAAGGACCGTTCGGTGCGCGAGGCCGGTTATGCGCCGATCTGGCTGTACCTGGCCGCGCGCCGCGCCGGCGACGACGGCGTCGCCACGCTGCGCCAGGTGGCGCCGGCCGGTGAACGTGCCTGGCCGCACCCGGTGACACGCTGGCTGGCCGGCGAGGCCCGCTACGACGACGCGCTCGCCGCCACGCGCGAGGGCGGCCGTGCCGACCCGGGGCGCGAATGCGAGCTGCAGTTCTTCGCCGGGCAGAAGGCGCTGCTCGACGGCGACCGCGCCGCCGCGCGCCGCCACTTCCGCCGCGCCGTCGACACCGGCGTGACCGAATTCATCGAGTACGGGATGTCCCGGCTCGAACTCCAGCGCCTGGACGGCGCACGCTGATCCCTGATGTCCGAACAAGAGACTTTCTCCCTGCCCGAAGCCACGCTGAGCGAATCCGACGGCGTGCGTTACCTGCACCTGGGCTCGATCTGGGTGCAGGGCGCGATGCGCATCCGCAAGCCCCAGGTCGTCGAGCTGGAATACGTGCAGCGCATGCTCGCCAGCCTGCTGTGGCTGCCCACCGAGGCCATCGGCCAGGGGCGCGCGCTGCAGCTCGGGCTGGGCGCGGCGGCGATCACGCGCTTCACGCACAAGGCGCTGCGCATGCCGACGACGGTCGTCGAGCTCAACCCGCAGGTCGTCGCCGTCTGCCGCAACTGGTTCCACCTGCCGGCCGAGGCCGACGTCGTGGTGGCCGACGCCGGGCGCTGGCTGCACGAGCAGGCCGAGCCGCAGAGCGTGCAGCTGCTGCACGTCGACCTCTACGACCACGAGGCCGCCGCGCCGGTGCTCGACGACGAAGACTTCTACGCCGGCTGCCGCGCCGTGCTGGAGGACGGCGGCCTGATGAGCGTGAATCTCTTCGGCCGCGATGCCAGCTTCGAGCGCAGCATCACGCGCATCGCCGCGGTCTTCGGCGCCGACCAGGTCTGGAGCCTGCGGCCGACGAAGGAGGGCAACACCGTCGTCGTCGCCGGCCGTCACGTCGAGATGCCGGCGCGCAACGTGCTGACCGAACGCGCCGCGACAATCGAGGCGCGTTTCGGCGCCTACGGCCTGCCGGCGCGCAAGTGGCTGCGCATGCTCAGGCCCTACGCCGGGCCGCAACCCGCACGAGAGGCACGATGAACCGCAAGACCCCGCGTGGAAGGCTCGACTGGCGCCAGCTGCTCGACTGGCTGCGCGACGACGGCTGGATCACGCCGGCCGATGCCGAGCGCGTGGTGCGGCGTTTCGGCGCCGGCGCCTCCAGCCTGCACGCGCTGGTGCGTCTGGGCGGCGCGGGGCTGGTGCGTGCCGGCAGCGGCGAGGCGCTGGACACCGAGGCGCTGACCGCCTGGCTGGCCGGCCGCGCCGGTTTGCCCTATCTGCGCATCGACCCGCTGCGCGTGGACGTCGGCCGTGTCGCCGAGGTGATGAGCGTGCACTACGCCGAGAGCCGCCGGGCGCTGCCGGTGGCGGTGTCGCCGACCGAGGTCACGGTGGCCACCGCCGAGCCCTTCGACGTCGCCTGGGTGCCCGAGATCGAGGCCCACACCCGGCGCACGCTGCGGCTGGTCGTCGCCAACCCGGAGGACGTGCGCCGCTACACGACCGAGTTCTACGCCCTGGCCAAGTCGGTGAGGGCGGCGCAGAAGAGCGGCGAGGTGTCGGCGGCGGCCAGCTTCGAGCAACTGGTCGAGCTCGGCCGCGCCAAGGGCACGCTGGACGCCAACGACCAGGGCGTGGTGCAGGTCGTCGACTGGCTGTGGCAGTACGCCTTCGACCAGCGCGCCAGCGACATCCACCTCGAGCCGCGGCGCGAGATGGGCGCGATCCGCTTTCGCATCGACGGCGTGCTGCACACCGTCTACCAGGTGCCGCTGACGGTGATGGGCGCGATGGTCGCGCGCATCAAGCTGCTCGGCCGCATGGACGTCGTCGAGCGCCGCCGGCCGCTGGACGGGCGCATCAAGACCCTGAGGCCGGAGGGCGGCGGCGAGGTCGAGATGCGGCTGTCGACGATGCCCACGGCCTTCGGCGAGAAGCTGGTGATGCGCATCTTCGACCCCGAGACCGTGGTCAAGGGCGTCGAGGCGCTGGGTTTCGGCGCCGCCGAGGCCCGCGCCTGGCAGGAGCTGACCGGGCGCGCGCACGGCATCATCCTCGTCACCGGCCCCACCGGCAGCGGCAAGACGACGACGCTGTACGCGACGCTGAAGGCGCTGGCCAACGAGACGGTCAACGTCTGCACGATCGAGGACCCGATCGAGATGATCGAGCCGGCGTTCAACCAGACCCAGGTCCAGCCGGCGATCGACATGGGTTTTGCCGAAGGGCTGCGGGCGCTGATGCGCCAGGACCCGGACATCATCATGGTCGGCGAGATCCGCGACCTGCAGACCGCCGAGATGGCGATCCAGGCGGCGCTCACCGGCCACCTCGTCTTCAGCACGCTGCACACCAACGACTCGGCCAGCGCGATCACCCGGCTGGCCGACCTGGGCGTGCCGCCGTACCTGATCTCGGCCACCGTCATCGGCGTGCTCGCCCAGCGCCTGACGCGCACGCTGTGCCCGGCCTGTCGGCAGCCCGACGAGGGCGCCTCGCGCGAGGCGCTGGAGGCCATGGTCAAGCCCTGGCGGCTGTCCGGCGGCGTGCGCGCCTACAAGCCGGTGGGCTGCCTGGAGTGCCGCCACACCGGCTACCGCGGCCGCGCCGGGCTGTACGAGCTGCTGGTGATGGACGAGGGTGCACGCGCCCACGTGCACCCGACGCTGGACGCCGACGCGCTGCGCCGCCAGGGCATCAAGGGCGGCATGCGGCCGCTGCGCCTGGCCGGCGCGATGAAGGTCGCCGAAGGGCTGACGACGATCGAGGAAGTGCTGCGCAGCACGCCGTCGCTGAACTGACGCGGCCGGCGCCGACGCCGGCTTACGTGATATCCACATCGGCGCCGCCGGGGTGCGCTGCCAGAATCCGCCACGCTTTGGCTGGAGGAGACACCCCTTGAAAATCAAGAGCCAGAAGGATTTCTGGTCGGGCCTGATGTTCGTCGCCGTCGGCGTCGGGTTCGCCTGGGGCGCGCAGGAGTACAGCTTCGGCAGCGCCGCACGGCCCGGGCCGGCCTATTTCCCGTTCGGCCTCGGCATCCTGCTCGCGATCCTGGGCTCGATGGTGCTGTTCAAGGCACTGACCATCGCCACCGAGGACGGCGACCCGATCGGCCGCTGGGCGTTCAAGCCGCTGGCCATCATCGTCGGCTCGGTCGTCGTGTTCGGCTTCGCGCTGCCGCACCTGGGCATGTTCATCGCGATCCCGCTGCTGGTCGTGATCTCGGCGGCCGCCGGCGACGAGTTCCACTGGCGCGACGCGCTGATCAGCGCCGTCGTGCTGACGGCGGGCAGCTGGGCGATCTTCATCAAGGGCCTGAGCCTGACGATCCCGCTGTGGCCGGCGTTCTTGGGCTGAGGAAGGCGACGAGATGGATCTGCTGAACAACCTGGCGCTCGGCTTCGGCGTCGCCTTCACGCTCGAAAACCTCGCCTACGCCTTCGGCGGGGCGCTGCTGGGCACGCTGATCGGCGTGCTGCCGGGCCTGGGCCCGGTGGCGACGATCGCGATGTTGCTGCCCAGCATCTACTCGCTGGACGCGACGCCGGCGCTGATCATGCTGGCCGGCATCTACTACGGCGCCCAGTACGGCGGCTCGACGACCGCGATCCTGATCAACGTGCCCGGCGAGTCCAGCTCGGTGGTCACGGCGATCGACGGCTACCAGATGGCCCGCCGCGGCCGTGCCGGCCCGGCGCTGGCCGCCGCCGGCCTGGGCTCGTTCTTCGCCGGCTGCGTGGGCACGATCATCATCGCCGCCTTCGCGCCGCCGCTGACCGAGCTGGCCTTCAAGTTCGGCCCGGCCGAGTACTTCAGCCTGATGGTGCTGGGCCTGATCGGTGCCGTCGTGCTGGCCTCGGGCTCGCTGGTCAAGGCCATCGCGATGATCGTGCTGGGCCTGCTGATCGGCCAGATCAACACCGACGTCATCTCCGGCGTGCCGCGCTACAGCTTCGACATCCCCGAGCTGACCGACGGCATCAGCTTCGTCGCCATCGCGATGGGCGTCTTCGGCTTCGGCGAGATCATCGCCAACCTCGGCCAGCCGGCCGAGAAGCGCGAGGTCTTCACGAAGGACGTGAAGGGCCTGTGGCCGACGCGCGACGACTTCCGCAACGCCTGGCCGGCGGTGCTGCGCGGCACCTCGCTGGGCTCGATCCTCGGCGTGCTGCCCGGCGGCGGCGCGCTGCTGGCCTCGTTCGCGGCCTACACGGTCGAGAAGAAGATGGGCATCCGGCCGGGCGAAGTGCCGTTCGGCAAGGGCAACATCCGCGGCATCGCCGGCCCGGAGAGCGCCAACAACGCCGGCGCGCAGACCTCGTTCATCCCGATGCTGACGCTGGGCATCCCGCCGAACGCGGTGATGGCGCTGATGGTCGGCGCGATGACGATCAAGGGCATCCAGCCCGGCCCGCAGGTGATGGCCAGCGACCCGCAGCTGTTCTGGGGCCTGATCGCGTCGATGTGGGTCGGCAACCTGATGCTGGTGATCCTGAACCTGCCGCTGATCGGCATCTGGATCAAGCTGCTGACGGTGCCTTACCGCTTCCTGTTCCCGGCGATCATGGTCTTCTGCTGCATCGGCCTGTACACGCTGAACAACAACAACTTCGACGTCTTCATGGGCGCGGGCTTCGCCATCGCCGGCTACGCGTTCTACAAGCTGGGCTGCGAGCCGGCGCCGCTGCTGCTGGGCTTCATCCTCGGGCCGATGATGGAGGAGAACCTGCGCCGTGCGCTGCTGCTGTCGCGCGGCGACTGGACCACCTTCGCGACGCGCCCGCTGTCGGCCGGCCTGCTCGTCGCGGCGGTGCTGATGGTCATCATCGTGATGCTGCCGTCGATCAAGTCCAAGCGCGAGGAGGCGTTCCAGGACGCGGATTGAATGCTGGTGAATGCCGGGGTCAGAATGCCGGAATGCCGGGGTCAGGTCCCGTGGGACCTGACCCCGTCCGCCGCGTACGCCGCTGAATGCT
>NZ_AEWG01000151.1 GCF_000190375.1 Rubrivivax benzoatilyticus JA2 = ATCC BAA-35
GTCGGCGCAGGCCACCGCGCCGGTGACGCCGTCGGGCCAGCCGACGACCGGCGGCTTCATCCAGGCCGACCCGGCGACCAACTCGCTGATCATCACCGCGCCCGAGCCGCTGTACCGCCAGGTGCGCACGATGATCGAGCAGCTCGACTCGCGCCGCGCCCAGGTCTACATCGAGAGCCTGATCGTCGAGGTGGCGGGCGACAACGCCGCCGAGTTCGGTTTCCAGTGGCAGGGCCTGATCGGCAAGGACGGCGACAAGACCGGCCTGTTCGGCGGCACCAACTTCAGCAACAACAACGGCAGCGGCAACATCCTCAACATCACGACCGCGGCGGCCAGCGGCAGCGCCAGCGGCGTGTCGCTCGGCGAGGGGCTGAACGTCGGCATCCTGCGCCGCTACGGCGGCACCTACGCGCTGGGCGCGCTGGCCAACCTGCTGCAGAGCCAGACCAAGACGAACATCGTCTCGACGCCGAACCTGATCACGCTGGACAACGAGGAAGCGAAGATCGTCGTCGGCGAGAACGTGCCGTTCATCACCGGCCAGTACACCAACACCGGCACCGCGACGACGAGCCCGTTCCAGACCATCGAGCGCAAGGACGTCGGCATCACGCTGCGCATCCGGCCGCAGATCGGCGAGAGCGGCACGGTGCGCATGACGATCTACCAGGAGCAGTCCAGCGTGCTGTCGACGGCCACCGTCGGCACGACCAACGCCGGGCCGTCGACGACCAAACGTTCGATCGAGTCGCAGGTCGTCGTCGAGGACGGCCAGATCATCGTGCTCGGCGGCCTGGTGCAGGACAGCTACGTCGAGGAGAAGTCCAAGGTGCCGCTGCTGGGCGACATCCCCGGCCTGGGCGCGCTGTTCCGCAGCGAGAGCCGCACCAAGAAGCGCACCAACCTGATGGTCTTCCTGCGCCCGGTGGTGATGCGCGACGCCGACAGCACCGTCCGGCTGTCGCTGGACCGCTACGACCAGATCCGCGCCCGCCAGGAAGGCGCGCAGCCGACGCCCAGCGCCATCCTGCGCATCGACGAGGCGCCGGTGCTGCCGCCGCTGCCCAACGCCGCGCCGCCAGCCGCCCAGCCGGCGAAGGCGCCGACGGCCGAGCCGGTGACGCCGGCGCCGAACGACGCCAGCCCAGCCGCCAGGCCGCAGTAAGACGATGGCCACCCGACACCCGCTGCCCTACGCGTTCGCCAAGGCGAACACGCTGCTGCTGGAGGACGACGGCCAGCTCGTGCTGTGGGCCGGCGAGACCACGCCGCCGGCGGCGCTGGCCGAGGTGACGCGGCTGTTCGACGTCGCCGCCTTCGAGCACGAGCCGAGCGCGACGCTCGGCCAGCGCATCGCCGCGGCCTACGCCGGCGGCGAGAGCAGCGCCGCGGCCGTCATCGGCGAGGTCGAGAGCGGCGTGGATCTCTCGCGCATGATGCAGGAGCTGCCGGCGGTCGAGGACCTGCTCGAGGCCGCCGACGACGCGCCGATCATCCGCATGCTCAACGCGCTGCTGACGCAGGCCGCCAAGGACGGCGCCAGCGACATCCACATCGAGCCCTACGAACGCAGCTCCAGCGTGCGTTTCCGCGTCGACGGCACGCTGCGCGAGGTGGTGCAGCCGAACAAGGCGCTGCACGCGGCGCTGATCAGCCGGCTGAAGATCATGGCCGAGCTCGACATCGCCGAGAAACGCCTGCCGCAGGACGGCCGCATCAGCTTGCGCATCGGCGGCCGGGCGATCGACGTGCGCGTGTCGACGCTGCCGTCGGCGCACGGCGAGCGCGCGGTGCTGCGCCTGCTGGACAAGGCCGAATCGAAGTTCACGCTCGAAGGCCTGGGCATGGACGGCGAGCTGCTGCGGCGCTTCGAGCGCCTGATCCAGCAGCCGCACGGCATCGTGCTCGTCACCGGCCCCACCGGCAGCGGCAAGACGACGACGCTGTACGCCTCGCTGGGCCGCGTCGACACCGCGACGACCAACGTGCTGACCGTGGAAGACCCGGTCGAGTACGAGCTGCCCGGCATCGGCCAGACCCAGGTCAATCCGAAGATCGACCTGACCTTCGCGAAGGCGCTGCGCGCGATCCTGCGCCAGGACCCGGACGTCATCATGATCGGCGAGATCCGCGACTACGAGACCGCGCAGATCGCGATCCAGGCCTCGCTGACCGGCCACCTGGTGCTGGCGACGATCCACACCAACGACGCGCCGTCGTCGGTCACGCGGCTGATCGACATGGGCGTCGAGCCCTATCTGCTGTCGTCCAGCCTGCTCGGCGCGCTGGCCCAGCGCCTGGTGCGCAAGCTCTGCCCGGCGTGCAAGCGCCAGGACGGCGAGGGCCGCTGGCATCCGGTCGGCTGCCCGGCCTGCAGCCACACCGGCTACAAGGGCCGCACCGGCGTCTACGAGCTGATGGTCGTCGACGAGGCGGTGCAGACGCTGATCCACGAGCGCGGCTCGGAACAGGACCTGGCCGCCGCCGCGCGCGCCAACGGCCTGCGCTCGATGCGCGAGGACGGCGAACGCCTGATCGCCGAGGGCGTCACGTCCGCCGAGGAAGTCATCCGCGTCACGAGGGACTGATGCCGGCCTACCGCTTCGAGGCGCTGGACGCCGCCGGCAAGGCCCAGAGCGGCCTGCTCGACGCCGACAACGCCCGCGCCGCCCGCGCCCAGATCCGCGCGCGCAACCTGGTGCCGCTGTCGGTGGCGCCGGTCGGCGCGCCGGCGGCCGAGGGCACGACCGCGGCGCGGTTCTCGCGTCGCGTGTTCAACGCCACCGGGCTGGCCGTGTGGACGCGACAGCTGGCCGGGCTGGTCGGCTCGGGGCTGCCGCTGGAGCGGGCGCTGACCGCGCTGGCCGACGAAGCCGAGGACCAGCGCCAGCGTGAACTGCTGGTGCACCTGAGGAGCGAGGTCAACGCCGGCAGCCCGTTCGCACGCGCGCTGGCCACGGCGCCGCGCGAGTTCGACGAGGTCTACCGCGCGGTCGTCGCCGCCGGCGAGCAGAGCGGCGCGCTCGGCGCGGTGCTCGAACGCCTGGCGCAGGACCTGGAGGACCGCCAGGCGCTGCGCGCCAAGCTGCTCGGCGCGATGCTCTACCCGGCCATCGTCTCGCTGATCGCGCTGGTCATCGTGACCTTCCTCGTCACCTACGTCGTGCCGCAGGTGGCCACCGTCTTCAGCAACACCAAGCAGTCGCTGCCGCTGCTGACCGTCGTGATGATGGCGATCAGCGACTTCGTGCGCCACTGGGGCTGGGCGGTGGCGCTGGGCGTCGTGGCCGGCGTGTCGGCTTTCGTCTTCGCGCGGCGCAGCGCAGGGTTTCGCGAGCGCAGCGACGCCGCCTTCCTGCGGCTGCCGCTGGTCGGCCGGCTGGCGCGCGGCTACAACGCGGCGCGGTTCGCCGGCACGCTGGCGATGCTGGCCGGCGCCGGCGTGCCGATCCTGAAGGCGCTGCAGGCGGCGGCCGAGACGCTGGGCAACCGCGCGATGCGCGCCGACGCGCTCGACGCGCTGGTGCAGGTGCGCGAAGGTGCGCCGCTGGCCTCGGCGCTGGCGGCGAAGAAACGTTTCCCGGGGCTTCTGGCGATGTTCGCCCGCCTCGGCGAGCAGACCGGCCAGCTGCCGGTGATGCTGCAGCGCGCCGCGACCCAGCTCGGCGCCGAGGTCCAGCGCCGCGCGATGGCCGTGGCCACCGTGCTCGAGCCACTGCTGATCGTCGCGATGGGCGGCGTCGTGATGATGATCGTGCTGGCGGTGATGCTGCCGATCATCCAGCTCAACAGCTGGGTGCGCTGATCAGGCGCGGGCCTCCTGGCCCAGCCTGAAGGTCGACACCAGCTCGGCCAGCTGCCCGGCCTGTTGGCGCAGGCTGCCGGCGGCGGCCGTCGCCTCCTCCACCAGCGCGGCGTTCTGCTGCGTCATCTGGTCGAGCTCGTTGACCGAGCCGTTGACCTGCGCGATGCCCTGGCTCTGCTCGTGCGACGCGGCGCTGATCTCGCCGATGATGTCCGTCACGCGCTGCACGCTGGCGACGATCTCCGTCATCGTGCTGCCGGCCTCGCCCACCAGGCGCGAACCCGACTCCACCTTCTCGACGCTGGTGCCGATCAGCGCCTTGATCTCGCGTGCCGCCTCGGCGCTGCGCTGCGCCAGCGTGCGCACCTCGCCGGCCACGACCGCGAAGCCGCGGCCCTGCTCGCCCGCGCGTGCCGCCTCGACCGCAGCGTTCAGCGCCAGGATGTTGGTCTGGAACGCGATGCCGTCGATCGTGCCGATGATGTCGGCGATGCGGTGCGAGCTGGCGCTGATCTCGTCCATCGTCGCCACCACTTGGCCGACGACCTGGCCGCCGCGGCGCGCCACGTCGGCCGCCGAACCCGCGAGCTGGTTGGCTTGCGCCGCCGAGTCGGCGCTGGACTTCACCGTGCCGGTGAGTTGCTCCATCGCGCTGGCCGTCTGCTGCAGGTTGGATGCCGTGTGTTCGGTGCGCTGGCTCAGGTCCTGGTTGCCGGTGGCGATCTGCTCGCTCGCCGTGGCGATGCCGTCGGCCGCGCCGCGCACCTGCTGCACCGTGCGCCGCAGCGCCTCGCGCATCGAGTCCACCGCACGCAGCAGGCGCCCGGTCTCGTCGTTCGGGTAGTGGCTGCGCGCCGTGCCCGACAGGTCCATCGCGGCGATCGCCTCGGCCGCGCGCTCGGCTTCCACCACCGGGCGCACGATGCTCTGCGTCAGCCGCCAGGCGAGAAAGGCGCCGAGCAGCAGCCCGACGACGCTCGCGCCGACCAGCGACTGCACGGTGCGGGCACGCAGCGCCTCGACACGCGCCGCGGCGGCATCCAGGTTGGCCTGCTGCAGCTCGACCAGCTTCTGGACACTGGCGGTGAACTCGTTGGACACCGGCTCGAAACGTTCGCTGAACACCTTCGCGGCGCCGGCTTCGTCGCCGGCCTTCTTCAGCTTGCTGACCTCGTCGCGCGCCGACAGGTACTGCTTGCGTGCTTCGCCGATGCGATCGAAGAGCGCATGCTCCTCGTCGCTGTCGAGCGAGTCGCCGATCTTCTTCTGCAGTTCGCCGCTCTCCTTGCTCGACTGCACCGAGACGGCGGCGAAGTATTCGACCAGGCTCGGATCGCTGCTCTTGGCGATCGCCGAGGCGCGCTGCACGCCGGCGTTGATGCGCAGCAGCCAGGCGGCGCTGGCTCGCTCGACGACGAGGCGCTTGTTCAGCATGGTGTCCAGTTCACCCTGCAGCGTGCGCAGCATCAGGACCGAGGCGATGGCCGAGACGAGCGACAGCGTCAGGATGGCGGCGAGAACGACGGCCATCCGGCGGCCGATCGAAAGGCGTTGCAGCATGCGGGTTCCTCCGGAATGCGCCCGTCCGGATGTCCGGGCGTCACCCGGGTTAGTCGGCCGCGCGCGCGCCGGACTGAAGTCCGCAAGCGTGACCGAGCACACGCCAGCCGCGCCGCAGCGCGGCGCGGGGCAGCTGCGGCTCGCGCAAGTCCTCGGCGAAGGCCTCGCTGCGGTAGCAGGCCTCCAGCGCCGGCGTGTCGGGGCGGGCGCGGTCTTCGGTCGGCATCCAGCCTTGGGCGGCGGCGGTGGCAGCGTGCATCGTCGTCTCCGCGGCCCGGGGCAGGCCGCGACGGCATCCTGGCCGGCACCGGTTTCAGCATCTTGACCGGACGATGTCGGTGCGGTGACGGCGACAACAGGCGCGGGTCTTGCTTCAGCGCGCACAACAAGCGGGGTTTTGCCGCACGGTTCCGGGCTTGCCGGGCGGCCGCCGATGCTTGAATGATGTGACGCCTGTTCTCCCGCTCCAGGAGGTGTGCATGTCGGAATCGCACGATCTCGTCCCGGTCGCCGCCGGCCACGGCCGGATCCCGATCGCGCAGCTGCGCAGCGTCTACCGGCCCGACGAGGTCGAGAAGCGCCTGACCCAGCTGCCCCCGCGGGAGCACGAGACGCTGCGCAGCACCTACGAACGCATGATCGAGAAAGGCGGCGAGCGCTTCCAGGTCAGGCCCTCGGGCGTGCCGGCGATGGAGCATCTGTACGAGGAGCTGCCCAACTTCGGCGAAGTGCTCGACGACGTGAAACGCCAGCTCGCGCTGTGCCAGGACAGCCGCGACGCGCTGGAGATCACGCCGATGCTGCTGCTGGGGCCCCCGGGCATCGGCAAGACGCACTTCGCGCGCGAGGTCGCGCAGCTGCTGGGCACCGGGCTGGGTTTCGTGTCGATGAGTTCGCTCACCGCCGGCTGGGTGCTGTCGGGTGCGTCCAGCCAGTGGAAGGGCGCGCGGCCGGGCAAGGTCTTCGAGACCCTGGTCGAGGGCCAGTACGCCAACCCGGTGATGGTCGTCGACGAGATCGACAAGGCGCGCGGCGAACACGCCTACGACCCGCTGGGTGCGCTGTACAGCCTGCTGGAACACGACACGGCCTGCCATTTCACCGACGAGTTCGCCGAGGTCGCGATCGACGCCAGCCAGGTCATCTGGGTGGCCACCGCCAACGACGAGCGCGCCATCCCCGACCCGATCCTCAACCGGATGAACGTCTTCGAGGTCCAGCCGCCCGACCTCGACGCCGCGCGCTCGATCGCGCTGCGCCTGTACCGCAGCCTGCGCGAACGCCACGACTGGGGCCGGCGCTTCGACGAGCAGCCCGGCGAGGCGGTGCTCGAACGCATGGCGCAGATGGCGCCGCGCGAGATGCGGCGCGCCTGGATGACCGGCTTCGGCAACGCCCGGCTGGCCGGGCGCGACACGATCGAGCTCGCCGACCTGCCCGGCGCGGCGGCGCGCCGCGGGGCCATCGGCTTCCTGCAGTGAACGCCCGGCCGGCACCGCCGCTTCAGGCGTAGGCGCCCGGCGGCACGGCGCGGCGCACCGTGCCCTTGCCGGCCTGCTTGCCGGCGTACATCGCGGCGTCGGCGCGGCGCAGCAGCAGCACCGGGTCGCGCCCGTCCTGCGGCGCGAGCGCGAAGCCGACGGTCAGGCCGACGACGCAGCGCCGGCCGTCGCCCTCGAAGGGCGCGGCGAAGGCCTGCACCAGCCGCTCGCCGAACGCCCAGGCCGCATCGGCGTCACCCAGGCCGGCGGCCAGCACGACGAACTCGTCGCCGCCGAAGCGCGCGACGACGTCGCCCTGGCGCAGCACGCCGCGCAGCCGCTGCGCGGCCTGCGCCAGCAGCAGGTCGCCGACCTCGTGGCCGTGTTCGTCGTTGACGGCCTTGAAGCCGTCGAGGTCGACGAGGAACAGCGCCAGCGGCCGCTGCTCGTCGACACGCGCCAGCGCCGTGTCCAGCGCCTGCTCCAGGCCGCGCCGGTTGGGCAGGCCGGTGAGCGCGTCGCTGTGCGCCAGGGCCTGCAGGCGCTGGCGCTCGCGGTCGGCGAGCTCGGCGCGTTCGCGCTGCTCGACGTCGCGCAGGTCGAGCACACGCAGCCAGGCCAACGCCTGCAGCAGCGCGCCGACCTGGTAGGCGTGCCGGATCCAGCCGTCCAGGTCCAGCCAGCCGTGCAGCAGCAGCGCCAGCACCGTGGCACCGACGGCGCTGGCCCCCCAGCCGAGGATCACGTACGGCGCCGCGTGGTCGCCGGCATGCCAGCGCCGCCAGGCCATCGGCAGCGCGATCAGCATCGGCAGCGGGCCCAGCAGGCTGGCGACGAACTGCGCCTGGTGATAGTCCAGCGCGCCGGCCAGCAGCAGCAGCGCGGCCAGCGCCGCCACGACGCCGGCCAGGCGCGTGGTGCGCGCCAGCGGCGGCGACAGCACGCGGGCCTCGAACAGCCCGTCGACCAGCCACAGCGCGCCAGCCAGGCCGACCAGCGCCGACAGCAGCGGCGCCAGGTCGGCGAACCGCGCGCTGGCCGACCACAGGTGCTGCGCGCCCAGCCCGGCAAACGAGAACAGGAACAGCCCCGAACCGACGGTCGACAGCGCGTAGTGCACGTAGACCGGCTCGCGCCGCCCCACCGCGCGCACCAGCGCGAAGGCCACCAGGCAGACGCTGATGCCGGCGGCCAGCCCCTGCAGCATCTGCAGCCGCGCCTCCTCGGCGTAGAAGACGCCGGGCTTGAGCAGGCGCACCGGCAGCAGCATCGTGCTGGTGGTGCGCACGCGCAGCAGCAGCTCGTGCTCGAGCCCGCGTTCGAGCATCAGCAGCATCGCGTGCGGGCGCGTCGGCAGCGGCCGCTGCACGAACGGCAGCGAGTCGCCCAGCGTGACCTGGCGCACCACCAGGCCGTCGGAGACGACGTAGACGTCGACGCGGTCCAGCGGCGGGTAGTCCAGGTCCAGCAGCCAGCGGCCGTCGTCGGTCTCGGGCACCGCCAGCTTCAGCCGCAGCCAGACGGCGCCGTCGCGCAGGCCGAGGTTGGCGCGCCGCCCCTGCATCGGCACGAACTCGCCGCGCCGGCGCAGCGCGTCCTCGACGCCGAGCTGCGCCGACGGGTCCGCCAGCATCGTCATGCTCGACCAGGCGTCGATGGCGCCGCGTTCGGGCCCGAGCACGATCCAGCGGCCGTCGGCGGCCACCGCCACGCCGCCGCCCAGGCCCACGAGCAGCAGCAGCGCCGCGACCATCGTGCGCCACCACGCCGCGACCGGCGGCACACGCCGCGCTGGCGGGGTCATGGCGGCAGGCGGGGTGGGTCGGGCCGGCATCTCCGCAGGGCTATCGGGCGTCCGGGCGACGGTTTGAGACCCGTGGCGTGCAGGACCCCACGCGCCGCCGGGACAATGTCGCGCATGACACCCTCTTGCCGCCGCTCGACCGTGCTCGCCAGCCTGCTGCTCGCGCTGCTGCCGCCGCTGCACGCCGCCGACGGTGGCGAACGCCCGCGTGTCGGCCTGGTGCTCAGCGGCGGCGGCGCGCGCGGCGCGGCGCACGTCGGCGTGCTCGAGGTGCTGGACCGGCTGCACGTGCCGGTGGACTGCGTCGCCGGCACCAGCATGGGTGCGCTGGTGGCCGGCGCCTGGGTGGCCGGCGTGCCGCCGCAGACCATGCGCGAGGAGCTCGGCCGCGCCGACTGGAACGACATGTTCCAGGACAACCCCGAGTACGCCGAGCTGAACTTCCGCAACAAGCAGATCGAGCGCCGCTTCCTGTCGGGCACCGAGAGCGGCGTCGGCGCGGCCGGGCTGATCGGCGCCCAGGGCGTGGTCACCGGCCAGAAGATCAAGCTGTTCTTCAACCGCCTGGTGCGCGCCGAGGCCGGCGAGCGCGACCTGGGCCGCCTGCCGCTGCCGCTGTCGATGATCGCCACCGACATCGGCACCGGCGAACGTGTCGTGCTGCGCTCGGGCAGCCTGACGCAGGCGATGCGCGCGTCGATGGCGGTGCCCGGGCTGCTGCTGCCGCTGGAACTGGACGGCCGCCGCCTCGTCGACGGCGGCATCGTCGACAACCTGCCGGTCGGCGAGGTGCGCGAGCGCTGCGGCGCCGAAGTCGTCATCGCCGTCAACGTCGGCTCGCCGCTGCTCAAGGCCGAGGAGGTGACCGGCATGCTGTCGCTGACGGCGCAGATGGTCGCCATCCTGACCGAGCAGAACGTCGCCCAGTCGCTGGCGACGCTGAAGGACGGCGACGTCTACATCAAGCCCGACCTCTCCGGCCTGAGCGCGGCCGACTTCGAGCGCAGCGCCGAGGCCGCCGACCGCGGCCGCGCCGCCGCCGAGGCGCTGGCGCCGGCGCTGCAGCGCCTGGCGGTGCCGGCCGAGCAGTACGCCGCCTGGCGCCGCCGGCTGGAGGACCACCGCCCCGACGTCGACCGCGTCGACGCCATCGAGATCGCCGGGCTGCAGCGGGTGGATGCGGTGGTGCTGCGCCGCCACCTGTCGCAGCGCGAAGGCCAGCCGCTGGACGCCGAGGCGCTGAACCGCGACCTGGTGCGCGCCTACGGCGACGGCTACTACCAGGGTGTCGACTACACGCTGCTGACGCAGCGCGGCCGCCGCGTGCTGCGCATCACGCCGATCGAGAAGCCCTGGGGGCCGGACTACCTGCGCCTGGGCCTGAACTTCGACTCCAACGTCAGCCAGGGCTCGACCTACTCGCTGCGCGCCGGCTACCAGAAGACCTGGCTGAACACGCTCGGCGCCGAGGCGCTGCTCGAGGCGGAGATCGGCAACGTCAGCGCCGCCGCGCTGACGCTGTACCAGCCGCTGGAGCCGACGCAGTTCTGGTTCGCCCAGCTCGACGCCGGCTACCGCCGCGAACGCGCCGACATCTTCGAGGACGACCGCCGCATCGCCGAGTACCAGGTCTCGCGCGACATCGTCGAACTCCAGCTCGGCGCCAATCTCGGCCTCTTCGGCCAGGCCCGCCTCGGCTGGCGCGACGGCGAGCTGCGCCCGCGCGTGGACACCGGCGACGCCTCGCTGCCCAGCTTCAGCCAGCCGCTGGACGGCTGGACCGCGGCACTGGACCTGGACCAGCTCGACCGGCTGCACTTCCCGAGCGCCGGCTGGGCGGCACGCATGGCCTGGTTCTCGTCGCGCCAGCGCCATTACCGGCGCCTGGACGCCGAGGCCCGCGCCGCCTGGGGTTACGGCGACTGGGTGCTGGGCTCGCGCATCGCCTGGACCGGCTCGACCGGTGGCGAGCTGCCGGTCTGGGACGCGGCCACGCTGGGCGGCTTCCTGAACCTGTCGGCCTACGCCTCGGGCCAGCTGCGCGGCGACGACATGCGCTACGGCCAGCTGCGCGCCGAACGCATCGTCGGCCGGCTGCCGCTGGGGCTGCGCGGCGACATGCGTTTCGGCCTCGCCTGGGAGCGTGCTCGTTTCGGCCGGCTCTACACCGAGACCGGGCGCCGCGGCTGGCTGGACTCGGCCAGCGCCTACCTCGGCGGCGAGACGCCGATCGGCGCGGTCTACGTCGGCATCGGCCGCGGCCGCGACGGCGCGTCCAACGCCTACCTGTTCATCGGCACGCCCTAAGGCGCGGCCGGCGGCGCACCGTCGGCCGGCGCACCGCCCTCGCCGATCCAGCTCTCCAGCAGCGTGAAGCCGACGGCCAGCACGACCGGCCCGACGAAGATGCCGACCAGCCCGAAGGCCAGCAGCCCGCCGATGACGCCGGCGAAGATCAGCAGCAGCGGCAGGTCGGCGCCCAGGCGGATCAGCACCGGGCGCAGGAAGTTGTCCAGCGTGCCGACGATCGCCGACCAGACGAGCAGGAACACGCCCCAGCCGACGTCGCCGCCGTAGAGCACCCAGCCGGCGGCCGGCAGCAGCACCGGCAAGGCGCCGATCTGGGCGATGCAGAGCATGAACATCAGCGCCGTCAGCAGCCCCGCCAGCGGCACGCCGGCCAGCGCCAGGCCGACACCGCCGAGCACCGCCTGCACCACCGCCGTGACACCGACACCGAGCGCGACACCGCGGATCGCGTCGGCCGCCAGCGTCACCGCGCCGACGCCGCGCTCGCCGGCCAGCCGGCCGGCGAAGGCCCGCACCTGGGCGCCGAAGACCTCGCCTTGCGCGTACATCACCGCGGCGATGACGACCGTCAGCACGAACTGCAGCGCGACGCTGCCGAAGTCGCCGATCTCGCCGACGAACCAGCGCGTGAAGCCGCCGGCGTAGGGCTGGATGCGCACGACCAGGCCTTCGAGCCCGGCGGCCACCGCCTGCTCCCAGGCGACGGCGAGCTTGGGGCCGACCATCGGCAGCGCCAGCAGCCAGGCCGGCGCCTCGCGCGACGGCCGCCAGGTGGCGAGGTCGCGTGCGGTCTGGGCGATGCGGTCGGCGTTCTCGACCAGCGTCGCGATCGACAGCGCCAGCGGCACCGCGAACAGCAGCACCAGCAGCAGCGTCATCACCGTCACCGCCGCGGCGCGGCTGCCGCCAAGCGCGGCCTGCACCCGCAGCATCAGCGGCCAGGTGGCGACGACGACCATCGTCGCCCAGATCGTCGGCCCGACGAAGGGCTTGAGGATCCACAGCGAGCAGCCGACCAGCGCGGCCAGGAACAGCACCGCGAAGCTGGTGCGGGTGACGTCGGCAGTCTTCAACGTGCCTTCTCCGTGTAGCGCTCGACGGCGGCGCCGTCGATGCGGTAGCTGCTGGCGCCCATGTAGGTGTCGCCGCGCACGGTGGCCAGCGTGCCGCTGACCCAGACCGTGTCCATCGACTTGAAGGCCACCGGGCGCGCCGCGAACACGTGCACGATCTGGTTGGCCGGCGGCGGCGGGCTGTGGATGCAGGCGCCGAAGTACGGCACCAGCAGGAACTCCTTCAGGCCCTGCTTCGTCTCCTCCAGCGGCACGACGAAGCCCGGCAGGCGCACCGCCTGGCCGACGATCGCCGGATTCGCCGGCGCCGCGTCCCAGATCTCGCGCATGCGCTGCAGCAGCTTGTTGGCGCGCGGGTCGCCGTCGGCGAGACCGGCGAGGTCCAGGTCCTTGAACTCCTTCATCGGGTCCCAGTCCCTGGGCACCAGCTGGTCCCAGCCGATCGTGCGCGGCGCACCGGGCGCGGCCTTGGCCGGCGCGGGGGCAGCCAAGGCCGGCTGCGGCGGCGCCACGCCGGCCGCCGGCTGGGCAACGGCCGGGCCGATCAGGGCCGCAACCGCCGCGGCGGCGAGGAGTCTGTGCATATCGTGTCCTTCGACATCAGCGCGGGCTCAGCCCGTCGGCCAGCGACAGCCGGTAGGCGCGCCAGCCCGGCACCAGCCCGGCGAGCATACCGGCGGCGAGCACCGCGCCCAGCCAGGCCCATTGCGTCGGCGTCGGCGCGCCGTGCGACAGCGCCACGCCCAGGTGCTGCTGCACCCAGGGCCCGGCCAGCACGACGGCGGCCACGGCCAGCAGCACACCGAGCGCGGCGCCGGCCAGCGTCACCAGCGCGGCTTCGGCGGCCAGCAGCGCCAGCACGTGGCGCGGCCCGGCGCCGACGGCACGCAGCACCGCCAGCTCGCGCCGGCGCTCGGCCAGCCCGGCCAGCACCACCGCCACCAGCCCGGCCAGGCTGACGACGGCGACCAGCGCCGACACCGCGAGCAGCGACCGTTCGCCGACGCCGACGACCTCCCAGAGCTCGTCGAGCGCGACCCCGGGCAGCACCGCCAGCAGCGGTTCGGCCTCGTAGTCGGCCACCCAGCGCTGCACGCGGAACACCGCGACACGGCTCTTCAGTCCGACGAAGGCCGCGGTCGCGCGCTTGGGCGCGAGGTCGAACTTGCGTGCCTGGTCGGCGGCGATGTGCACACCCGGCATCGGCGCGCCGCCGGCCCAGTCGAGGTGGATGGCTTCGATGGCGGGCAGGCCGACGTGCACGCTGCGGTCCACCGGGGTGCCGGTCGGCGCCAGGATGCCGACGACGGTGAAAGGCTTGTCGGCGTGTTCGGCGCCGAGTTCGCCGCCGGCGCCATGCGCCAGCACGATGCGCTGGCCGACGCGGTAGCCCAGGCGGGCGGCAACCTCGGCGCCGAGCACCGCCTCGTACAGCCCGTCCAGCGTGCCGCTGAAGGCGCGGCCTTCGGCCAAGGCCAGCGCCTGGCCCTCGCCGTAGCGGAAGTGCTCGAAGTAGCCGGTGCTGGTGCCGACGACCGGGAAACCGCGGTGCGAGTCGCCGAGCGCGATCGGCACGACCCAGGCCACTGCCGGATGGCGCGCGATCGCGTCGACGCTGGCCATCGAGATGTCGTTGGTCGCGCCGCCGAGGCGGAACACGGCGTACAGCATCAGCTGCACCGGCCCGGTGCGTGCGCCGACGACGAGGTCGGTGCCGCTGACGGCCTGCGAGAAGCTGGCGCGCACGTCCTCGCGCAGCCGCTCCAGCGTCAGCAGCAGCGCCGTCGACAGCGCGATCGACAGCGCGACGAGCAGCAGCGTGCCGCGCCGCGCCCAGGCGCTGCGTGCGGCCAGGCCGACGAGCGGCGTCATCGTGCGGCCCCGTTGAGGTCGGCCAGCGCGACGCGGCGGTCGAAGCGCCCGGCCAGGCGCTCGTCGTGGCTGACGAAGACCAGCGTCGTGCCGGCCTCGTGCACCGCGGCCAGCAGCAGGTCGAGGAAGGCGTCGCGCAGCGGCGTGTCCAGCGCCGAGGTCGGCTCGTCGCAGATGACGAGTTCGGGGCGGCCGATCAGCGCACGCGCCGCGGCCACACGCTGCTGCTGGCCGACCGAGAGCTCGGCCGCCGGCCGCGCCCAGGCCTCGTGCGGCAGGCCGACGCGCGCGAGCAGCGCCTCGGCGTCGCCGGCAGCGGTGCGCGCGCGGCGCCGCACCGAGAAGCGGCACGGCAGGCGCACGTTGTCCAGCACGCTGAGATACGGCAGCAGGTTGAACTGCTGGAAGACGTAGCCGACGTGGTCGGCGCGGAAGGCGTCGCGACGGCCGGCGGCCAGCGCCGCCCAGTCCTGGCCCAGCACCTCGACACGGCCGTCGCCGGGCAGCAGCACGCCGGCCAGCAGGCCGAGCAAGGTGCTCTTGCCGCCGCCGCTGGGGCCGTGCAGGAAGACCGCCTCGCCAGCTTCGACGTCCCAGGCGTCGATGGCCAGCGTCGGCGCGGGGGCCCGCGGCCAGCGGTAGCGCAGGCCGCGGATCGAGATCGCCGGGTTCACCGCACCAGCGGCAGGCGCGTCATCGGCCGGCTCAGCATCGCCTTCCACTGGCCCTTGGGCGTGGCGACCTGCACGTGCACGATGCGCAGCCGCGGGAAGCTCTCCAGCAGCCCGGTGTCGACGAAGGCCGCCCGTTCGGCAGCCGCGCACTCCAGCGTGTAGCTGGCGTCGGCGTCGGCGTGGCCGTCGTCGCCGTGCGCGTGGTCGTGGTCGGCGCCGTGGGCGTGACCGGGCGCCAGCGGGCCGCCGTCGATCTCGGCCTGGGCCGGGCCGCAGCCGGCGGCCGGGTCGGGGCGCCACAGCTTCGCGGCGTCGGCGAGCCTGGCCAGCGCGGTGCGCGCGGCGGCGCGTTCGGCGTCGTTGCGCGGCGCACGCTCGAAACCGACCAGCGTGTCCAGCGGCATCTCCAGCATCAGCGTGATGCGGCCGGGCTCGACGGCGACGTCGAGCCGGGCGACGCCGTGTTCGTGCGGCGGCGCCGCCATCGCGGCCGAGGCGGCCAGGGTCGACACGAGGATCGCGCCACGTCGCAGCAGGTGCTTCATCTCGGGAACGGCAGGCGCCGAAGTCAGGCAGACGCTGCCGATTGTGCCGGCGCGGCGTGACGGCCTGCCCATATCATCACCCGCGATGGACGAAACCGCCGCCCTCGCGCCGGCCGCAGCCGACGCCCGCCTCGTCGTCGCGATCTCCTCGCGCGCGCTGTTCGACTTCGAGGAGGAGAACCGCGTCTTCGAGGCCGGCGGCGACGACCGCGACTACATGCGGCTGCAGCTGGAACGCCTGGACGTGCCGGCGCGCCCCGGCGTCGCGTTCTCGCTGGTGCACAAGCTGCTCGCCTTCAACGCCGGCGCGCCGCGCGTCGACGTCGTCGTGCTGTCGCGCAACGACCCGGTGTCGGGGATGCGCGTCTTCCGCTCCGCCCAGCACTACGGCCTGCCGATCGAACGCGGCATGTTCTCGCGCGGGCGCCCGCCGTGGCGCTACCTCGGGCCGCTGAAGGCCAACCTGTTCCTGTCGACCAACGAGGACGACGTGCGCGCGGCGCTGGACGCCGGCGTCGCCGCGGCGCGTGTGGCCACGCACAGCCGCCACGCCGCCGAGACCCACCCCGACGAGCTGCGCATCGCCTTCGACGGCGACGCCGTGCTGTTCTCCGACGAGGCCGAACGTGTCTACCAGCAGGAAGGCGGCCTGGCCGCGTTCCATGCCCACGAGGTGGCGCGCAGCACGACGCCGCTGCCGCCGGGGCCGTTCAAGCCGCTGCTCGAGGCGCTGCACCGGCTGCAGCGCGCCGCGGCCAGCGGCATGCGCGTGCGCACCGCGCTCGTCACCGCACGCAGCGCACCGGCGCACGAACGTGCGATCCGCACGCTGATGGCCTGGCAGCTCGAGGTCGATGAGGCGATGTTCCTCGGCGGCCTGCCCAAGGGCGAGTTCCTGCGCCAGTTCGAACCCGACTTCTTCTTCGACGACCAGACCCGGCACGTCGAACACGCGGCCGGCCACGTGCCCGCGGGCCACGTCGCCGCCGGCATCACGAACGCGGCGCGCTGACGCCGCCCTACCCTTTCCCGTCCGAAATGCGAATCGAGATCCAGCCCGGCGTGCGCCTGTTCGTCGACGTCGAAGGCCCGGGCTTCGTGCCCGACGGCCCCACGCTGCGCGAGAAGCCGACGCTGCTGCTGCTGCACGGCGGCCCCGGCTTCGACCACGCGAGCTTCAAGCCGCTGTTCTCGCGCCTGGCGGACCTGGTGCAGATCGTCTACGTCGACCACCGCGGCCACGGCCGCAGCGACCCGCGCCCGGCCGAGGAATGGACGCTGGACACCTTCGCCGACGACGTCGTGCGGCTGTGCGACGCGCTCGGCGTCGAACGCCCGATCGTGCTCGGCCAGTCCTTCGGCGGCTTCGTCGCCCAGCGCTACATCGCGCGCCACCCGGGCCATGCGGCCAAGGTCATCCTGTCGAGCACCGCGCCGCGGTTCGAGCTGGCGCGCAAGCTGGCGATGTTCGAGCGCCTGGGCGGCGCCGCGGCGCGCGACGCCGCCGAAGCCTTCTGGACGCGCCCCGACGCCGCCACCTGGGCGGCCTACGAGGTGCACTGCCGCCACCTCTACAACACGACGCGCCCGGCCGACCCGGACGCCGGCCAACGCGGCCTCTTCCGCCCGGAGATCCTGTTCGGCTGGAACGAGGCCGAACACGCGGCGATGGACCTGCGTGCCGGCCTTGCCGCCGCGCGCTGCCCGGTGCTGGTGCTCGCCGGCTCGCACGACCCGGTGTGCCCGGTCGCCGACGCCGAGGACATCGCCTCCGCGCTGCCGCCAGCGCTGGTCGAGTACACGGTCATCGAAGGCGCCGGCCACGGCACCTGGCGCGACCGGCCCGACGAGGCGCTGGCGCGGCTGCGCGCGTTCATCGCGGGCTGAAGGCCACCAAGGGTGGCCCGCACACGGTCAGCGAGCGGACGCCCCGGGCACGGCCGCGGCGATCAAGCTTCCCGCCGCGGCCCGGCTTTGCCGGGCCGCTGGCGGACGGCCCCCTCGGGGGGTAGCGAGCGCTAGCGAGCTTGGGGGGCTCAAAAAGTCCCCGCCCCAGGCGATGCTCCAGCGCGACGGGTCCAGGTACTTGCGCAGCGCGGCGTTCACCTGCTCCAGCGTCAGCGCCGAGATCCTGTCGTCGACCTGCTGCGAGAACGCGAACGTGCGGCCCAGGTAGAGGTTGGACGCCAGCTGGCCGGCGACCACCGGGTCCTGCGCACGCTGCAGGCGCAGCGTGTTCAGCAGGCCCTTGCGGCCGGCCTCGAACTCGGCCTGGTTGAAGCCTTCGCGGCGCGCCTTGTCGAGCTCGGCCATCACCGCGGCCTCGACCTTGGCGC
The DNA here is from genome assembly GCF_000190375.1 of Rubrivivax benzoatilyticus JA2 = ATCC BAA-35. Lineage (GTDB taxonomy): Bacteria > Pseudomonadota > Gammaproteobacteria > Burkholderiales > Burkholderiaceae_C > Rubrivivax > Rubrivivax benzoatilyticus. The sequence goes on from NZ_AEWG01000151.1 coordinate 17,464, forward strand.
GGTTCTGCGGCGCGAAGATCGCGCTCACCGACCAGGTCGAGTTCTGCTCGATGCGGCTCCAGTCGATCGTGGAACGCACGTCGTAGCTCAGGCCCTCGGTCTCGCGCACCCGCGTCCACAGCCGCGACGAGGTGCTGCCGCCGAACAGGTAGTTGGCCATCAGCAGCGCCGGGTAGTCGGCGTCGCGGTCGGACACCGGCAGCGCCAGCGCGGTGCGCAGGTTGGCGTTCTGCTTGTCCGGCGTCTGCAGCTTGAAGGCCGCCGGCGCGACCTCGACCCGCGGCTGCGGCAGGCGCTCGTAGGCCTGCGCACCGGCGGCCGGTGCCCGCCAGTCGGCGAAGGCGACGACCAGCGCACGCTGCACGGCCTCGGCGTCGAAGTCGCCGACGGCGCTGAACTCGCCCGCCGCCGCGCTGTAGAAGCGGCGGTGGAAAGCCGCCAGCTGCGCGGCATCGACCTTGGCGACGTCGTCGGCCATCTCCTCGAAGCTCGGTGCGTAGCGCAGGTCACCGCGCGGGTACGGGTTGCCGTGGCGCGCCAGCGCGTTGGCGATCAGCGCCGCGGGCTCCTGCTTCTGGTTCTCGATCGCCGTCGCCCACTGGCGCTTGACCTCGTCGAGCGCGTCGGCCGGGAAGGCCGGCTCGCGCAGCAGCCGGCCGACCAGCGCGACGGCCGCCGGCAGGTGCTCGCGCACGGTGACGATCGCGACGTCCAGATCCTGACCGTTGGCGTTGAAGCCGACCTGGGCGCGCAGCGCGTCGAAGCGGTCGGCGATCTGCTGGCGCGTCATCCCGGCGCCGCCCTTGTCGAGCATCTCGGCGACGACGCTGGCGACGGTCTCCTGGCCTTCGAGCGCCTTGCCGGTGCCGAAGTGCAGCCGCAGCCGCGCCTGCACCGCGCCGCCGCGCGTGCTCTTGGGCAGCAGCGCGACCTTCAGCCCGCTCTGCAGCGCCGAGACCTGGGTGCGCCGGTCGAGGTTGGCCGGCGTGGCCTCGAAGCTCTCGGCCTGCGCGAGCTGGGCGCGGCCGCGGTAGTCCTTGACCAGCGCCGCGACGTCGACCCGCGCCGGCGTCGGCGCGCGCTGCGGGTTCTCGGTCGGCAGATAGGTGCCGACGGTGCGGTTGTCGCGCAGCAGCACCTGGCGCGCGACGCGATTCAGGTCCTCGACCGTCAGCTTCTCGACCTGGTCGCGCTCGACGAAGAACAGCCGCCAGTCGCCGCGCGAGATCGCCTCGGACAGCTCGATGCCGACGGCCTGCGGATCGCTGAAGCCCTTCTCCCAGCCGTTGAGCCACTTCACGCGGGCGCGTTCGAGCTCCTCGGCCGTGATCGGCTCGGCGGCCACGCCGTCCAGCGTCGCCAGCATCGCCGCCCGCGCGGCCTCGACGTCCTGGCCCGGGGCCAGCTCGATGCCGGTGAACAGCACGCCGGGCTCGGCCAGCCCGAAGGCGACGCCGAAGCTCGACGCCGCCAGCTTGCCCTCGACGAGGCGCTTGTGCAGCCGGCCGGCCGGCGCGTCGCCGAGGATGCCGGCCAGCAGCGACGCGGCGGCGAAGTCGGCGCTGGCGCCCGGGGCGACGTGAAAGCCGGTGAAGACCATCGGCGCGCCGCCGGTGCGGCGCAGCGTCACGGTGCGTTCGCCGTCCTGCGCCGGGTCCAGCGTGTAGGTCGGCTCGAGCACACGCTTGGGCCGCGGGATTTTGCCGAAGCTCTGCGTGATCCAGCCCAGCGTCTTCGCGACGTCGAAGCGGCCGGTGACGATCAGCGTCGCGTTGTCGGGCTGGTAGTAGCGGCGGTAGAAGGCCTGCAGGCGCGGGATGTCGACGTTCTCGACGTCGGCGCGGGCGCCGATCGTGTCCTTGCCGTAGGCGTGCCAGTCGTACATGACGGCCATCGTCTTCTGGAACAGCGCGCCGCTGGGGCTGTTCTCGCCCATCTCCATCTCGTTGCGCACGACGGTCATCTCGCTGTCCAGGTCGCGGCGCGCGATCAGGCTGTTGACCATCGCGTCGGCCTGCCAGGACAGGTACCAGCGCAGGTTGTCGTCGCTGGCGGCGAAGCTGGCGAAGTAGTTGGTGCGGTCGAACCAGGTCGTGCCGTTGGCGCGCAGGCCGCGGCGGCTGAACTCGGCCATCACGTTGCGCGTCGTCGGCGTGCCCTTGAACAGCAGGTGTTCCAGCAGGTGCGCCATGCCGGTCTCGCCGTAGCTCTCGTGGCGCGAGCCGACGCGGTAGGTGACGTTGACCGTCGTCGTCGGCTTGGACTCGTCGGGCACCAGCAGGATCTGCAGGCCGTTGGGCAGCCGGTACTCGGCGATGCCCTCGACGGTGGTGACGGCGACGACGCCGGCGGGAAGCGCGGCCTTGGGCGGCGGCGCGGCGTGCACGAAGGATGCCGACAGCACGAGGGCTGCGGCGCTCAACCAGGCTCTGATCATCTTCTGCAGGGACAGGCTAGGACGAAGCCGGCGAGTGTAGGCCCGCGGCGCGACGCCACCACGGCCAGCGGGGGTTGGCGCTCAGCCGCCGGCGCGAAAGCCGCGCAGCCCGTCGAGCGCCAGCACGCGCACGCCGCCGTACTCGACGCGGATCAGCCCGCGCGCCTGCAGCGCGTGCAGCGCCTCGTTCACCCGCTGGCGCGACAGGCCGACGAGATAGCCCAGCTCCTGCTGCGTGATGTGCAGCACCTCGCCGACGCCGGGGTACAGCGTCGGGTGGAACAGCGAGGCCAGGCTGCGTGCGACCCGTTCGTCGGGGTCGGTCAGGCGGTCGATCTCGCGTGCGCCGATGAACTGTCCCAGGCGTTCGTTCAACTGCAGCATCACGAAGCGGTTGAAGCCGATGCTGCGGTCCAGCAGCCAGTGGAAGGTGTCGGCGCCGATGCCGGCGACGTGGCTGCGCCGCAGCGCCTCGATGTTGTAGCGGTAGGGCTCGCGCTTGAGCACCGTGCCCTCGCCGAACCAGCCGCCGGGCGGCACGCCGGTGAAGGTGATCGGCATGCCCAGCGCCGAGTCGTTGCTCATCTTCAGCAGCCCGTCGATGAGCCCGAACCAGTAGCTCACCGGCCGGCCGATGCGGCAGACGTGCTCGCCGGCCTCGACCTGCACGACGCGCAGGTCGGCGAGCACACGCTCGCGCTCGACGGCGTCGAGACGGCCCAGCCAGGGGATGCCGGCGAGTTCTTCGGCGGTGGCGGCACGCGAGCGTGACGCGAGCGCGGCGGAACCCGGCGAGGGCGTGGTCGACGTCATGGCGCGGCTGCGGGAAAGACCCGGTGGGACGTTCCCGAAGATTGTCGTCAGAACGACAACTCGACGTCAAAGCCGTTCGTACGATCGTCTCGAACGGAGCCGGCCACCCTCGGCCCCGGCCCGCCGCCCTCTGGAGCCGCCATGCCGACGACTTTCCCGCGTCTGTTGCAGGAGCATGCGAAGCGCCGCCCGCAGGCCCCTGCGCTGCGCGAGAAGGTCTACGGCATCTGGCAGACGCTGTCGTGGAGCGAGCTGCTGACGCTGGTGCGTGCGCTGGCCGGCGGCTTCGCGGCGGCCGGCATCGCGCGCGACGAGCACGTCGTCGTCGTCGGCGAGAACCGGCCCCGGCTGTATGCGTCGATGCTGGCGCTGCAGTCCATCGGCGCGGTGCCGGTGCCGCTGTACCAGGACGCGGCCTCGCCGGAGTACGCCTTTCCGATCACCAACGCCGACGTGCGCTGCGCCGTCGTCGAGGACCAGGAGCAGGTCGACAAGCTGCTGGAGCTGCGCGAGACCTGCCCGCGGCTGGAGCGCCTCTGGTACGACGACCCGCGCGGCCTGCGCAAGTACGCCGAGCCGGGCCTGGAGTCGCTGGATGCGCTGATCGAGGCCGGCCGCGCGCACGACGCCGCGCACCCCGGCGCCTTCGACGCCGCGGTCGAGGCCGGCACGCCGGAAGACGTCGCGGCGATGTTCTTCACCTCGGGCACGACCGGCAACCCGAAGGGCGTGGTGCACACCCACCGCTCGCTGCTCGACCGCGCCTCGGCCGGCCGCGACTTCGACCGCCTGACCGAACACGAGGAAGTGCTGGCCTACCTGCCGCCGGCCTGGATCGGCCAGAACATCTTCAGCTACGCCCAGTGGCTGGCCTGCGGTTACGTCGTCAACTGCCCCGAGTCGCAGGCCACGGTGACGATCGACCTGAAGGAGATCGGCCCGACCTACTACTTCGCGCCGCCGCGTGTCTTCGAGGCTTTGCTGACCAGCGTCACGATCCGCATGGAAGACGCCTCGGCGATCAAGCGCTGGATGTACCGCCGCGCGATGGCGGTGGCGCGCCGTGTCGGCCCGCAACTGATGGACGGCAAGGCGATCAGCCTCGGCGACCGCATCGCCTACGCACTGGGCCAGCTCTTCGTCTACGGCCCGCTGCGCAACACGCTGGGCTTGTCGCGCGTGCGCGTGGCCTACACCGCCGGCGAGGCGATCGGGCCCGACCTCTTCACCTTCTACCGCTCGATCGGCATCAACCTGAAGCAGCTCTACGGCTCGACCGAGACCGCGGTCTTCGTCTGCCTGCAGCCCGACCACGAGGTGCGCGCCGACACGGTGGGCGTGCCGATCGCCGGCGTCGAGATCCGTGTCGCCGACAACGGCGAGATCCTCGTGAAGAGCCCGGGGCTGCTGAAGGAGTACTACAAGAACCCGGCGGCCACCGCCGAGGTGCTGACCGCCGACGGCTGGTACCACACCGGCGACGCCGGCTTCCTCGACGCCCACGGCCACCTGAAGATCATCGACCGCGCCAAGGACGTCGGCCGGCTGGCCGGCGGCGCCAACGACGGCGCGATGTTCGCGCCCAAGTACGTCGAGAACAAGCTGAAGTTCTTCCCCTTCATCAAGGAGGCGGTGGCCTTCGGCGACGGCCGCGAGAAGGTCTGCGCCTTCGTCAACATCGACTTCGAGGCGGTGGGCAACTGGGCCGAGCGGCGCAACCTGCCCTATGCCGGCTACACCGACCTGGCGGCCAAGCCGCCGGTGCTGGAGCTGGTGCGCGAATGCGTCGAGCAGGTCAACGCCGACCTGGCGGGCGACGAGCGGCTGGCCGGCAGCCAGATCCACCGTTTCCTCGTGCTGCACAAGGAGCTCGACGCCGACGACGGCGAGCTGACGCGCACGCGCAAGGTGCGGCGCGGCTTCATCGCCGAGAAGTACGCGGTGCTGGTCGACGCGCTCTACGAGGGCCGCAGCGAGCAGTTCATCGAGACCGCGGTGAAGTTCGAGGACGGCCGCAGCGGCAGCGTCTCGGCGACGCTGGCGATCCTCGACAGCAAGGTCTTCCCCGCGCAGCGAAAGGCGGCGTGATGACCCACCCCCGTAGCGCCTTCGGCGCTCCCCCTCAAGGGGGCGACGCCAGCGGCCGGGCAAAGCCCGTTCCGCGGCGTCAGCTTGATCGACGGGCTGCCATCGAAAGGTGTTTCGCATGATTGCCACAGACGAATCCGCCGTGCTCGAACAACCCGCGAACAAGACGTCGTCAGAACCGGCAACTGCCACCGGCCGCCGCAGCGGCGAGGTGATCCTCGACGTGCGCAACATCTCGCTGCGTTTCGGCGGCGTCAAGGCGCTGACCGACATCAGCTTCGACGTGCGCGAGCACGAGGTGCGCTCGATCATCGGCCCCAACGGCGCCGGCAAGAGCTCGATGCTGAACTGCATCAACGGCGTCTACTCGCCGCAGGAGGGCTCGATCAGCTTCCGCGGCAAGACCTTCGCGCACATGAACAGCCGCCAGGTCGCCGAGATGGGCATCGCGCGCACCTTCCAGAACCTGGCGCTGTTCAAGGGCATGAGCGTGCTCGACAACATCATGTCGGGCCGCAACCTGAAGATGAAGACCAACCTCTTCCAGCAGGCGATCCGCTGGGGCGCGGCCGAGCGCGAGGAGTGCGAGCACCGCGAGTTCGTCGAGAAGATCATCGACTTCCTCGAGATCCAGGCCTGGCGCAAGACGCCGGTCGGGCGCCTGCCCTACGGCCTGCAAAAGCGTGTCGACCTCGGCCGCGCGCTGGCGATGGAGCCGCAGGTGCTGCTGCTGGACGAGCCGATGGCCGGCATGAACGTCGAGGAGAAGCAGGACATGAGCCGCTTCATCCTCGACGTCAACGACGAGTACGGCACGACCATCGTGCTGATCGAGCACGACATGGGCGTCGTGATGGACATCAGCGACCGCGTCGTCGTGCTCGACTACGGCAAGAAGATCGGCGACGGCACGCCCGACGAGGTGCGCAGCAATCCCGACGTCATCGCGGCGTATCTGGGCACGTCTCACTGAGCCTCTTCCGAGTGATGACCCGCGACGCGCACCGCCGGCCTGCCCCCCTCTCCCGCCCGCGGGAGAGGGCTGGGGTGAGGGCTCGTGGCACGCGTCT
>NZ_AEWG01000150.1 GCF_000190375.1 Rubrivivax benzoatilyticus JA2 = ATCC BAA-35
GGGCCAGCGCGGCCGCCTCGGGCGCCAGCGCCCGCGCCGGCCGCGGGTCGTCGAGCGCGGCGCGCAGCACGCGGCGCAGCGTCTCGGGCTGCGGCGTCAGCGGGCCGCAGAAACGCACCGCGCGGCGATCGAAGACCAGCACCGTCGGGAAGGTCTCGACGTCGAGGTCGCCGACCAGGTCGGCCTCGTCCTCGATGTCGATCCAGCGGTGGGCCAGGCCGGGGAACTCGGCGGCCACCGCGTCGAGCACCGGCGCATAGGCGTCGCAGGTGCGGCACCAGGCGGCGCAGAGCACCGCGGCGCAGACATCATCGGCGCCCGTGGCGCCCGGGGAATCGTTCATCGGCCGCGACTTTAGCCGCGCTCAGAAGGCCTCGGACGGCGGGAATTCGCCACGTCGCCGGCAAGGGGGTGCGCATCAGGGTATTCGCGAATGTGTAGCATTTGATCTCGTTCAACCCTTTCCGGTCATGAGTGCATTCAACGAAGAGCGCGTCCTGAGCGTCCACCACTGGACCGACCGCCTGTTCACGTTCACGACGACGCGCGACCAGTCGCTGCGTTTCTCCAACGGCCACTTCACGATGATCGGGTTGCGCGTCGAGGGCAAGCCGCTGCTGCGCGCCTACAGCATCGTCAGCCCCAACTACGAGGAGCACCTCGAGTTCCTGAGCATCAAGGTGCCCAACGGCCCGCTGACCTCGCGGCTGCAGCACATCCAGGTCGGCGACACGATCATCGTCGGCCGCAAGCCCACCGGCACGCTGCTGATCGACTACCTGCTGCCCGGCAAGCGCCTGTACCTGTTCTCGACCGGCACCGGGCTGGCGCCGTTCATGTCGATCATCCGCGACCCGGAGACCTACGAGAAGTTCGAGAAGGTCATCCTCGTGCACGGCGTGCGCCAGGTCGACGAGCTGGCCTACCACGACCTGCTCACGAAGAACCTGCCCGAGCACGAGTTCCTGGGCGAGATGATCCAGAGCCAGCTGCTGTACTACCCGACGGTGACGCGCGAGAACTACCGCAACCGCGGCCGCATCACCGAGCTGATCCAGTCGGGCAAGATGTTCGACGACCTCGACCTGCCGATGCTCGACCCGATCCACGACCGGGTGATGATCTGCGGCAGCCCGGCGATGCTGCGCGACCTGAAGCACATGCTCGAAGGCATGCGCTTCAAGGAAGGCAACACGACGACGCCGGGCGACTTCGTCATCGAGCGCGCGTTCGCCGACCAGTGACGAAAAAACGCCCGGCGGCGGCCGGGCGTGGCAAGAGGGCCTGCAGGCGTCCGGCATCCGAGGCGGCGTGACCCGCGGCAGGCGCCGGCGGCCGTCAGGCCGCAAACGGCATCAGGCGACGGCGCTGCGGTCCTCGCCGATCAGCAGCCGGTTCTCGGCGACGTAGACGTGCGGCGGGATCTCCAGGTTCGTCGGCGCGGGCTTGTTCTTGAAGACGCGGCCGGCACCGTCGAAGGTCGAGCCGTGGCAGGGGCAGAAGAAGCCGCCCGGCCAGTCCGCCGGCACGCTCGGGTTGCCGCTGCCCTTGTTCACCTTGCTCGGCGAGCAGCCCAGGTGGGTGCAGATGCCGATGGTGACGAAGACCTCGGGGTTGATCGAGCGCGTGGCGTTGCGCGCGTACTCGGGCTGCTGGTTGCGCTCGGACTTCGGGTCGACGAGCTGGTCGTCGTGGCCCTCGAGCGAAGCCAGCATCTCCGGCGTGCGGCGCATGATCCACACCGGCTTGCCGCGCCATTCCACGGTTCTGAGCTCGCCCGGGGCCAGCGTGGAGATGTCCACCTCCACCGGCGCGCCGGCGGCCTTGGCGCGTTCGCTGGGGGCGAACGTCGAGACGAACGGGATCGCGGTGGCGACCGCGGCGGCACCACCGGCCGCGCTGGTCACCATGATCCAGGTGCGGCGTTCGGCGTTGGCGGGCGATCCCGGAGCGGGCAGCGTCATGTCCATCGAGTCAGGTCCTTCTCGCAGAAGTTGCGTGTCAGACGATCTCTATCAAGTGCCGTGCCAACCTGACAGAAGACGAAAACTTCTTTCATGACAATCACTTGCGCTTGATTCCCTGATCTCGGAAGGGAATAATGTCTGCCACTTTTGACAGCCATTGCTGCCACATCGGGCAGAGGCGCGCGTTACACTGCCACGATGCCCCCCAAGCTCCGCGTCGCCGAACGGCTGACGGCGCCGCCCGAACTCGCCAGTTATCTCGAAGGCCTCGAAGAACCGCACATCGTCTTCGACCGGCGCTACCGCATCGTCGCCGCCAACGCCGCCTACCGGCGCCAGTACAGCCCCTCGGCCAGCGTGCTGGGGCGCACCTGCTACGAGGTCTCGCACCGTTTCGCCGTGCCCTGCGACCAGGCCGGCGAGTCCTGCCCGTTCGCCAAGACACGCGAATCGGGCCAGCGCGAACGGGTGCTGCACCTGCACCACACGCCCCAGGGCGAGGCCTACATCGACATCGAGCTGACACCGCTGGCCGACGCCAGCGGCGAGGCGGTGCTGTTCGTCGAGCGCATGGCGCCGCTGCGCACGGCGCAAGGCCAGCCGGCCCAGCAGGGGCTGATCGGGCGCTCGCCGGCCTTCCGCGAGATGCTGGAGCAGGTCGCGCGTGTCGCGCCGTCGGAGGCCAGCGTGCTGCTGCTCGGCGAGTCGGGCACCGGCAAGGAGCTGGTCGCGCGCGCCGTGCACGAGGCCAGCGATCGTGCGGCGCAGGCGCTGGTCGTCGTCGACTGCGCCAGCCTGCCGGAGACGCTGTTCGAGGCCGAGGTCTTCGGCCACGAACGCGGCGCCTTCACCGGCGCGACGACGACACGCACCGGCCTGGCCGAGACCGCCAACGGCGGCACGCTGTTCCTCGACGAGGTCGGCGACATCCCGCTGGCGATGCAGGTCAAGCTGCTGCGGCTGCTCGAAAGCGGCACCTTCCGCCGTGTCGGCAGCAGCGAGCTACGGCGCACCGACGTGCGTGTCGTCGCCGCCACCCACCGAGACCTCGGCGCGATGGTCGCCGACGGGCGTTTCCGCGAAGACCTGTACTACCGCCTGGCGACCTTCCCGATCCGGCTGCCGCCGCTGCGCGAGCGCGAAGGCGACCTGGCGCTGCTGGCCGAGGCGCTGCTGGCCCGTGTCGCGCCCAAACGCCGGCTCGCGCTGTCGCCGGCGGCGCTGGCGCGGCTGGCCGGCCACCGTTTCCCGGGCAACGTGCGCGAGCTGCGCAACGTGCTCGAACGCGCGGCGCTGTTCTGCGACGGGCCGGTGCTGGAGGCGCTGCACGTCGAACGCGCGCTCGCCGCCGGGCTGCCGCTGTCGCGCCCGGCGCTGGCCGTCGAAGCCCCGGCGCGTTCGCTGCGCGAGATCTCGCGCCAGGCGCTGCGCGAGCGCCTCGCCGCGCACGGCGGCCGGCGCGCCGACCTCGCACGCGAGCTCGGCATCAGCGAACGCACGCTGTACCGGCGGCTGCGCGAGCTCGACACGCCCGAAGGAGAGCCCCGATGAGCCCCGCCCAGGCTGCCAGCGCGCCACGTGGCGTGGCCGAGTTGCGCCAGCGCCTGCGCGCGCTGGGCGCCGGCCCGGGCCACGAGGAGCGGCTGCTGCGCAACTGGGTGCAGTGCCGCGCGCCGACCGCCGGCCGCGGCCAGGCCGAGCACTTCTATCCACGCGCGCTGTACGAGGCGCTGCCGGCGCTGTTCGACTCGCTGGCCGCGCTGGCCACGCTGCGTTCGGCGCATCCGGGCGAAGACGGCGCCGAGCGCCTGCTCGTCGGCCTCGGCGACGGCCAGACGGTGGAGAGCGTGCTGCTGCCGCGCGACGGACTGTGCGTGTCGACGCAGGTCGGCTGCGCGGTCGGCTGCGTCTTCTGCATGACCGGGCGCGACGGACTGCTGCGCCAGCTGGGCAGCGCCGAGATCGTCGCCCAGGTCGTGCTGGCGCGGCAGCGGCGCAGCGTCTCCAAGGTCGTGTTCATGGGCATGGGCGAGCCTTCGCACAACCTCGACGCGGTGCTCGAGGCGATCGACCTGCTGGGCACCGCCGGCGGCATCGGCCACAAGAACCTGGTGTTCTCGACCGTCGGCGACACGCGCGCCTTCGAGCGCCTGCCCTTGGGCCGCGTGAAGCCGGCGCTGGCGCTGTCGCTGCACACCACCAAGGCCGAGCTGCGCGAACGCCTGCTGCCGCGTGCACCGAAGATCGCGCCCGAGGAGATCGTCGAGGCCGGCGAACGCTACGCACGCGCCACCGGCTACCCGATCCAGTACCAGTGGACGCTGCTCGACGGCATCAACGACGGCGACGACGAGGTCGACGCGATCGCGCGCCTGCTGGCCGGGCGCTACGCGATGATGAACCTGATCCCGTACAACGAGACCGAGGGCGACGGCTTCCGCCGCCCGCCCTGGGAACGTGCCGCCGAGATGGCGCGTGCACTGGGCCGTCGCGGCGTGCTGACGCGGCTGCGGCGCTCGGCCGGCCAGGACGTCGCCGGCGGCTGCGGCCAGCTGCGCGCGCGCGCCGCGGCGGAGCAGCCGGTCGTCCTCCAGCGTCCCTAGCGCGGATACAGCAGCATCTGCGTGCAGCGGAACAGCGCCAGCGTGCGCCCGCTGTCGCGGTGCGTGACGACGGCGTCCCAGACCTGCGTCGTGCGGCCACCGTGGGCCAGCGTCGCGACGACGTCGAGCACGCCGTCGCGTGCGGTGCCGAGGTGGTTGGACTTCAGCTCGACGGTCGTGAAGCCGTTCGCGCCCTCGGGCAGGTGCGCGACGCAACCGTAGCCGCAGGCCGTGTCGGCCAGCGTGACGACGCTGCCGGCGTGCAGAAAGCCGTTGGGCGCCATCAGCCAGGGCTGCACCGCGAGTTCGGCGCGCAGCTCGCGCGCCGAGACGGCGGTGACGACGATGCCCAGATGACCCGGCAGGTGGCCGGCGCCGCGGGCGTTGAAGGCGTCGACCGACGCCGAAGGATGCAGAGCGCTCATGCGGCCGATCTTGCCCGCCGACGGCCGGCCCCGGCCGTCACGCGGGTGTCAGCCAGCCTGGCCGTCGGCGCGCACGCGCCACAGCGAAGGCGCGTAGCGCCAGGCGAAGATCGCAAACGCCGCGGCCCAGCAGGCACCGGAGACGACGATCTCGGCCTGCATCAAGGCCGGCAGCAGCAGCGGCCCCAGCACGCGCACCCCGCCGCCGGCCAGCACCAGGCCGTAGGCGGCGATGTCCCAGCGGTCGGCGCGCAGCGGCCGGCCGGTGTGGCCGCGTGCGGTGCGCGTCATCATGCCCAGCGTCAGCGCGCCGATCGCGCCGGCGGTCAGCGCGTGCGTCGCCAGCGAGGGCTGGGCCCAGCCCAGCTCGGACGCGGCGCGAAGTGCGAGGTGCAGCGGGATCCAGGCGTAGGCAGCGTGCAGGATCCAGACCAGCGGATTGGGCCGCGTGCGCTGCGGCCGCCACAGCGCCAGCCGCAGCGTGTGGGCCACGGCCGCGACGCCCGCAACAGCGGCGACGGCCACGCCCGGCAGCCCCAGCACGTCGGCCGCCAGCAGCGCCAGCACGCTGCCCAGCGCCACCTGCTCGACACGCGGGCGGCGTTCGGCGCCGGTGCCCGGCACGCCGTTGTTGGTGAACATCGGCACCACGCGGCCGGCGACGACGGCCATCACGAAGAGCACGACGTCCAGCCCGATCTGGATGCCGGCGCGCAGCGGCAGGTCCAGCACACCGAGCAGCGTCAGGTGGAACAGCGCCTGCGCACCGGCCATCGCACACAGCAGCGCGACGAAGAAGTAGTTGCGCTGGTTGCGTCCGGCGTAGAGCGCACGCCCCAGGCCGACGGCGGCCAGCAGCGGGAAGGCGACGTTGACGACCGCGGCGGCCAGCCCCCAGGGCGTCAGCACCAGCAGCCGGCCGGCGAGCCAGAGCGCGGCCAGCGCCGCCAGCGCGCCGCCGGTCGGCGTCGGCTGGCCCGACCAGTTGCGCCCGGCGGTGAACAGGAAACCGACGACCACCGCCAGCGTGAAGCCGAACAGCATCTCGTGCGCATGCCACAGCGGCCCGGCCAGATAGGCCGTGGCGAGCAGGCCGGCGTACTGCAGCGCCCAGGCGGCGATCGACAGCGCGGAGAACCCGGCGGCCAGCAGGTAGAACGGGCGGAAACCCAGGCGCCAGAGGCCGAAGCCGCGCACCGGCTCGCGCGGCGTGAAATGCAGCGGGATCGTCGTCATGCCCGCAGCTCCGTCGTCGCGGGCACCGGCATCTCGCTGATGCGCAGGATGGCGTCGAGCTGGTCGCGGTTGGCGACCAGGTCTTCCAGCGTGTAGCGGTCGAGCACCGCGTAGAAGGCTTCGACCGCCTCGCCGAGCACGCCGCGCAGCCGGCAGCACGGCGCGATCGCGCAGCCGCCGCCGCTGCCGAAACACTCGGCCGGCATCGCCTCGCCCTCGGTGCGGCGCACGATGTCGCCGACGACGATGTCCTGCGGCGGCCGCGCCAGCCCCAGGCCGCCGCCCTTGCCGCGCACCGTCGCCAGCACGCCTTCGGTGCCGAGGAAGTGCACGACCTTGGTCAGGTGGTTCTCGGAGGCCGAGAACTTGGCCGCGATCTCGCCGATCGTCGCGCGCCGGCCCGGGCGCGTCGCCAGGTAGATCAGCACGCGCAGGCTGTAGTCGGTGAAGCTGGTCAGTTTCATTGCCGGCTTAAAGCTGCATTTGGAATGCAGCAATCATAGTCGCCGCCGGCACGTGGAACAAGCGGCGTGGCGTGACGGCTTCCCGCAGGCCGCTTGACCCAGCGCAGGCCGAGCAGCGGCGAACGGGCATGAAATGGCTCCGATGCCTGGAATGCGTCCAGCTCTCGGACGCAGCCACCCGAAGAAAGCACACGATGGACCTGACCCGTACCACCTCGATCCAGCAGAAGCTGCGCGACGCCGACATCCTGCCGACGCTGCAGCGTGTGGCCGTCGGCACGGTGCTGTTCTCGGCGCCGGTGCACATGACGGCCGAACAGGTGCTGCGTGCCGCGCGCGAGCACCTGCCGGGGCTGTCACGCGCGACGGTCTACGCGGTGCTGCAGCTCTTCGTGCGCCAGCGCCTGCTGAAGGCGCTGCCGATCGAAGGCTCGGCCACGGTCTACGACTCGACCGTCACGCCGCACCACCACGTCTACAACGTCGACACCGGCGAGGTCGCCGATCTCACCGGCCCGGCGATCCAGGTGCTGGGCCTGCCCGAGCTCGGCGACGGCCTGGAGCTGAGCGAGGTCGACGTCATCGTGCGCGTGCGCACGCGCCGCCCGGCGCCGGCGCTCAACGCCTGAACGGCTAGCATCCGCAGGCCGGGCATCCACCTGCCGGATGCCGGCACGCCGATGACCGATCCGACGATGCTCGAAGGCGGCTGCGACTGCGGCCGCGTGCGTTACCGACTGCACGGCACGCCACTCGTCGTGCACGCCTGCCACTGCCGCTGGTGCCAGCGCGAGACCGGCACGGCCTTCGCGCTGAACGCGATGATCGAACGCGACCGGCTGGAAGCCAGCGCCGAGGCGCCGGAGATCGTGCTCACGCCCTCGGCCAGCGGCCAGGGCCAGCGCATCGCACGTTGCCCGCACTGCCGCATCGCCATCTGGAGCCACTACGCCGGCAGCGGGCCGCTGGTGGCCTTCGTGCGCGTCGGCACGCTCGACGACCCTGACCGCCTGCCGCCGGACATCCACATCTTCACGTCGACAAAACAGCCCTGGCTGGCGCTGCCCGAGGGCACGCGCGCCGTGCCCGAGTACTACGACGCCGCCGAGGTCTGGCGCGCCGAGAGCCTGGAGCGCCGCAGCGCCTTGAAGCCGCGCATCGACGCCTGGCGGGCCGCCGGCCGGCCCTGGGACTGATGCTGGTCGAGACCGCAGGCGTCGCCGCCGGCGCCGTCGCGCTGCGCAAGCTGGCGCACCAGGCCATCCTGCGCGGGCTGCGCGCTCCGCGCATGGCGCACGACGGCACGCACGCACGCCACGCGCTCGACGCCTCGCGGGTGCACGAAGTACGCATTCCGGGTCCGCGAGGCCGAATGCTCTTCGGCTGGCTGGTGCTGCCCGAAAGCAGCGAGCACGCGCCGGCGCCCGCGGTGCTGGCGATGCACGGCTGGGGCGCCAACGCGACGACGATGTGGCCGGTGGCGCCGCCGCTGGTGGCCGCCGGCTTCGCCGTGCTGCTGCTGGACGCACGCTGCCATGGCGACAGCGACGACGAGGCTTTCACGTCGATGCCGCGTTTTGCCGAGGACATCGCCGCCGGCCTGGCCTGGCTGGGAACGCGGCCCGAGGTGCAGGCCGACCGGCTGGCGCTGGTCGGCCACTCGGTCGGCGCCGCGGCCTCGCTGCTGCACGCGGCGCGGGCGGGTGGCGTGCGCGGTGTCGTCAGCCTGTCGGCCTTCGCCCACCCGGACGAGGTGATGCGGCGTTTCCTGGCCGAAAAACGCGTGCCCTACCGGCCGCTGGGCTGGTACGTGATCCGCCACGTGCAGCGCGTGATCGGCGCCCGTTTCGACGACATCGCGCCGCTGGCCACCGTGCGCCGCGCCCGCTGCCCGGTGCTGCTGGTGCACGGCCGCCACGACACGACCGCGCCGTTCGACGACGCGCTGCGCCTGCAGGCCGCCGCGGCTCCCGGCACCGGGCTGCTGGCGGTCGACGGCGACCACGACCTGCGCGAGGCGCTGGCGCCGCATGTCGCCGACATCGTCGACTTCCTGCGCCAGGCCTGCGCGGCCGCGCCGGATACCATTGCCGGTATCGAAACCACCCCCGACAGCCGATGAACGCGCCCACGCTCTGCCAGGACGAATACGAGGTGCTGTCGGCGCTGGTGCCGCTGGCCGGGCGGCGCATCGTCGAGCTCGGCTGCGGCGACGCACGCCTGGTGCGCGGCGTGCTGCAGCGCCATCCGGACTGCCGCGTCACCGCGCTCGAGGTCGACGCGGTGCAGCACGCCAGGAACCTGGCCGCGCCGCCGACGCCCGGGCTGAGCTTCGTCGCAGGCGGCGCCGAGGCCGTGCCCACGCCGGACGCCAGCTTCGACCTGGCGCTGATGCTGAAGTCGCTGCACCACGTGCCGATCCCGGCGATGGGCCGGGCGCTGGCCGAAGCCGCACGGGTGCTGGTGCCGGGCGGCCTGCTCTACGTGTCCGAGCCGGTCTACGACGGCGGCCTGAACGACATCGTGCGCCTGTACAACGACGAAGGCACGGTGCGCGCCGCCGCGCAGGCGGCGCTGGAGGAGGCGCTGGCGCACGGCCCCTGGACCGAGATCGTGCAGCACCGCTTTGCCCAGCCGGTGCGTTACGCCGACTTCGCCGAGTTCGAGCGTCGCATGCTGCGGCCGAGCTTCGCCACCTACACGCTGGACGACGCGACCGTCGAGCGCGTGCGCGCCGCCTTCATGCCGCACTGCGGCCCCGACGGCGCGGCCTTCGAGCGGCCGCTGCGGGTGCGGCTGCTGCGCCGCGAGGCAACATGAGCGACCGGCGCGCCGGTGCCGTGCTGGTGCTGCTGCAGTTCGTGCTGCTGACGGCGCTGGCCTGCGGTGCGGCACCGGCCTGGGCCGACCCGGCGGCGCCCTGGCTGGCGCTGGTGCTGGCCGCGGCATCGCTGGCCGTCGGGCTCGCGGCGGTGACGGCCAACCGCCCCGGCAACTTCAACGTGCACCCCGAACCGCGCGCCGGCGGCCGGCTCGTCGAGCACGGCATCTACGCCTGGATCCGGCACCCGATGTACGCCGCGCTGCTGCTGCTCGCGCTGGCGGCAGTCGCCGTGGCGCCGGGCGCGACGACCGTCGCGGCCGCTGTCGCGCTGGCCGTGGTGCTGTGGATCAAGTCCTCGCTCGAGGAGCGCTGGATGAGCGCGGTGCATCCCGGCTACGACGCCTACCGCGCCCGGACCCGGCGCTTCGTGCCGCGGCTGCTCTGACGCGACCGGGACGAAACAGGAACCTGAGCCTCGCGGCCCTTCAGCGGCCGGGGGCCTGCTGACGCTTGGCGAGCAGCGCGCGGCGCACGCAGTCCTCGATGGTGCGCACCTCGACCGGCTTCACCAGGTACTCGAAGGCGCCCAGGCTCATCGCCTTCAGCACGTCCATCGTCAGCGTGTCGGCGGTCAGGATGGTGATGCGCAGCCGGCGCTCGGCGATCTCCTCGCTGAGCCGGCGCACGACTTCGAGCCCGGAGATGTCGGGCAGGTGCATGTCCAGCAGCACGAAGTCGGGCCGGCACTCCTGCACCATGCGCACGCCGTCCAGGCCGTTGGCCGCACGCAGCAGCCGGATGCCAGGGTGGCGCGCGAGGATGCCCTCGACGACGGCGAAGTTCATCTCCACGTCCTCGATGTAGAGAACGGTTCCCTGGAGCTCTTCCAGCGGGGGGCGGCAGGTGGGATCGACGGCATGCAAAAAACGCGGCGGGAAACCGCCCCGACGCGCAGCGGGCAAGCATAGTGCTTGTGGCCAGCCCTGCAACGCCTGGGGAGGGTGACACGGTCGGCAATGCACCGACCGTGTGCGGAAACCGGGGGTGCGCGAAAGCCAATCCCGGTATAAGGGCGACCGGCGCGCGGGCCGCGTTCTGCGGCGCGGGCGGAGGATATCGGAGTTTCGATGGAAATCATCCAAAGTGACATCGTGATCGTCGGGGGCGGGGGCGCAGGCCTGCGCGCGGCGATCGCGGTCCAGGAAGCGGACCCCAGGCTGAAGGTCGCGCTCGTGTCCAAGGTGGTGCCGATGCGCAGCCACACCGTGGCCGCCGAAGGCGGCTCGGCCGGCGTGATCCGCGACGACGACTCGCTGGACCACCATTTCGACGACACCGTCTCGGGCGGCGACTGGCTCTGCGACCAGGACGTCGTGCGCTTCTTCGTCGAGCGCTGCCCGGAGGAGATGATCCGCCTGGAGCACTGGGGCTGCCCCTGGAGCCGCAAGGACGACGGCAGCATCAACGTGCGCTTCTTCGGCGGCATGAAGGTGCAGCGCACGTGGTTCGCCGCCGACAAGACCGGCTTCCACATGCTGCACACGCTGTTCCAGACTTCGCTGAAGTACCCGGGCATCCAGCGTTTCGACGAGTTCTTCGTCGCCGAGCTGCTGGTCGAGGACGGCCGCGTGCAAGGCGTGCTGGCGATCGAGATCGCCACCGGCAAGTTCTTCCTGCTGCGCGCCAAGGCCGTCATCCTGGCCACCGGCGGCGCCGGCCGCGTCTACAGCCAGAACACCAACGCCGGCATCGTCACCGGCGACGGCATGGGTCTGGCCTACCGCCACGGCGTCGCGCTGCGCGACATGGAGTTCGTGCAGTACCACCCGACCGCCCTGCCCGGCAGCGGCATCCTGATCACCGAAGGCTGCCGCGGCGAAGGCGCGATCCTGACGAACAAGGACGGCCACCGCTACCTGCAGGACTACGGCCTCGGGCCGCTGGACCCGTGGCCGCGCCCGAAGGCGATGGAACTGGGCCCGCGCGACCGCCTGTCGCAGGCCTTCTGGCACGAGGAACGCAAGGGCAACACGCTGACGACGCGCCACGGCAGCGCCGTCAACCTCGACCTGCGCCACCTGGGTGCGAAGAAGATCCACGAGCGCCTGCCGCTGATCACCGAGGTCGCCAAGACCTTCGCCGGCATCGACCCGGTGCACGATCCGATCCCGGTGCGCCCGGCGGTGCACTACACGATGGGCGGCATCGCCACCAACGGCCGCACCGAGACCTCGCTGCCGGGCCTCTACGCCGCCGGCGAGTGCTCCAGCGTCGGCATCCACGGCGCCAACCGACTGGGTTCGAACTCGCTGTCGGAGATCGTCGTCTTCGGCCGCGTCGCCGGCGAAGCGGCGGCGCAGTACGTGCGCTCGGTGGGCGCGACGTCTGCGGCGTCGCTGGAGCGCCAGGCCCAGGCCGCCGTGGCGCGCCTGGAGGCGCTGCACCAGCACGAGCGCGGCGAACGTGTCGCCGTGCTGCGCGAGGCGCTGGGCGAGTGCATGGAGAAGAACGTCGGCATCTACCGCGAGGAGTCCGGCCTGGCCGAAGCCTGCTCGACGCTGGCCGATCTGCGCGCGCGCTGGCGCGCCGGCGTCAAGCTCGACGACCGCAGCCGCGCCTTCAACACCGAGTGGCTGTCGGCCATCGAGCTCGGCTCGATGCTCGAGGTCGCCGAGGCGATGGCGCACTCGGCGCGCGAGCGCAAGGAGTCGCGCGGCGCCCACCAGCGCCTGGACGGCTACACCGAACGCGACGACGAACGTTTCCTCGTGCACACGCTGGCCGAACGCCGCGGCGACGACGCCCCGGCGATCTCGCACCGCCCCGTCGTCATCACCACCTCGGCACCGCGCGCACGCAGCTACGGCGGCGCCGGCACCAAGGCCATCCTGACCTGAGCCCCATGACGGACACGAACCCGACGCCCGCGACCGGGCGCACGATCGAGATCGAGTGCCTGCGCTTCGATCCCGAAACGGACAGCGCGCCGCGCTTCCAGAGCTGGCAGGTGCCGTTCGACGACGACACCTCGGTGCTGCAGGGCCTGCAGTACATCAAGGACCACTTCGACGGCAGCCTGACCTTCCGCTGGTCCTGCCGCATGGCGATCTGCGGCAGCTGCGGCAAGATGATCAACGGCGTGCCGCAGCTGTCCTGCCACGCCTTCCTGCGCGACTACTGGCCGAACAAGGTGCGTGTCGAGCCGCTGGCCAACTTCGCCATCGTGCGCGACCTGGTCGTCGACCAGAACGAGTTCCTCGACAAGCTGGAGTCGGTCAAGCCCTGGATCCAGCCCTGCGAGAACCGCAGCGTCGCCGACGGCCCGAGCCGGCAGACGCCGGCGCAGCTGGACCAGTACTATCAGTTCTCGCAGTGCATCAACTGCCTGCTGTGTTACGCCGCCTGCCCGCAGGTGGGGCTCAAGCCCGAGTTCATCGGCCCGGCGGCGCTGGCGCTGATGCACCGCTACAACGCCGACTCGCGCGACCGCGGCTGGGAGGCGCGTGCCGACGTCGCCAACGCCGAGGAAGGCGTCTGGGGCTGCACGCTGGTGGGCTACTGCTCCGAGGTCTGCCCCAAGGGCGTGGACCCGGCACACGCGATCAACCAGAACAAGGTGAACAGCACGATGGACTACTTCGGCGTGCGCAAGCTGCTCGCGCCCAAGGGAGGCGCCCGATGAGCCGCTACAAGCCGACGCTGAAGACCTACCAGCGCCCGATGGCCGGCTGGTGGACGAAGAACCCGTTCTACGTGCTCTACATGATCCGCGAAGGCAGCGCGGTGCTGCTCGCGGCCTACGCGCTGGTGCTGCTCGTCGGCTTGGCGCGCCTGGCCCAGGGCGAGGCCGAGTACGAGGCCTGGCGCGCGGCGCTGGCCTCGCCGCTGGCGATCGTCTTCCACCTCGTCGCCGCGGCGCTGGTCACGTATCACAGCATCACCTGGTTCGGCGTGATGCCGAAGACCGCGCCCAAGCTGCCCTTCCCGGGCCGGCTGGTCACCGTCGGCGGCTGGATCACGGCGCTGGTGGTCTCCATCGGCCTGATCGCCGTCGTCGCGGGGGTGACACGATGAAACGCTCGCACGAACCGATCTTCTGGTCGCTCTTCGGCGCCGGCGGGGTGCTGTCGGCGCTGGTCGGCCCGGCGCTGATCCTGATCACCGGCGTGCTGGCTCCGCTGGCCATCGTGCTGTCGCCCGACGCACTCAGCTACGCCCACGTGCACGCCTTCGTGCTGCACCCGCTGGGCAAGCTGGCAGTGCTGGCGGTGATCGCGCTGTTCCTGTTCCACGGCTGCCACCGCATGCTGCACAGCCTGCACGACCTCGGCGTGCACGCCGGGCATGGCGCGGCGGTGTTCTTCTACGGCTTCGCCACCGTGGGCAGCCTGGTCTGCGCGGCGCTGCTGTTCGCGATCGGGTTCTGACGCCCCTTCAGGCGCGCCGGCGGACGGGCGGCGGCGCGCCAGGACTTCGTCGACCGCCCGCGCGGGAGCCTCGATGGAGTTTCGTCCGATCCGGTCCATCCTGATCGCCAACCGGTCCGAGATCGCGATCCGCGTGATGCGCGCGGCCAGCGAGATGCGCATGCGCACGGTGGCGATCTATTCGCAGCAGGACCGCCAGGCGCTGCACCGCTTCAAGGCCGACGAGAGCTACCTCGTCGGCGAAGGCAAGAAGCCGCTGGAGGCCTACCTCGACGGCGACGACATCCTGCGCATCGCGCGCCGTGCCGGTGTCGACGCCATCCACCCCGGCTACGGCTTCCTGTCGGAGAACCCCGAGTTCGCCGAACGTGTCATCGCCGCCGGGCTGCAGTGGATCGGGCCTTCGCCCGAGGTGATGCGCGTGCTGGGCAACAAGGTCGCCGCACGCCATGCCGCGGTGGCCGCCGGCGTGCCGGTGATGCCGGCGACACCGCCGCTGCCGCGCGAGGTCGACGAATGCCGCCGCCTGGCCGAGGAGATCGGCTTCCCGGTGATGCTGAAGGCCAGCTGGGGCGGCGGCGGCCGCGGCATGCGCGTCGTCGAGAGCGCGGCCGAACTGCCGGCGGCGCTGGAGTCGGCGCGGCGCGAGGCGCTGGCCGCCTTCGGCAACGACGAGGTCTATTTCGAGAAGCTGATCCGCCGCGCGCGCCACGTCGAGGTGCAGATCCTCGGCGACCGGCACGGCAACCTGGTGCACCTTCACGAGCGCGACTGCACCGTGCAGCGCCGCAACCAGAAGGTCGTCGAACGCGCCCCGGCGCCCTACCTCGACGCCGCGGCACGCGCCGAGCTCTGCGACAGCGCGCTGCGGCTGATGCGCTCGGTGGGCTACACGCACGCCGGCACGGTCGAGTTCCTGATGGACGCCGACACCGGCCGCTGCTGGTTCATCGAGGTCAACCCGCGCATCCAGGTCGAGCACACGGTGACCGAGATGATCACCGGCGTGGACATCGTGAAGGCCCAGATCCGCGTCACCGAAGGTGCCTGGATCGGCGTCGGCGACGACGACCCGGCGCGCCCGTCGGCCGGCGTGCCGCCGCAGGCGCAGATCCCGCTCAACGGCCACGCGCTGCAGTGCCGCGTGACGACCGAAGACCCCGAGAACGGCTTCCTGCCCGACTACGGCGCCATCGCCGCCTACCGCAGCGCCGCCGGTTTCGGCATCCGTCTGGACGCCGGCACGGCCTACGGCGGCGCCGTCATCACGCCTTATTACGACTCGCTGCTGGTGAAGGTGACGGCCTGGGCGCCGACCGCTGACGAGACGATCCAGCGCATGGACCGCGCGCTGCGCGAGTTCCGCGTGCGCGGGCTGGCGACCAACCTGCAGTTCCTCGAGAACGTCATCAACCACCCGAAGTTCGCCTCGGGCGACGTGACGACGCGTTTCATCGAGCAGACGCCGGAACTGCTGGCCTTCGCCGCGCGCCGCGACCGCGCGACCAAGCTGCTGCGTTTCCTCGGCGAGGTCACGGTCGACGGCAACCCCGAGGTGCGCGGCCGCGCGCTGCCCGAACTGCCGCTGCCCAAGCCGGTGCTGCCACGTGTCGACGACGAGACGCCGCCGCCGGCGGGCACGCGCCAGCGGCTGCAGCAGCTCGGCGCCAAAGGCTTCGCCGACTGGATGCTGGCGCAGAAACGTGTGCTGATGACCGACACGACGATGCGCGACGCGCACCAGTCGCTGCTGGCCACGCGCATGCGCACCGCCGACATGCTGCCGATCGCGCCGTACTACGCGCGCGAACTGCACCAGCTCTTCTCGCTCGAATGCTGGGGCGGCGCGACCTTCGACGTCGCGATGCGCTTCCTGAAGGAAGACCCCTGGGAGCGCCTGGCGGCGCTGCGCACGCGCGTGCCCAACGTGTTGTTCCAGATGCTGCTGCGCGGCTCCAACGCGGTGGGCTACACGAACTACGCCGACAACGTCGTGCAGCAGTTCGTGCGCACCGCGGCCAAGGAAGGCATCGACCTGTTCCGCGTCTTCGACTCGCTGAACTGGGTGGAGAACATGCGGGTCGCGATCGACGCCGTGCTCGACACCGGCGCGCTCTGCGAAGGTGCGATCTGCGTCACCGGCGACCCCTTCGACCCGGCGCGCAGCAAGTACGACCTGGGCTACTACGTGAAGACCGCGCGCGCGCTGCAGCAGGCCGGCGTGCACGTGCTGGGCATCAAGGACATGGCCGGCATCTGCCGGCCGCGCGCCGCCGCGGCGCTGGTCAAGGCGATCAAGGAAGAAACCGGGCTGCCGGTGCACTTCCACACCCACGACACCAGCGGCGCCGCCGCGGCTTCGGTGCTGGCGGCGATCGATGCCGGCTGCGACGCCGTCGACGGCGCGCTCGACGCGATGAGCGGGCTGACCTCGCAGCCCAACCTGTCGTCGATCGCCGCGGCGCTGGCCGGCACCGAACGCGACCCCGGCCTGCCGCCCGACGCGCTGCACGCGGCGTCGATGTACTGGGAGGGCGTGCGCCGCTTCTACGCGCCCTTCGAGTCGGAGATCCGCTCCGGCACCGCCGACGTCTACCGCCACGAGATGCCCGGCGGCCAGTACACCAACCTGCGCGAGCAGGCGCGTGCGCTGGGCCTGGCGCACCGCTGGACCGAGGTCTCGCGCGCCTATGCCGACGTCAACCGGCTGTTCGGCGACATCGTCAAGGTGACGCCGACCTCCAAGGTCGTCGGCGACATGGCGCTGATGATGGTCGCGCAGGACCTGACCCCGGCCGACGTCGCCGACCCGGCGCGCGACATCGCCTTCCCCGAGTCGGTGGTGTCGCTGTTCCGCGGCGAGCTCGGGTTCCCGCCCGACGGTTTCCCCGAGGCGCTGTCGCGCAAGGTGCTGAAGCTGGCGCCCGAGGCCGCGCCGCCGGCGCCATACCGCCCGGGTGACCGCATCCCGCCGGTGGACCTGGACGCGGCGCGCGAGAAGGCCGAGCGCGACTGCGGCACCAAGCTCGACGATCGCGGCCTGGCCTCCTGGCTGATGTACCCGAAGGTGGCGCGCGAGTACCACGAGCACCTGCGGCGCTACGGCGACGTCTCGATGCTGCCGACGCCGGTGTTCTTCTACGGCCCGCAGCCGCAGCAGGAGATCGCCGTCGAGATCGACCCCGGCAAGTCGCTGCTGGTGATGCTGCAGAGCGTCGCCCCCGACGGCGACACGGCGCACAAGGTGCAGTTCGAGCTCAACGGCCAGGCGCGCACGGTGCGCGTGCCGCGCGCCGGCGTGCAGGCCGCCGCGGCGCGGCCGATGGCCGAGCCGGGCAACCCCTGGCAGGTGGCGGCACCGATGCCCGGCGCCATCGTCAGCGTCGCCGTCGCGCCGGGCCAGCACGTGGCGCCCGGCGACACGCTGCTGGCGCTGGAGGCGATGAAGATGGAGACCCACGTCGCCGCCGACCGCGAGGCCGTCGTCGAGGCGGTGCACGTCAAGCCCGGCGAGCGCGTGCAGGCCAAGGAGCTGCTGATCCTGCTGAAGCCGGCGGGCTGACCCAGCCGCGGCGGCGGCGCCATCCGGATTGGGCCCGATAGGGCCCATCCGTATGTATTCGTTAATCAGCCGTTAATAAATTCGACGCCAAAACCACTCCAACAAGAGGGCCGTCGAATGATCGCAGAGCAACCAACACCGCCTTGTGCTTGCTCCGCGAATCCGGTCTCGATCACCGCGGCGTCGCCGCCGACGGCGGCTGACGGCGGCCCGCCGCCCCGTCGGGACCGCTGCGCCGAACTCGAGCTCGAGCACGGCACGCTGCGGCTGCTGGAGGTCGAGCAGTCGCCGCGGCGCATCCCGCGCGACGCGGCAGCCGGCGGCGGCAGCGTCTCGCTGCTGGTGCAGATCGAGGGCAGCGCCCAGGTCGCCGGCCACCGGCGGCCGCAGCGCATCGGGCCCGGCGAAATCTGCCTGCTGGCACCGGGCCGCGACATCTGGATCGACCGCCAGCGTGCCGTGCGCCAGTTGCTGGTCGACCTGCCCACGACGCCGGCGTCCAGCGCCCCCGCGCTGCAGCGGCTGGACGGCCGCCAGCCCGAGGTGCGCGCCGCCGCCGCGCTGGCGCGCTACGTGTCCGGCCACCACGACCATCTCGCGCCGGCCGAGCGCCATGCGCTGGGCGACGCGCTGCTGCGCATGATCGAGCGCATCGCCGAGGGCGACGCCGGCGCCGCCGCGGGCGCCCCCGGCGAGAACGCCGCGATGCGCCAGCGCCGGCGCGCCGAGGCCTTCATCCTCGAGCGCCTGCACGACCGCCGCCTCGACGTCGCGCACATCGCGGCCCACCTGGGTGTCTCCACCCGCTATCTGCACCGGCTGTTCGACGACGGCCGGCAGGTCATGCAATGGGTGCAGGAGCAGCGGCTTCAGGCCTGCTGGCAGGAACTGCGCTCGCGCCGCGGCCGTCCGGTCGCCGAGGTCGCCTGGGCCTGGGGCTTCACCAGCCCGGCGCACTTCAGCCGCACCTTCAAGCGCCGCTTCGGAGTGCCGCCCAGCGCGGTCTAGGAGTCGGCGCGGCCAAAGCCGCGCCCACTCCCAGCCTGCGGTTTCACGCACGGCTCCCCCGAGCCCCCTCCACGAGGGTGCTCCCGCTCGTCGGACGCCCCCCTCCAGCCTCCTGTATGGACCGGGGAGATGGGTAACACCCGTGCGAGGACATGGGTGACAGAGAGGACGGGGTCAGCCCACCCCGTCCAGCT
>NZ_AEWG01000149.1 GCF_000190375.1 Rubrivivax benzoatilyticus JA2 = ATCC BAA-35
GCACCAGCACCAGCTCCAGCGCCGGCGGCGCCTCGGTGCGCTGCGCGTCGATCTCCAGCCGCGCGGTCCAGGTCGAGCCCGACCACGAGGCCTGCGGCACGGCGGCGTTGCGCAGCGCGCCGGCGGTGGCCGGCAGCACGTCGAGCGCGGCGCCCTGCCAGTCGGCCGGCAGGCCCTGGACCTCGACGACGACGGCCTGGCCGTCGATGCGGGCGCTGGCCGTCGCGCCGGCGGCCGGCACCGGCCGCGCGGCCTCGGCGGCGGCGAACTCGGCGGCATGCGCCGCGATCGCCTGCTCGCGCGGCAGCGACAGCACGAAGTCGCCCGACTCGGGGATGCAGACCTCCTTGCAGACCAGCCACTCGGCGTGCAGCGTGACGTCGAGACGCTCGGCCTTGAAGCCGTCGGCGATCGCGAGCGGCACCGGCAGCAGCAGCGTGCCGTCGTAGCCGAAGTTCATCAGCGGCCCCACCGGCAGGCGCTGCGGCGTCGGCCAGCGGATGTCGCCGGCGGCAGCGCCTTCGGGCAGCGTCCAGGCGAAGGTCGTCGGCAGGCCCGAGTCACCCGGGTTCTTCCAGTAGCTGTGCCAGCCGGGCTGGTGGCGCAGCAGCAGGCCCAGCGCCATCGGCCGGCCGGCCCCCAGGCCCTCGGGCGCGTGGACGACGAGTTCGGCCCGCACCTGGGGGGTCGTCACGACCGCGCCGGGGGCCGCCGAGACGGGCGGCGCGGCCAGCGCGAGGACAAAGGCGGCGAGGGTCAGCAGCGGGCGCAGGAGCAGCATCGGATGACGGGCCGACGGCCGGGCCGTCGAGTGGGGCGCAGCAGGCGCCGAAGGGCCCCGATTGTCCGCCAGCGCCCGCGCGCCCGAGGGCGCCGACCCGGCCTGCCGAAGGGCCGCCTTACAGCGTTTCCGGGTGTTCCGACTTGACCGGGGTTTATCCGTATAATGCGCCGGCTTTGCTGTCCGCATCCCCCGACTCACCATGGCGATCGACCGTAAATTGCAGGCCGACCCTTGGGAGGACGATGACGCGGCAGCCCTGGCTGCCTTCAAGCCGCTGACCCGCGAGCAAGCTCGTGCCCTGCGCCAGAAGAACCCGCTGCTGTCTCCGTGGCGGGTGATCCTTGCGCAGGTGGTGGTCGGCGTGGTGGTCGCGCTGCTCGCAGCGACGATCACGGGCCGCCTGGCAGCCGGATGGTCGGCGCTTTACGGCGCCGCCACCGTGGTCCTGCCGAGCGCCCTGATGGCGCGCGGTGCGACCAGCCGATTCAGCAGCATGTCGCCCGGCGCCGGTGTCGTCAGCTTCATGTTGTGGGAGTCGGTGAAGATCGCGGTCTCGGTCGCCATGCTGATGCTGGCGCCGAAGCTCGTGCAGGACCTGAACTGGCCGGCATTGCTGGCGAGCCTGGTGCTGTGCATCAAGACATACTGGGTCGCGCTCCTGTGGCGCGGCCGCTGACACGACGACACGGGACGACCAGAACATGGCAGCCGAAGGAACCGCAGGACACGCGCCGACCGCGGGCGAGTACATCGTCCACCACCTGCACCACGCGCAGACCGGTCACCAGACCGGGGTCGTCGACTTCTCGGTCATCAACCTCGACTCGGTGTTCTTCGCCGTCACGCTGGGCATCCTGACCTGCGGCCTGCTGTGGATGGCGGCGCGCAAGGCCACCTCGGGCGTGCCGGGCCGCTTCCAGGCCGCCGTCGAGATGCTCGTCGAGATGGTCGACAACCAGGCCAAGGACATCGTCCACAACGCCCAGAGCCGCAAGTTCGTCGCGCCGCTGGCGCTGACGGTCTTCGTCTGGGTGTTCATGCTCAACGCGATGGACCTGCTGCCGGTCGACCTGCTGCCCTGGCTGTGGCAGACCGCCAGCGGCAACCCCGAGGCCTACCTGCGTGTCGTGCCGACCGCCGACCTGTCGATCACGATGGCGCTGTCGGGCACCGTGCTGCTGCTGTGCCTGTACTACAACCTGAAGATCAAGGGCCTGGGCGGCTGGGCGCACGAGCTCGTCACCGCCCCGTTCGGCACGAGCAAGAACCCGCTGTTCGCCGTGCTGCTGGGCATCGTCAACCTCGCGATGCAGCTCGTCGAGTTCGTCGCGAAGACGGTTTCGCACGGCATGCGGCTGTTCGGCAACATGTACGCCGGCGAGCTGATCTTCCTGCTGATCGCGCTGCTCGGCGGTGCGTTCACCCTTTCCGCCAGCGGTCTGGCGCTGTCCCTGCTGCACATCGTGGCCGGGACGGTGTGGGCCATCTTCCACATCCTGATCATCACGCTGCAAGCGTTCGTGTTCATGATGCTGACGCTGGTGTACGTCGGTCAGGCGCACGACTCGCACTGACGGTTTGCCCCGGGGCAGTTCCTGCCCCTTCTTCCCCTTTCTCCACTTTCGCATTTAGCAAGGAGTCATCATGGAACTCATCGGTCTCGTCGCTCTCGCCGCCGGCCTGATCATCGGTCTCGGCGCCGCCGGCGCCTGTATCGGTATCGGCGTCATGGGCAGCAAGTACCTGGAATCGGCCGCGCGTCAGCCCGAGCTGATGGGTGAACTGCAAACCAAGATGTTCCTGCTGGTCGGCCTGATCGACGCCTCGTTCATCATCGGCACGGGTATCGCGCTGTGGTTCACCACCGCCAACCCGTTCCTCGGCCAGATCGCCGCCCTGGCGAAGTAATCCGGCACGCGGCCTGATCGCCGCGAATCGGACGGCTCAGCGCGAGGCAGCCGTTTTTCGCCACAAGCGTTTCGAGGACACAAAGTGAGCATCAACGCGACACTGATCATCCAGATGATCGTGTTCCTGATCCTGGTCGGGTTCACGATGAAATTCGTCTGGCCGCCGATCGTCAAGGCGCTCGACGAGCGCGCCGCCAAGATCGCCGACGGTCTGTCGGCGGCCGACAAGGCCAAGTCCGATCTGGCGGCTGCGAACCAGCGCGTCGAGCAGCAACTCTCGGCTGCGCGCAACGATGCCCAGAAGCGTCTCGCCGACGCCGAGCGTCTCGCGCAGCAGATGATCGAGGAAGCCAAGGGGCGTGCCACCGAGGAAGGGGCCAAGATCATCGCTGCGGCGCGAGCCGAAGCCGAGCAGGAAGCCGTGAAGGCCCGTGAGGCGCTGCGCGAGCAGGTCGCCGGGCTGGCCGTCAAGGGCGCCGAGCAGATCCTGCGTCGCGAAGTGAATCCCGGCGTTCACGCCGAGCTGCTGTCGCGCCTGAAGGCGGAGCTCTGACATGGCAGAGCTCGCGACGATCGCCCGGCCGTACGCCGAAGCGCTGTTCCAGGCCGCCGGCAGCGATGCCGCGGCGCTGGCGCCGCAGATCGACGCGCTGGCCGCCGTGGCGGGCAACGCCGAACTGCGCCAGTTCGCCGACCACCCGAAGGTGCCGGCCTCGCAGGTCTACGACGTCATCGCCGGCGTCGTCGGCCAGGCGCTCGACCCGCGCGCGGCCAACCTGCTGCGCACCGTCATCGAAAACGGCCGCCTCGTGGCGCTGGCCGAGGTCGCGGCGCAGTTCCGCACCCTGGTCAACGCTTCCGGCGGCGTCTCCGACGCGACGGTCTACAGCGCGTTCCCGCTCGACGGCGCGCAGCTCGCCGAGGTCACGGCCTCGCTCGAGAAGCGCTTCGGCCGCAAGCTGAACGCGCACGTCGAAGTCGACCCGGAGCTGATCGGCGGCGTGCGTGTCGTCGTCGGCGACGAGGTGCTCGACACCTCGGTCCGCGCCCGTCTCGAACAGATGAAGGCCGCCCTGACCGCCTGACAGCCGTCGAGCGTGCGCCCTTCGAGGAGAACCTATGAACCTGAATCCCGCTGAAATTTCCGAGCTGATCAAGAGCCGCATCGAAGGCCTTGGCGTCTCGACCGACATCCGCAACCAGGGTACGGTCGTCTCGGTGACCGACGGCATCTGCCGCGTTCACGGCCTGTCCGAGGTGATGGCCGGCGAAATGCTGGAGTTCCCGCCCACCGCGAGCGGCCAGCCGACCTACGGCCTGGCTCTGAACCTCGAGCGCGACTCCGTCGGCGCGGTGATTCTGGGCGAGTACGAGCACATCTCCGAAGGCGACACCGTCAAGTGCACGGGCCAGATCCTGTCGGTGCCGGTCGGCCCCGAGCTGATCGGCCGCGTCGTCAACGCGCTCGGCCAGCCGATCGACGGCAAGGGCCCGATCAACGCCAAGATGACCGACGTCATCGAGAAGGTCGCGCCGGGCGTCATCGCCCGCAAGTCCGTCGACCAGCCGGTGCAGACCGGCCTGAAGTCGATCGACTCGATGGTGCCGATCGGCCGTGGCCAGCGCGAGCTGATCATCGGCGACCGCCAGACCGGCAAGACCGCGGTGGCGATCGACACGATCATCAACCAGAAGGGTCAGAACATGACCTGCATCTACGTCGCGATCGGCCAGAAGGCTTCGTCGATCAAGAACGTGGTGCGCTCCCTGGAACAAGCCGGCGCGATGGACTACACCATCGTCGTCGCGGCCTCGGCGTCGGAATCGGCGGCGATGCAATACGTGTCGGCCTACTCCGGCTGCACGATGGGCGAGTACTTCCGCGACCGCGGCCAGGACGCCCTGATCATCTACGACGATCTGTCCAAGCAGGCCGTCGCCTACCGCCAGGTCTCGCTGCTGCTGCGCCGCCCGCCGGGCCGCGAAGCCTTCCCCGGCGACGTGTTCTATCTCCACAGCCGCCTGCTCGAGCGCGCCGCTCGCGTGAACGCCGACTACGTCGAGGCCTTCACGAAGGGCGAGGTCAAGGGCAAGACCGGTTCGCTGACCGCGCTGCCGATCATCGAGACGCAGGCCGGCGACGTGTCCGCCTTCGTGCCGACGAACGTGATCTCGATCACCGACGGCCAGATCTTCCTGGAAACCAGCCTGTTCAACGCCGGCATCCGTCCCGCGATCAACGCCGGCATCTCGGTGTCGCGCGTCGGTGGCGCCGCGCAGACCAAGCTGATCAAGAGCCTGTCGGGCGGCATCCGTACCGACCTGGCGCAGTACCGTGAACTGGCCGCGTTCGCGCAGTTCGCCTCCGACCTCGACGCTGCCACCCGCAAGCAGCTCGACCGCGGCGCGCGCGTGACCGAACTGCTGAAGCAGGCCCAGTACTCGCCGCTGCCGATCAGCCTGATGGCCGCGACGCTGTACGCCGCGAACAAGGGCTACCTGGACGACATCGACGTGAAGAAGGTTCTGGCCTTCGAACACGGCCTGCACCAGCACCTGAAGTCGAGCCACGCCGCGCTGCTGGCCAAGCTCGAGAACGACAAGGCGATGGACAAGGCCGCCGAGGAAGAGCTGGCCGGCGCGATCGCCGCGTTCAAGAAGTCCTTCGCCTGAACATGGCCCGCCCCCGGAGCGCCTTCGGCGTCTGTCCCTTCGGCCCGCAACGGGCCGTTGCGGGGCTTCGGGGCGTCGCCGCCGGACCGGCTTCGGCCGGTTCTGCGGCGTCCGCTTGACTGGAGTGCCACATGGCAGTCGGAAAAGAGATTCGCGGCAAGATCAAATCGGTGGAGAACACCAAGAAGATCACCAAGGCCATGGAAATGGTCGCCGCGTCCAAGATGCGCAAGGCGCAGGAGCGCATGCGCGCTGCGCGCCCGTACGCCGACAAGGTGCGCAACATCGCTGCGCACCTGTCGGAAGCCAATCCTGAATACAAGTCGCCCTACCTGCGCGCCGGCGGCACGACGAAGAAGGTCGGCTTCATCGTCGTGACCACCGACAAGGGCCTGTGCGGCGGCCTGAACACCAACATCCTGCGTGCCGTCACGCAGAAGATGAAGGACGTGCAGGCGGCCGGCGGCTCGATCGCGACGGTGGCGATCGGCAACAAGGGCTTCGGCTTCCTGAACCGGATCGGCGCGCAGGTCATCGGCCACGCGATCCAGCTCGGCGACGCGCCGCAGCTCGAGAAGCTGATCGGCCCGGTCAAGGTCATGCTCGACGCCTTCGTGGCCGGCGAGATCGACGAAGTGCATCTCTGCTACACGAAGTTCATCAACACGATGAAGCAGGAGCCGATGGTCGAGCCGCTGCTGCCGCTGGCGCCGTCGCGCCTGGAGCAGACCGCCACCGAGAAGAAGGCCTACGCCTGGGACTACATCTACGAGCCCGAGGCGTCGGTGGTCATCGACGAGCTGCTCACGCGCTACATCGAGGCGCTGGTCTACCAGGCCGTGGCCGAGAACATGGCCAGCGAGCAGAGCGCGCGCATGGTCGCGATGAAGGCCGCCACGGACAACGCCGGCAACCTGATCGCCGAGCTCAAGCTCGTCTACAACAAGACCCGCCAGGCCGCGATCACGAAGGAACTGTCGGAAATCGTGGGTGGCGCCGCCGCCGTCTAAAGATACGAATCGAAGGAAGCTCAAAATGGCACAAGGCAAGATCGTTCAGTGCATCGGCGCCGTCGTGGACGTGGAGTTCCCGCGCGACCAGATGCCCAAGATCTTCGACGCACTGAAGCTCGAAGGCTCGCCGCTGACGCTGGAAGTTCAGCAACAACTCGGCGACGGCGTCGTGCGCACCATCGCGCTCGGCTCGTCGGACGGCCTGCGCCGCGGCCTGATGGTCACCGACACCGGTGCCGGCATCACCGTGCCGGTCGGCAAGGCGACGCTGGGCCGCATCATGGACGTGCTCGGCAACCCGATCGACGAGCGTGGCCCGGTCGACCAGACCCACACCGCGACGATCCACCGCAAGGCCCCGGCCTACGACGAGCTGTCGCCGTCGCAGGAGCTGCTGGAAACCGGCATCAAGGTCATCGACCTGATCTGCCCGTTCGCCAAGGGCGGCAAGGTCGGCCTGTTCGGCGGCGCCGGCGTCGGCAAGACCGTCAACATGATGGAGCTCATCAACAACATCGCCAAGGCGCACTCGGGTCTGTCCGTGTTCGCCGGCGTCGGTGAGCGCACCCGCGAGGGCAACGACTTCTATCACGAGATGTCGGACTCCAACGTCGTCGTGCAGGAGAACCTGTCCGAGTCGAAGGTGGCGATGGTCTACGGCCAGATGAACGAGCCGCCGGGCAACCGTCTGCGCGTGGCGCTGACCGGCCTGACGATGGCCGAGGCGTTCCGTGACGAAGGCCGTGACGTGCTGTTCTTCGTCGACAACATCTACCGCTACACGCTGGCCGGCACCGAAGTGTCCGCGCTGCTGGGCCGCATGCCGTCGGCGGTGGGCTACCAGCCGACGCTGGCCGAGGAAATGGGCCGCCTGCAGGAGCGCATCACGTCGACCAAGGTCGGCTCGATCACCTCGATCCAGGCCGTGTACGTCCCTGCGGACGACCTGACCGACCCGTCGCCGGCCACGACCTTCGCCCACCTGGACGCCACCGTCGTGCTGTCGCGTGACATCGCCGCGCTGGGCATCTACCCCGCCGTCGACCCGCTGGACTCGACCTCGCGCCAGATCGACCCGAACGTCGTCGGCGAGGAGCACTACAGCACCACGCGTGCGGTGCAGGCCACGCTGCAGCGCTACAAGGAACTGCGCGACATCATCGCGATCCTGGGCATGGACGAGCTGTCGCCGGAAGACAAGCTGGCCGTCGCCCGCGCCCGCAAGATCCAGCGTTTCCTGTCGCAGCCCTTCCACGTCGCCGAAGTGTTCACCGGCACGCCGGGCAAGTACGTGCCGCTGAAGGAAACGATCCGCGGCTTCAAGATGATCGTCAACGGCGAGTGCGACCACCTGCCGGAGCAGGCCTTCTACATGGTCGGCACGATCGACGAGGCGTTCGAGAAGGCGAAGAAGCTGCAGTAAGCGGGCTCCGGGGCGCCTGGCGCCCCGCCGCTTCCTGATCTTTCTTCCATCCGAGGACCCCCATGGCCAAGACCATTCACGTCGACGTCGTCTCTGCCGAGGAGAGCATCTTCTCGGGCGAGGCCAAGTTCGTCGCACTGCCGGGCGAGAACGGCGAGCTCGGCATCCTGCCGCGCCACACGCCGCTGATCACCCGCATCAAGCCGGGCGCGGTGCGCATCGAGCGCGCCGACAACGGCGAAGAGGAGTTCGTCTTCGTCGCCGGCGGCATCCTGGAAGTGCAGCCCAACGTCGTGACGGTGCTCGCCGACACGGCCATCCGCGGCCACGACCTCGACGAGGCCAAGGCCACCGAGGCCAAGCGCCTGGCCGAGGAAGCGATGCGCAACGCCAAGAGCGACATCGACCTGGCGAAGGCGCAGAGCGAGTTCGCGGCCATGGCCGCGCAGATCGCCGCGATCCAGAAGCTGCGCCGCAAGTAAGCTGCGACGTCCGCACGACGGGCCGCCCGCGCGACAGCGCCGGCGGCCTTTTCATTGGCCGCATGCCGGGCGCATCATCGGCCCATGAGCAAGAAGACCAAGCACGGCGACGGCACCAACGGCAAGATCTCGAAGGCCGACTACCTGGCGCAGCTCGAACCGCTGGAACTGCAGCTCAACGACCTGGCGCGCTGGCTGCAGCACACCGGCAAGCGCCTGCTGGTGCTGATCGAGGGCCGCGACACCGCCGGCAAGGGCGGGGTGATCTCGGCCATCGCCTCGACGCTCAACCCGCGCCAGTGCCGCACCGTCGCGCTGCCCAAGCCGACCGAGCGCGAGGCCACGCAGTGGTACTTCCAGCGTTATGTCGCGCACCTGCCGGCGGCCGGCGAGATCGTGCTCTTCGACCGCAGCTGGTACAACCGCGCCGGCGTCGAGCGCGTGATGGGCTACTGCAGCGAAGCCCAGGCCAAGGCCTTCCTGAAGCAGGCGCCGGTGTTCGAGAAACTGCTCGTCGACGACGGCATCCTGCTGCTGAAGTACTGGCTCACCGTCGACCAGGAGCGCCAGGAACTGCGTTTCGCCGACCGCCTGGCCGACCCGCTGAAGCGCTGGAAGCTCTCGCCGGTGGACCTGCAGGCGCGCACGCGTTACGCCGAGTACGGCCACGCGCGCGACCTGATGCTGAAGGCCACGCACACCGCGCACGCACCGTGGACGCTGGTCGACTTCAACGACCAGCGCATCGGCCGCCTGCGCCTGATCCGCGACCTGCTCGACCGCATCCCCGACCGCAAGGTGCCCGAGGCGACGATCGAGTTCCCGCCGCTGGGCCACGCGCCGCTGCTCGAACGGTTCGACGGGCCGCTGAAGCCGATCTGAGCGCGCCGCGGCGCGGCCGTCAGCGCACGTGCGGCGCGTCGGGCAGCTCGTTCGGGTTGGCCTCGCCTTCGGCCAGCGGGTAGTGCCGCACCAGCAGCGCGTCGACGGCGTCGACGGCCTGCGCCAGCCCGTCCTCGAAACGCCCGGCGCGGAACGCCTCGCGCATCGTCGCGACGACGCCGTCCCAGTGACCGGCCGGCGCGTGGCGCATCACGCCGCGGTCGGCGACGAGCTCGATCGCATGGTCGGCCAGCAGCAGGTAGATCAGCACGCCGTTGTTGGCCTCGGTGTCCCAGACCCCCAGCTCGGCGAAGACCTCCAGCGCACGTTCGCGCACCGGGCGCTGCAGCCAGCCCCAGGGCAGGCCGGCCTCGACGCACAGCCGGATCTCGCCCGAATGGCGCGCCTCGCTGGCGCGCACGCGCTCGGCCAGGCGCGCCATCGCGGCATCGTCGAGCACCCGGCGCACGTCGTGGTGGTCGGCGAACAGATGGCGCAACGCACGTCCCAGACCCATCACCAGCCCCCCGAGGCGCCGCCGCCGCCGAAACTGCCGCCGCCGCCGGAGCGGAAACCACCGCCGCCGCCGCCACCGCCACGGAACCCGCCACCGCCGAAGCCGCCGCCTCCGCCCCAGCCACCGCCGCCGCGGCCGGAGCCGCCGCCGATCTGGCGCAGCGCCGACGCGACGCTGAAGACCAGCGCGAAAACCAGCGCCGCGACGCCGACACCGAGCGCGACCAGCACGCTGGCCGTCACCCACCAGGCGATGCCGCCGGCGATGGCCGCGGTCAGCGGCACGCCGAGCTTGCGCCCCAGCGCCCCGGACAGCACCGAGGCCATCACCGGCACGCCGAAGAACAGCAGCACCACCCAGTCCTCGAACTGCGTGCCGTCCTCGCCGCGGCCGGCGGCGGCCGGCAGCGGCAGGTTCTCGCCGCGGATGCGCGCGATCAGCTGGTCGATGCCAGCCTCCAGCCCGCCGGCGTAGTCGCCTTCGCGGAACGCGGGCCGGATCGCGCGGTCGATGATCTGGCGCGCCGCCAGGTCGGGGATCGCGCCTTCGAGCGCGCGCGCGACCTCGATGCGCACGCGCCGGTCGCCCATCGACACCAGCACCAGCACGCCGTCGCCGACCTCGCGCCGGCCGATCTTCCACTGGTCGGCCACGCGCCAGGCGTAGGCCGCGATGTCCTCGGGCGCGGTGTCGGGCACGATCAGCACGACGATCTGCGGCCCGGCCTCGGCCTCGAAGGCGGCGAGCCTGGCCTCCAGCGCGTCACGCGCCGCCGGCGCCAGCGTCGCGGTCTGGTCGATGACACGCGCCGTCAGCGCCGGCACGGGCTTCAACCCGCCCTGGGCGAAGACCGCCGGCACGAACAGCGCCAGCAGCAGGGCCAGCGCGCGCAGCAGGCGCGGCATGCTCAGTCGCTCACTTGGAGGCCGGGCTCTCGAAGTTGACCGCCGGCGGCCGGCTGATCGCAGCCTCGTCCTGCACCTGCAGGCTGGGCTTGACCTCGTAGCCGAAGACCATCGCCGTCAGGTTGCTCGGGAAGCTGCGCGCCAGCACGTTGTATTCCTGCACCGCCTGGATGTACTGGTTGCGCGCGACGGTGATGCGGTTCTCGGTGCCCTCGAGCTGCACCCGCAGGTCCTGGAAGCCCTGGTTGGCGCGCAGGCTGGGGTAGTTCTCGCTGACCATCAGCAGCCGCGACAGCGCACCCGACAGCTCGCCCTGCGCCGCCTGGAACTTGCGGAAGGCCTCGGGGTTGTCGACCAGCTCGGGCGTGGCCTGGATCGAGGTCGCACGCGCGCGCGCCTCGACGACACGGGTCAGCGTCTCCTGCTCGAAGTTCGCTTCGCCCTTGACGGTGGCCACCAGGTTGGGCACCAGGTCGGCGCGGCGCTGGTACTGGTTCAGCACCTCGGCCCAGCGCGACTTGGCCTGCTCGTCCAGGCGCTGGAAGTCGTTGTAGCCGCAGCCCGACAGGGCCAGCACGACACCGATCGCGGCGATCCACCTCGTCAAACCCATCGTGTCCTCCTTGGTTGGCGCCCGATGCTACGCCGGCCGGTGGCCACGCGGTGGTGCGCCCGCGGCCGACGAGGCTGACGAGAACCAAGCCGAGATCAAATCGGCCGCAGGCCGGCCGGCGATAATCCTCCGATGTTCGCCCCCCTCCAAAACGACCAGTTCCTGCGCGCGTGCCTGCGCCAGCCCACGACCCACACGCCGCTCTGGCTGATGCGCCAGGCCGGTCGTTACCTGCCGGAGTACCGCGCCACGCGCGAGAAGGCGGGCAACAGCTTCATGGGTCTGGCCACCAACCCGCAGTACGCCACCGAGGTGACGCTGCAGCCGCTGGACCGTTACGCGCTGGACGCGGCGATCCTGTTCTCCGACATCCTGGTCGTGCCCGACGCGATGGGCCTGGGCCTGAGCTTCGGCGCCGGCGAAGGCCCGCGCTTCGCCCACCCGCTGCGTGACGAAGCCTCGGTCGCCGCGCTGCAGGTGCCCGACCTGGACAAGCTGCGCTACGTCTTCGACACCGTGACGATGCTGCGCAAGGCGCTCAACGGCCGCGTGCCGCTGATCGGCTTCTCCGGCAGCCCCTGGACGCTGGCCAGCTACATGGTCGAAGGCGCCGGCTCGGACGACTACCGCGTCGTCAAGCAGATGCTGTACGCGCGCCCCGACCTGCTGCACCGCATCCTTGACGTCAACGCGCAGGCCGTCACCGCCTACCTGAACCAGCAGATCGAGTGCGGCGCGCAGGCCGTGATGATCTTCGACAGCTGGGGCGGCGTGCTCGCCGACGGCGTGTTCCAGGAATTCAGCCTCGAATACACGCGCCGCGTCGTCGCCGGCCTGAAGCGCCAGCACGACGGCCAGCAGATCCCGGTCATCGTCTTCACCAAGGGCGGCGGCATCTGGCTGGAACAGATCGCCGCGATCGGCGCCGACGTCGTCGGCCTGGACTGGACGGCCAACCTGGGCGACGCCCGCCGCCGCACCGGCGACCGCGTCGCGCTGCAGGGCAACCTGGACCCGGCGGTGCTGTTCTCCAACCCCGAGGTCATCGCCAAGGAAGCGGCCAAGGTGCTCGACAGCTTCGGCGCGCCGCAGCGTGCCGACGGCGGCTGGGGCGGCCACGTCTTCAACCTCGGCCACGGCATCAGCCAGCACACGCCGCCGGACAACGTCACCGCGCTTGTCGAAGCGGTGCACAACCACGGCCGCCTGCTTCGCTCGGCCGGTAAGTGAGTGCTCAGGGCAGCGTTTGCCCTGCCTGAAGGCTTGACTTATCCCCAGTAAACGTGCTGCGGCACCGGCCCGCAGCAGCTTCCCCGCAACGGCCCCACTGGGGCCGTTTGTCTTCGCTAAGTTGTTGATTCATATACGATCACTCCGCTGCCACGAAATCGCGCAAAGAACCTCGGGGCTTGGAGAATCAACAACTTGGAGGCGCTGGACGCAGCTTCTGCACAAAGTTATCCACAGAAGCTGTGGGCAGGTCCGAAAAGCCTTCCAACACAAGGACTTGGGGACGATCCTTGAGAAGCCACCGAGCTTTCGCACGCAAGTGACGAGCCGATGACCCAGCGCATCGCCGTCGCCGTCGAGACACCCCAGCACACGGGGGTCGGCGTGCTCGACTACCTCGCCGAGCAGGCCTGGCCGCCCGGCACGCTGCTGCGTGTGCCGCTGGGCCGGCGCGAGGTGCCGGGCATCGTCTGGCACCGCGAAGGCGACGCCGAACTCGCCGACGACGCGCTGCGCCCGGCCGGCCCGGCGCTCGAGGCGCTGCCGCCGCTGGGCGACGCCTGGCGCCGCCTCGTCGAGTTCGCCGCCGGCTACTACCAGCGGGGTGTCGGCGAGCTGGCGCTGTCGGTGCTGCCGCCCGAGCTGCGCAAGCTGGACGACGTGCAGCTCGCGCGCCGCGTCGCCAAGCTGGCCAAGCTCGCGCCGCCGCCGGCCGCCGAGCCGCCGCCGCGGCCCGAACCCAGCGCCGAGCAGCAGGCGGCGCTGGCCGCGCTGGCCGAGAGCACGGCACCGGCGCTGCTGCACGGCGTCACCGGCAGCGGCAAGACCGAGGTCTACCTGCGCGCCGCCGAGCAGGCGCTGGACGCCGGCCGCCAGGTGCTGGTGCTGGTGCCCGAGATCAACCTGACGCCGCAGCTCGAAGCGCGGTTCGCCGCACGTTTCCCCGGACGGCGCCTGGTCAGCCTGCACAGCGCGCTGACGCCGGCGCAGCGGCTGAAGAACTGGCTGCAGGCCCACCTGGGCACCGCCGACCTCGTGCTCGGCACGCGGCTGGCGGTGTTCGCGTCGCTGCCGCGGCTGGGGCTGGTCGTCGTCGACGAGGAGCACGATCCCTCGTTCAAGCAGCAGGAAGGCGCACGCTACTCGGCGCGCGACCTCGCCGTCTGGCGCGCCCACGACGCCGGCGTGCCGGTGCTGCTGGGCTCGGCGACGCCGTCGCTGGAGACCTGGCAGCGTGTGCAGGAAGGCCGCTACCGCCGCCTGGCGCTGGACGCGCGCATCGGCGGCGGCGCGATGCCGCGCGTGCGCGTCTTCGACATGAGCCGGCTGCCGCGCCAGCGCGGCGTCGACGGGCCGCCGCTGGCGCCGCCGGTGCTGGACGCGCTGCGCCAGCGGCTGGAGCGCGGCGAGCAGAGCCTGCTGCTGCTCAACCGCCGCGGCTACGCGCCGGTGCTGCACTGCGGCGAATGCGGCTGGAAGAGCGGCTGTCCGCACTGCAGCGCCTGGCGCGTGTTCCACAAGGCCGACCGCACGCTGCGCTGCCACCACTGCGGCTTCACCGAACGCGTGCCGCGCGCCTGCCCCGACTGCGGCAACCAGGACATCGCGCCGATCGGCCGCGGCACCGAGAAGCTGGCCGAGCAGCTCGCCGAGCTGCTGCCCGAAGCGCGTGTCGCGCGCATCGACGCCGACAGCACACGCGGCGCCGGGGCGCTGGAGCAGCAGCTCGGCGCCGTGCACGCCGGCGAGGTCGACGTGCTCGTCGGCACGCAGATGGTGGCCAAAGGCCATGACTTCCGCCGCATCACGCTGGTCGTCGCGGTGAACCCCGACTCGGCGCTGTTCGCCAGCGACTTCCGCGCCCCGGAGCGCCTGTTCGCACTGCTGATGCAGGCCGCCGGCCGCGCCGGCCGCGACGCCGAGCAGGCGGCACGCAGCGAGATGTGGATCCAGACCTGGAACCCGCAGCACGCGCTGTTCGACGCGCTCAAGCGCCACGACTACGCGGCGTTTGCCGCCAGCCAACTCGACGAGCGCCGCAGCGCCGGGCTGCCGCCGTTCAGCCACCTGGCGCTGCTGCGGGCGGAAGCCAGGAGCGCCGAGGTCGCCACCGCCTTCCTCGACGAAGCGGCGACGCTGGCCGAGGGCATCGACAGCATCGGCCTGTACCCGGCGGTGCCGCCGGCGGTGTCCCGCGTGGCCGATGTCGAACGCGTGCAGATGCTCGTCGAGTCGACGTCGCGGCCGGCGCTGCAGCGTTTCCTCGCCGGCTGGCTGCCGCAGCTGCACGCGCTTCGGCCGCATCACAAGGGCCTGATCCGCTGGGCCGTCGACGTCGACCCGCTGGCGATCTGACGATGCCTCTGGATCTGCTGCACCTGACCATCGAGGTCGCCGGAACGCTGGCCTTCTTCATCGCCGGGCTGCTGACCGCAGCGCGCAAGCGGCTGGACGCCGTCGGCTCGTTCTCGGTGGCCTGCCTGTCGGCCTTCGGCGGCGGCACGATGCGCGACCTGCTGCTCGACCGCCGGCCCTTCTTCTGGGTGCACAACGCCGACTGGCTCTGGGGCCTGCTGCTGCTGACGCTGCTGGCCATGCGCTACCTCGACCGGCGCCACGTCGCGACGACGCAGCGCGCGATCCAGTGGCCCGACGCGCTGGGCCTGGGCCTGTTCGCCGCCAGCGGCACGCAGATCGCGCTGGCCGCCGGCATGCCGGCGCTGATCGCGGTGCTGATGGGCACGATGACCGCGGCCTGCGGCGGCGTGCTGCGCGACATCGCCTGCGCCGAGGTGCCGGCCGCTTTCAACGACCACCAGCCCTACGCCGTCTGCGCCTTCGCCGGCGGCTGGCTCGTCGTGCTCGGCGAGCACCTCGGCTGGCCGCCGGGCCCGGGCCTGTTCGCCGGGGCCGCGCTCGCGTGCGGCCTGCGCGGCTGGACGCTGTGGCGCGGCATCCGCCTGCCCGAGTGGCGCGCCGGCCGGCGCTGACACACACCGGCCCGGTGCACGACGCTGCCGCTCAGCCCGGTCCCAGCCAGCCGACCAGCGCGCTGAAGCTGCCGAAGGCCAGCGCCGTCGACAGCATCACGATGCGCGCGATGCGCCCGGCGTCGGCGCGGTAGCGCTCGGCCAGCAGCGGCACGTTGCTGGCGCTGGGCAGCGCCGCGGCCAGCGTCAGCACCGTCAGCTGCGCCGGCGTCAGCGGCACGCCGGCAGCCACCAGCACCAGGCCCAGCCCGGCCACCAGCGCCGGGTGAACGAACAGCTTGACGGCGGTGATCGCCGCCACGTCGCCCCAGCGCTCACCGTGGCCGGCGCGCTGGCCGGCGCGCCAGAGCACGGCGCCGACGGTGAACAGCGCCACTGGCGTCGCCGCGTCGGCCAGCAGGCGCACGACGGTGTCCACCGGGCCCGGCAGGCCGACGCCGGCCACCGAGAACACGGCGCCCAGCGCCGTCGCCCAGGGCAGCGGGTTGCCGACGGCGCCGCGCAGCGCCAGCGCCAGCGCGCGCCGCGTGCCGTGGCCGGCGGCGTCGCCGGCCTGGGCCAGCGCGATGCACAGCGAGCTGGTCACGAAGACGTCGATCAGCAGCACCGCGATCGTCGGCCCGGCGGCCTGCGGCCCGAGCAGCGCGACGAGCAACGGCACGCCCATGAAGCCCGAGTTCGGGAAGGTGGCGACGAGCGCGCCGAAGGCCGCGTCCTTGAGCCCGGCGCGCCGCCAGGTGGCCGCGAGCACCGCGCCGACGACGAGGGCCGCCGCGCCCAGCCAGCACAGCAGCACCGCCGGGTCGAGCAGCTGCGAGATCGGCGTCGCCATCGCCAGGCGCAGCAGCATCGCCGGCAGCGCGAAGCACTGGACGAAGACGTTGAGCCCGGGAATCGCGCTCTCGGGCAGCAGGCGCAGCCGCCCGGCCGCGTAACCCGCCGCCACCAGCGCGAAGAAGGGCGCCGTCACGGCGAGGATGGACCACATCGCCGCGAGTATCGCAATCGGCCCGGCATCCAGGCGGCTTCCGCCGCCCGGATGCCGGGCCTGCGGCTGTCACGCACAGCTCCCCCCGAGCCCCCCTCCGAGAGGGTGCTCCAGCTCGCTTGACGGCACCCTCCAGCCTCCCTCCGCGAGGGAGGCTCCAGTCAGGCTGACGACCGCTTCATTGCCGACGATCGGCGACGCGTTGGCGATCCGTTCTTCGACGTCCTGCTAGCCTCGCACCCGTCAGAGGAGGATTCGATGGCCGACGAGACGAAACCCCGTTCCCGGACGATGCGCGTGCTGCACGGCCTGTGGTGGCTCGTGGACACCGGACGGCGGGCGATCCTGAACCTGCTGCTGCTGGCGGTGCTCGCCGCCGTGGCCTGGGCCCTGCTGCACCGCGGCCCGCCGCCGCTGGCCGACAAGACGGTGCTGGTGCTCAACCCGCAGGGGCCGATCCGGGAGCAGTTCAGCGGCAGCCTGCGCGACAACGCGCTGCAGAAGGTGCGCGGCTCGGACCTTGAACAGACCCGGCTGCGCGACCTGCTGACCGCGCTGGACGCCGGTGCCACCGACGCCCGCATCACCAGCGCGCTGCTGGTGCTCGACGACTTCGCCGGCGCCGGCCTGCCGACGCTGCGCGAGGTGGCCGCCGCCGTCGACCGCTTCCGCGCCGGCGGCAAGAAGGTCGTCGCCTGGGGCTCCAGCTACGACCAGCGCCAGTACTACCTGGCGGCCCACGCCGACGAGGTCTGGCTGCACCCGATGGGCGGCATCGAGATCAGCGGCTACGGCGGCCGGCGCACCTACTTCAAGGACGCGCTGGACCAGCTCGGCGTCACCGCGCACGTGGTGCGTGCCGGGCGCTTCAAGAACGCCGCCGAGACGCTGGCCGCCAGCGGGCCGTCGCCCGAGACCGAGCAGGCCGACCGCGAGCTCTACGACGGCCTGTGGGCCGACTACGCGGCGACCATCGAGCATGCGCGCCGCCTGCCCGCCGGCAGCCTGTCGCGGGCCATCGCCGAGCTGCCCGAGCGCCTGGCCGCCGCCGGCGGCGACGCCGCCAAGCTGGCCGCGCGTGAAGGCCTGATCGACGCGATGAAGACCCGCGACCAGATGCGCGCGGCGCTGATCGCCCGCGGCGAACGCGACGGCGAGAGCTTCCGCCAGATCGGCTTCGCCGCCTACGCGGCGCGTTTCACGCCGCCGGCCGCCGGCCCCGCGGTGGCGGTGGTCGTCGCCGAGGGCATGATCGTCGACGGCGAGGCCGCCCCGGGCACGGTGGGCGGGCTGTCGACCGCGGCGCTGGTGCGGCGCGCCCGCGACGACGACGCGGTGCGCGCCATCGTGCTGCGCGTCAACTCGCCCGGCGGCAGCGCCTTCGGCTCGGAGCTGATCCGCCGCGAGCTGGAGCTGGCCCGCGCCGCCGGCAAGCCGGTGGTGGTGTCGATGGGCGACGTCGCGGCCTCGGGCGGCTTCTGGATCTCGACCTCGGCCGACGAGATCGTCGCCGACCCGGCGACGATCACCGGCTCGATCGGCGTCATCGCCGTGCTGCCGACCGCCGAACGTGCGCTCGAACGCCTGGGCCTGCACACCGAGGGCTACCGCACGAGCTGGGCGGTCGACGCCTACGACCCGCGCGCGCCGCTGGACGCACGCACCGAGCAGGTGCTGCAGTCGAGCATCGGCCACGTCTACGGCCAGTTCCTCGAACGTGTCGCCACGGCGCGCAAGACGACGCCGGAGCGCATCGACGAGATCGGCCAGGGCCGCGTCTGGAGCGGCGCGCAGGCCCGCGTGCGCGGCCTGGTCGACCGCACCGGTGGCCTGCGCGACGCTCTGGCCGTGGCCGCGGCGCGCGCCAAGCTGGCGCCGGGCTACCGCGTGCAGTACATGGAGGAGATGCCCGGCCGTGCCGAACGCCTGATGGCCTGGTTCGGCGGCCTCGGCGTCACGGCGCTGCAGCCGGCCCTGCAGGCGGCACTGCCGCCGCCGCTGCCGGCGCCGCTGGCCGAACTGCGGCAGCAGGCAGCCTGGCTGATCCAGGCCAGCGACGGCCGCCGCCCGGCGGCGATGGCGCACTGCGAGTGCGCTGCACCTTGAGCCCCCGGCCGCCTGGCGGCCGCCCCCCGAGGGGGCTCCGGATCCGACCGGGAAACCCGGATCGGATCCGGCCCGTATGCCAGCGCCTCTCCCCAAAGGGCGCCAGAGGCGCCCTCGGGGATGCGGACACGGCCGCGATCAGGCCGCCGCGACCAGCCCGGTGAACAGCGGGTCGCGGCGCGAGCGCGGCCGGTAGGCCGAGACGCGGCGCGCGATCTCGGCGATGTGGTCCGGCGTCGTGCCGCAGCAGCCGCCGACGATGTTCAGGAAACCGGCCTTGGCGAAGTCGGCCATCAGCGCGCCGGTGACCGGCGGCGTCTCGTCGAAGCCGGTCTCGCTCATCGGGTTGGGCAGGCCGGCGTTCGGGTAGCAGCTGACGTAGGTGTCGTCGGCGATGCGCGACAGCTCCTCGATGTACGGCCGCATCAGCGCCGCGCCGAGCGCGCAGTTCAGGCCGATGGCCAGCGGCCGCGCATGGCGCACCGAGTGCCAGAACGCGCCCACCGTCTGCCCCGACAGGATGCGGCCCGAGGCGTCGGTGACGGTGCCCGAGACGATGACCGGCAGGCGCTCGCCGCGCGCTTCCATCAGCTCGTCGAGCGCGAAGATCGCGGCCTTGGCGTTCAGCGTGTCGAAGATCGTCTCGACGAGGAACAGGTCGACGCCGCCGTCGAGCAGCGCCTCGGCCTGCTCGCGGTAGGCGTCGCGCAGCTGGTCGAACGTGATGTTGCGCGCGCCGGGGTCGTTGACGTCGGGGCTGATGCTGGCGGTGCGCGGCGTCGGGCCCAGCGCGCCGGCGACGAAACGCGGCTTGTCCGGCGTGGCCGCGGCGTCGGCGGCTTCGCGCGCGACACGCGCCGACGCGAGGTTCATCTCGCGCGCCATGGGCGCCAGGTCGTAGTCCTCCTGGGCGACGGTCGTCGCGCCGAAGGTGTTGGTCTCGATGATGTCGGCGCCGGCCGCCAGGTACTGGGCGTGGATCTCGCGGATCACGTCGGGGCGCGTGATCGACAGCAGGTCGTTGTTGCCCTTCAGGTCTTTCGGGTGCTCGCGCAGCGCGTCGTTGCGGAAGTCGGCTTCGCCGAGCTTCCAGCGCTGGATCATCGTGCCCATCGCACCGTCGATGACGACGATGCGCCGGGGCAGCAG
This sequence comes from Rubrivivax benzoatilyticus JA2 = ATCC BAA-35, assembly GCF_000190375.1. Lineage (GTDB taxonomy): Bacteria > Pseudomonadota > Gammaproteobacteria > Burkholderiales > Burkholderiaceae_C > Rubrivivax > Rubrivivax benzoatilyticus. Next base: position 19,666 of record NZ_AEWG01000149.1, read on the forward strand.
GTCGGCCAGGGCCTGGCCGCGGGTGTAGGCGGGCGTGCGGGCGTTCATCGCGCCATTGTGCCCGCCCGTTCAGTGCAGGCTCAGCGGCTGCTGGGCGAGCCGGGCGTAGCCGGCGATGAAGTCGTCGAAGGCCTCGGGGCCCGGGTCGCGTTCGGCCAGCGCCTCGACACCGCGGCGAAAGCTCTCGGCCACCGCCCCTTCGATCCAGATGTCGGTGCGCGCGAGCTTGTCGACGATCTCGTAGCCGCCGCGTGCCGGCGCGCCGGCTTCGGCCGGCAACTCGACCTGGACGACGACGAAGGTGTCGGACTGGTACAGCATCTGCATGGGCCGCAGTTGGCCCCGGCAACGGCCATTTCAAGAGCCGGCCGCGACGAGGCGGTGGTCGGCCTCGGCGCCGGTCTCGGCGACGCGGCTCGTCCAGCGCACCGGCAGCCAGCCGCGCGCCGGGTCCAGCCAGACCTCCCAGCGCGGCTGGTAAGGCCCCGGCGCGGCGCTGGCCAGCCGCAGCGCCGAGGCCGGGCCGGCCGGCAGGTCCAGCGGCTCGACGGCCTCGACCTCAAAACGCCGCCACGCGGCGTCGCCACGGGTGCCGACGACGAAGAGCTCGACCACCGCGCCGGGGGCAAAACGCTCGGGTGCCGCGGCGACCACGGCCGCCAGCTGCAGCAGCCAGCCGGCGCGGTCCTGCGCGCCCGGCAGCAGTGCATGCTCGGCGCCGCCGCCGGAGGCGCTGACGACACCGACGTCACGGCGGAAGTTGGCCGCCCGCACCTCGCGCGTGCGGCGGCGCTCGACCAGGCGCTCGGGTTCGAGCCCGTGCGGGCCGATGCGGCCGCGGCTGCTCCAGCCGTCGCCGCCGTCGTCGGCCAGCACGAGGTGGTAGCCGTCGGCGCCGGGCT